>CABVBU010000003.1 GCA_902496665.1 uncultured Clostridium sp. | reverse complement strand
CTCTTCAAGTGTTACAGATTTCTCCATTATCCTGTCCTCCGTTCATGTCATTTTCGTTTTGTCTATATTATAAATATCTGTGTCACTTTAGTCAATCCGATTATGTCATGTTGCGTCATTTTTTACAATAGCTTTCATACAATCGAAATACCGCTGATATCGTTTACGGCTAAACTTCTCCAAAAGTAGTCAGCCTGTATGTTCTTTATCCTATCACGCAAAATGCATCTTCTTTGCCGAACTGAACTATTCTGATATCTGTTTCCATCACAGCACCATCGTTTTGTTGTGGAAAAGAATACAATTCTTCTTGCTTCTTCATAAAATCAATTACCTCCGATTAAATCACTCATTCTCGCACATTTATCCGAGAACGCAAAAAGAGCCACTTATTTCCAAAATCACTTGAAAATAAGCGGCTCAGACCACTTTGTTACTATATTGAACTGTTAGTTATTTTTGATGAATTTTCTTGTCTTTTCGGTCACTTTGAGAAAACAGGATATGTCGCTCAAAGTGTCTAAATTCAAGGGGTTTCAGATATTTTTCCTTTGGAGCAGTGTCACGCACTCCACCTGCGTCGTCCCCGGGAACATGTCGACGCAGCATACTCTTGTGACCTCATAACCTTTTGCCTGCAGCACGACGAGATCTCTCGCAAGGCTCGTTGGTTTGCAGGAAATATAGATCATTCTTTCACATCCATAATGGTCGATGATCTTTGGAAGCGCCTTCGGATGGATTCCGTCTCTCGGCGGGTCCAAAACGATGAGATCCGGGCGTTCCTCTAAGGTATCTAATACTTTTAAGACATCTCCCGCGATGAAGTCACAGTTTGTCAGTCCATTCTGCGCCGCGTTCACCTTCGCCGCCTCAACAGCTTCCTCGATGATCTCCACGCCGGTCACATGTTCTGCTGCCGGAGCCAGGATCTGGGCAATGGTACCGGTTCCGCTGTAAAGATCGAAAACCTTTCTTCCGTCTGTCTCACCGATGTATTCGCGGGCTGTCTCATAGAGCACCTCTGCACCGAGAGAGTTGGTCTGGAAGAAGGAGAATGGGGTGATCTTAAATTTTAATCCGAGAAGCTCTTCCATAAAGAAGTCCTGTCCGTAAAGGATCACCGTGCGGTCATTCTGTACCACATCCGCGAGGCTGTCGTTTTCTGTGTGGAGGATTCCGGCAAAAGAACCTTCCAGATCCAGTCCCAGAAGTTTTTCTTTCCAGCCCTCAAGCAGCGCTTCCTCATTCTGTTCACTCTTCCAGGTTTCCTCTGTCTGGGTGGAGGTCACAAGATCCACAAGGATCTCCCCGGTCTTCACACCGCGGCGGACAAGAAGATGTCTCAGATATCCGACATGCGCCATTTTTTTATAGAAGACTGCTCCGTGCTCCGTAAAATAATCTAACGTCGCTCTTAAGATCTTACAGCAGTCCGGGTGCACCAGTACACACCGGTCCACGGTCACGATATCATAAAAGCTGCCGCGTTTATGCATTCCCAGAGTCATGGGACCGTCCTTAAACTCATCTCCGAAGGAAAATTCCATTTTGTTCCGGTATGCCTTTGTCAACGGACTACCTTTGATCCCCTCAAAATTGTAGCCCGCCGGAAGAACCGGATCTAAAAGAGCCCGGACCTGCCGCTCCTTGATCTTTAACTGTTCCTCATAAGGAACCGTCTGGTACGTACATCCGCCGCAGTCCGCACGATGAGGACATGCACCCTCTGTACTTTCGTATGCTGCGGGAGTCACGACCTTAAGAAGTCTTCCCTCGCATCTTCCTTTTCGCTGCTTGGAGATCGCGATTTCGACGGTCTGCCCCGGGAGCGCGTTCTTTACAACTACCTTTTCCTCTCCGATATGGAGGATTCCTTTATTTGGAAAATCCATCTTTTCCACTGTACCGGTGTAGATCTCACCTTTTTTCATATTATTTTTGTACTCCTTTTTCTGCCGGGAATCGGATTTTTCCGTTTCTGATCGCACAGCGCACAAACGATGCCTCGTTCCCTGATATGTTTTTATGCACAGAAAAAGGCTGTGCAAGCGATCCCTGCCACAGCCTCGTTCTCATTGTGTTTGTAAGCATTTCGGCTTAAGCTTCTTTCTCATCATCCTTCTCGACAGCTTTTTCCGTTTTTTTCGGAGCTTCCTCCTCTTCCTCGAAAAAGTCATCGTCGAAATCATCGTCGAAATCGTCTTCAAAATCTTCCAGATAATCCGGTGTAAAGAAGCGATATACTGCGTATGCGATTCCGGCTACAGCAGCAACAGCGCCGATGATAGCAAGCACCCAGAGGATACAATTCTTTTTCTTATCCTCTTCTTCTTTTTTATGAAGCAGTTCGTTCAGTTTGGACGCGTTTATAAGCTCTTCCATTTTGCTAAGT
The DNA here is from genome assembly GCA_902496665.1 of uncultured Clostridium sp. Taxonomy (GTDB): domain Bacteria; phylum Bacillota; class Clostridia; order Lachnospirales; family Lachnospiraceae; genus Pilosibacter. The sequence goes on along the minus strand of CABVBU010000003.1, from coordinate 140,107 downwards.
GCGTCTTTACTCATCGTATCGAATTTGTTCATCCTCACACATCCTTTCTGTTTCACAGCCGCCCCGGACAAGAATAATCCGCACGGACAGATACTTTGTAATAGTATATCATGATTTTATGGTTTTTACTATCCCTAAATTTTCATAGTTTAGACATCTCTTTTTTATACTTCGGTATATGGAGTTTCGCAAGTAAACATGATAAAATCAAGTTGCTGTCGAACCTCCAGCAGAAAGGAGGTGTTGTTTGTGGAATCTTTAAGTACATTCTTTGTCTCTGTTATGGCTAGCATAGTTGGCTACTATGTGTGCAAATGGTTGGACAGGGACGGCAGACAGTAACAGCCTGAACGGATCAGCTCACCGTAGCGAGCAAGAAAACCCCTGGAGCGGCAACTCCAGGGGTTTTCGTGTGTCTGTGGAAATATAAGTACATTCTTTAGCTGTATTTCATTATATGCGATTACTCAGGAAAAATCAACACTAAAATTCTTAAATTCAGTCTTGAGGTTACTGTTCACGCTGCGCAAACAGTAACTGATTTTGCCGATGCTTCGCATTCAGAATCAGCAAAATCCACTGCCACCACTGTATTGTACGGAATTTTCAGTTCAGAAAATTCCTGCCCGTGTACAGTAACGTCTTGACCTCTGTTTACAGCTTCTTCAGCTTCGCAAAGGAAGCAAACATCTTCCTTGTCCCGATCGCCGCATTATCAAAATCCACTGTGACCTCGAAATCTTTTCCACCGTCCGCGATGGATTTCACGGTTCCGTCACCAAAACGCATATGATGGACGCGGTCGCCTTCGGAGTAATCCAAAGACTTCGGTTTTTCTACGGTGAACGACTTTCCGAAGGTCGGTGTGGTCTTCGGAGCCGCAGAAGTCCCGGAGGCGTATGGATTCTTATAGGCATCGGATTTCTGTCCGAAAAGACTCACGCCCGCCGGGCGGTTCTGGAATCTTCCGGTGTGACCGCCTGTCGTTTTTCCGTCTGCGCCGGGAGCCTTCGCCCACGGAAGTCCCGCTTCCTCCGGAAGATCTCTGTATGCGTCCGCCACTTTCTTCCATCCTGTCTTTGAATCATCCCGGTCCGGACGTTCCAGGCACACATCCGGGATCTCGTCAATAAACCGGCTCGTTCTCGCGTACTGCATCTCGCCCTTCACCATACGGCTCTTTGCGGCGGTCAGCGTCAGCCGCTTCTCCGCCCTCGTGATTCCCACATAGCAGAGACGGCGCTCTTCCTCCAGCGCCTCCGGTCCCTCCATCAGGGACATTCCACTCGGGAAAAGTCCATCTTCCATTCCCGCAAGATACACATACGGGAACTCCAGACCTTTCGCAGAATGCAGTGTCATAAGGATAATTCTATCCTCTGACTCATCCATACTGTCGATATCCGCAACCAGGGCAACTTCCTCCAGGAACGCGGAAAGACTCGGTTCCTCGGCGCTCTCCCAGTAGGAGACTGCCTTGTTGATGAGTTCCTCAATATTTTCCATTCTGGACTCGGCTTCCACCTCGCCCTCTTCCTTCAGCTCATCACGATATCCTGTCTTATCAAGGATCGCCTCGATCACATCCTTGATCGGAGTCTCTTCCTTTAACATCTTCCGGAACTCGCTGATCTGGTCTGTAAATACTCCGATCTTTAACGCCGCTTTTCCGATTCCGGGAACCGCCTGCACCCTCTCCAGCGCCTCATAGAAACTCATATCGTTTTCCATCGCGAACATGTTCACCCGTGCAACACTCATGGCTCCGATTCCGCGCTTCGGAACATTGATGATCCTCTGCACAGCCAGGTCATCCCGCCCATTGGCGATCGTCTTTAAATAGCAGAGAACATCCTTGATCTCTTTTCTCTGGTAGAAGTTTACACCGCCCACGAGACGATACGGAAGATTGTACGCAACACATTTCTCCTCGAATATACGGGACTGGGCATTCGTGCGATAGAGGATCGCGTAATCCTTCCACGGTCCACCTCTCTTCACGATATCCCGCACGATCCATTCCGCTTCCTCAAAGGAAGAAGGAAATTCCCGGAACACCGGACGCTCGCCCACCTCATTTTCTGTCCAGAGTGTCTTATCCTTTCTTCCGGTGTTGTTCCTGATCACCTCATTCGCCGAATCCAGGATCATCTTTGTGGAGCGGTAGTTCTGCTCCAGCTTGATCACCTTCGCACCGGGGAACGTCTCCTCGAAGCTTAAGATATTTCTGATATTCGCGCCGCGGAACCGGTAGATCGACTGGTCATCGTCGCCCACCACGCAGATATTCCGGTATTTTGCCGCTAAGAGGCTCACAAGCTTAAACTGTACCGTATTCGTATCCTGATACTCATCCACCATAATATAGCGGAAACGGTCCTGATAATACTCCAAAACCTCCTGCTTTGACTGGAACAACTCCACGGTCTTTACGAGAAGGTCATCGAAATCCAGGGCATTGTTCTTTTTTAAACGTTTCTGGTACTCCATATAGAGCTCCGCGATCCGTTTCAGTCTCGAATCCCCCTCAGCCTTCGCGCTGAGCATAAACTCTTCCGGGCCGATCATCTCATTCTTTGCGGAAGAGATCACGCCGAGAACGCCCCGTTCTTTTAATACCTTCGTATTCACCTCAAGATCCTTGAAGATCTGTTTCATCAGGGTCTTTGTATCATCGGAATCATAGATGGAAAAATCCGTCGTGTAGCCGATGTTCTCAATAAATCTCCTTAAGATCCGCACACAGAGGGAGTGGAAGGTGCTGACCCAGACACTGTCTGCGCCGTACTCCACGAGACTGTTGACGCGGTCCCGCATCTCTCCCGCCGCCTTGTTTGTAAAGGTGATCGCCAGGATATTCCAGGGCTTCACGCCCTTTTCCTCTATTAAATAAGCAACCCGGTGCGTCAGCGCCCGTGTCTTTCCGGATCCTGCACCCGCCAGCACTAAAAGCGGACCTTCCGTAGTGAAGACAGCTTCCCGCTGCATCGGATTTAATGTATCGTAATTGTTCATTCTGTTCCCCTTTCACATTTCCGGATGCCGACGGTTCTGCTCACATCTCCCACATACTGAACCCATCGGTATTCCGGTAACAGATATCATCATTCTACCACAGGAACACTCGTTCGTGCAATCTTTATTATATGAAAAGTATGCGGCTGTTACTGTCTGGTTACTGTTCATGCCTTGCGCAAACAGTAACATGTGGCTTTTGGCGAAATGGTAATGATACAAAAACGCCCCGGATCAGAGAGTATGAGCATCTCAGGATCCGGGACGTTTCTTTTGCAGACCGGCAGCCAGCATTTGCCGCCAGCCTTATTTTATATTTTTTAGAATTCCAGATAAGCACCTTTCATCGGGCTTGCCGCATGCTCACTGAACATACGGAGTACACCGCTCTTGTAGCGGAGCTCTCTCGGCTTCCAGTTTTTCTTCCTCTCGGCAAGGACCGCATCGATCTCCTCCGGAGTCTTTCTCTCACCCTTGATACCGATGATGTTTAACTTTCTCTCCATCACATCGATCTCGATGAGATCGCCTTCCTCAACGAGCGCGATCGGGCCGCCGTCTGCTGCCTCCGGGCTGCAGTGTCCGATAACCGGACCTGTGGATGCACCGGAGAATCTTCCGTCTGTGATCAGGGCGATGGAACGGCCAAGCTCCTTATCGCTGCTGATGGCCTCGGAGGTGTAGAACATCTCCGGCATACCGCTTCCCTTCGGCCCCTCGTAACGGATGAAGACTGCGTCGCCTTTCTCAACCTTATGCTTTAAAACGGCATCCAGACACTCTTCCTCGCTATCAAACGGTCTCGCCTTGAGAACTGCCTTGAACATCTCCTTCGGGCATGCGGTGTGCTTGATAACCGCACCTTCCGGAGCAAGGTTTCCGCGCAGGACTGCGATGCTGCCGTCGGTTCCGATGGCCTTGTCAGCCGGACGGATGATGTCCTGTCTTGTGATAGAGATTCCATAACGCTCGTTGAACTTCTGGAGCCATTTCTCGCAGCGCTCATAGAATCCGTTCTCTTTTAATTCCTTTAAGTTCTCACCGAGAGTCTTTCCGGTCACGGTCATGACATCAAGGTGAAGGTGGTCTTTGATCTCCTCCATGATCGCCGGAACGCCGCCTGCATAGTAGAAGCACTCTGCCGGCCACTTTCCTGCCGGGCGGATATCAAGAAGATACTTCGCGCCGCGGTGGAGTCTGTCGAAGGTGTCACCTGTGATCTCGATTCCAAGCTCATGAGCGATCGCCGGAAGGTGGAGTAAGCAGTTTGTGCTTCCGGAGATGGCCGCATGTACAAGAATCGCGTTTTCGAAGCTGTCCATCGTCACGATATCGCTCGGACGCATGTTGTCCATCTTCGCAAGCTTAACTGCCTGTTTTCCGGCCTCTCTCGCGTAGTTTAAGAGATCCGGGCTTGTCGCAGGCATCAACGCACTTCCCGGAAGGGCAAGGCCAAGAGCCTCAGCCATGATCTGCATGGTGGATGCGGTTCCGATAAAGGAACAAGCGCCGCAGCTCGGACATGCGTTGTGCTTTGCCCAGTTTAAGCGGTTCTCATCGATCTCGCCGCGCTCATACTGGGCGCTGTACATGCCAAGCTGTTCCAGGGTTAACATCTCCGGACCTGCATTCATGGTTCCGCCCGGAACAACAACAGCCGGAATATTCACGCGGAATAAGCCCATGAGGTTTGCCGGCATTCCCTTATCACAGCTTGCGAGATATACGCCTGCATCGAAGGGAGTCGCGTTCGCGTGGATCTCGATCATGTTCGCGATCATCTCACGGCTTGCAAGGCTGTAGTTGATTCCATCGGTTCCCTGGCTCTCGCCGTCACAGATATCGGTGCAGAAATATTTCGCGCCGTGGCCGCCCGCCTCAGCGATTCCTTTTTTTACTTCATCTACAAGGATATGGAGATGTCCGCTTCCCGGATGGCTGTCACCGGCCGTACTCTCGATGATGACCTGCGGCATCGCAAGCTCTTCCGGCTTCCAGCCCGTTCCGATTCTTAACGGATCAAGCTCCGGTGCAAGTTTTCTCATTTCCTGACTCTTCAGACATTTCATGATATTTCCTTCTTTCTTCGTGGGGTGCTGCTCGTTATTGAGCGAATGATATATTTTATTGGAACTGTTTTTTCAATTTTGTTCTTTCTCTGCGTTTCGAATGCACCGCAGCTTTGGGCTGCGTACCTGCATCTTCCTACTACGCAAAGAATGAAATTACAAGTGCTACAAGGAATCCGGTCACGCCGACTAAGGTCTCCATGATGGTCCAGGTTTTCAGGGTCGTCTTCTCATCGATTCCCACGAGAGATCTTACCAGCCAGAAACCGGAATCATTAAAGTGGGAGCATACAGTGGAGCCGCCCGCTACTGCCGCTACGGTACATGCCAGATATAACGGGGACAGCTCGCTGATTCCCGGAAGCGCCGCAACAATACCTGCCGCCATGGTCATGGCAACCGTTGCGGAACCGACACTGACACGGACAAGGACTGCGATGATAAACGCAAGGACAACGATCGGAAGATTCATGGATGCAACCGCGTTTCCGATCACGTTTCCGAGGCCAGAGTACTGAAGCACATAGCGGAGCACGCCGCCACAGGCGGTAACGAGAAGGATGAGACCGGTCGGCTCTAAGGACTTTGTCATAACCTTCTCAAGCTCTTTCATCGTGTAGCCATGCTTTAAGCCAAGACCAAACATAGCAGCCAGAGTCGCGAGTAACAGTGCTACGAACGGCTCACCTAAGAACTCAAAGACCGGAGCAACACCGGCTAATGCCGGAACAACGCCGCAGATGGAGTCCAGAATGATGAGCACTAACGGAATCAGGATGATCCCAACGATCAGCCAGAAGCTCGGAAGCTTGGACTCATCGATCTCTTCCTGATTTGCCACACTCTCCGGTACCGGAACATAAAACTTCTTTCCACAGATGGATCCCCAGACCGGACCGGCTACGATCATTGCGAAGATTCCGCAGAAGATTCCGACTAAGATGACCCAGCCAAGATCTACATTTAACATCGTTGCTACAAGAACCGGGCCCGGTGTCGGCGGAATGAACGCATGTCCAACCGCAAGTCCCGCAAGAAGCGGAATCACATAGTGAAGAGAGGAACGCTTTGTCTTCTTTGCAAGGGAGAATGCTAACGGGATCAGAATGATCAGTCCTGCATCGAAGAATACCGGCATCGCGATCACGAGACCTGTGATTCCAAGCGCCCACGCGGCCTTCTCGTCACCGAATTTCTTTACCATCGTGACGGCGATCGTCTGCGCGCCGCCCGAGACCTCCAGGATCGCACCGAACATGGATCCTAAGCCTACAAGCAGGGCAATTCCTTTTAACGTATTTCCAATTCCATCATTGACTGCCGCGATAATATCTTTCGTCGGCATTCCCGCGAGAAGTCCGATGCTGATCGCTCCGATGAGGATCGCGATCATTGCCTGCACATTAAACTTGATGATCAGGACGAGCAGGATCACAAGACCGATCAGTGCTGCCAGGACAAGGCGGGTCGGGTTGAGTACAACTCCTTCAGACATAGTGGATTTACCTCCCAGTATATTTGTTTTGGTTGTTCTGCGCAAAGATCCGTGTCATACCCCTGAGCCGGACCGCTCTGCGCTTCATGGTTTCATTCCGGAAAAACAGTTTGTGTTTTGACTTTCCTGTTTTCCGCTTTTCATCAGACATATCGATCCGTTTGGCAAGTTCTTTGATGCATTTGTCTGATGTCTTATGTCTATGCGCTTAATCTAACATTTTTCTGTGATATTTGCAACACTTGTCTGATGTATTTTGTCTTTTCTCTTTTTCGCACAAAAAAAGCAGGGGAAAATTGTGCATTATTTTTCCCTGCTCCCGGCATTCTTATTCCATTCGAATAGCTTCTGACATTTTACGCTCTACTGTTCTTTCTTCTCTTCCATCTCGGCCTGCGTCTCATAGGCCGTCCGACGTCTCAAAAGCTCCTGCCTGTTATACGTCAGATGCATCACCATGGCACACCGCGCCCCTGTGGAATCATGATTTGCGATGGCTTCCGTGATGGCCCGGTGGGTCGTGATCGTCTCTGTCCGCAGTGAGCGCCTCGTCAGGTTCACGAAGGTATTGATTCCCGAATTGATGATCGGGATCAGGGACTCCATGACCTGATTCTTGCTGCACCGGGCGATCCAGGTGTGAAACTCGATGTCCTTCGGCATATGATCCTTGTCCGCCAGATATAGTTCCTCTGTCTCCTTACACAGCCGCTTTAAGGTCGCGATATCCTCGTCCGTCGCGTAAACTGCTGCCTTAGCGGCAATCTCCGGCTCCAAGATCAGGCGGACGTCAAAGAGATCCAGCGCCAGCTTAAATCTGTCATGGAGCTTTGCGTTAAGCCTTAACGGGTCATCCTCCGCAGGTGTCAGACTGCTGACATATGTTCCCGCACCTCTCCGCACCTGCAGAACTCCTTTCGTCACCAGACCTTTTACCGCCTCGCGGATCGTGCTTCGTCCCACCTCAAACATCTCCGCAAGTTCAAACTCGTTCGGAAGCCGGTCTCCCACCTCCAGCGGTTTCTCTTTTATATACTCTAAGATCCGGTCCTCGATCTGGCTGCCCAGAAGTTTCCGGTCATCTTTTTTCTTCGTCTCCATCGTTTCCCCCATGTTCTGTTACAAGTTGTCTGATGTCTTCATTATACGGAAGATCGCATATGCTGGCAAGCTGATTTTTCCAAATGACCGCAAATACTAAAAAAATCCCGCACACAGTCCGGATATTATCCAGAATCTGTATGCAGGATCAAAATCATCAGATGAAATACGATTTACAGCTCATCCTTCACATACCCCGCCACATTGTAAGCATGGTCGGAGATACGTTCCAGATTGCTTAAAATATCTAAGAACACAACGCCGGCGGACGGGTTGCACTCGTTCTTGGAAAGACGCTCGATGTGTTTGTCGCGCATCTCTTCCTCGAGAGTATCCACACGGTCTTCCAGCTTGCTGACCTGACGGATATCCTCCATTCCGCCATCCTGACGGGCAGCGACTGCATGGTCCACAGCTCCGATGGCCGCGCTTGAAATTTCTTTGAGGTCCTCGATCCCGGTCTCTGAGAAAGCGAGTCCATGCTCCTTCAGGTACTGCGCCGCCTCCGCAAGGTTTTCCGCATGGTCACCCACACGTTCTAAATCGCTGATGCTGTAGAAGAGGTTGCTGACCTGAACTTTCTGTTTCTCATTTAAGGACAGGTTATTGACCTTAATGAGATATTCGGTAAGCTTCTTATTTAAAATATCGATCTCTGTCTCGTTCTTAAAAACCTCATCGAGACATTCATATTTGTTTTCCACAAGGACGCTTGTTGCAAGCTTTAAGTTTGCGAGGGCCATCTTACCCATATGAACGACCTCCATCACGCCGACTTCAAGGGCAAAGGTCGGGGATTTGAAGATACGCTCGTCGAGAACTGGAAGCTCGTCCTCCTTTGTCTCCTCTTTCTTCTCCTCTTCCTCTGTCTCCCGGACGATCAGACCGGAGAAGGTGACGAGCTGTTTCGCAAACGGGAATAAGAGCAGGGTGTTCGTCACGTTAAAGAATGTGTGGAACACCGAGATCTGGAAGGCATTGATGCTGCCCTGGGCAATATCCGGACGGATCATGGAAATGATATACATACCGATTCCGAATACGATCGCGCCGAAGCTGTTGAAGGTCAGGTGGATCACAGACGCACGTTTCGCGTTGCGGCTCGTTCCGGCGCTGGATAAGAGCGCCGTCAGACATGATCCGATATTCTGTCCAAGTGTAATATAAATCGCGGCATTTGTGGATACCACTCCGCTCATCGCCAGAGTCTGTAAAATACCGACGGACGCGGTAGAGCTCTGGATAATCGCAGTTACAAGGGCACCGACGATGATTCCGAGGATCGGGTTTCTCCCGAGGACTGCAAATGCCTTCGCAAAGATCGGGGCATCCGTATACGGCGCTACTGAGCTTGACATGAAGGTCAGACCCACGAACAGAAGTCCGACACCGATACAGATCTCACCTGTCAGACTCTCCTTTTTCTTCTTGGAAAACATCAAAAAGGCGGCACCGATGGCAACTACGAGCGGTGCGAAAAACGACGGCTGCAGGACCTTCATCGCATCCCCCAGAGAGTTTAAGGAAACCATCCATGCGGTGATCGTTGTACCGATATTCGCGCCCATGATGACCCCGACCGCCTGGGTCAGATTCAAAATTCCGGCGTTTACGAAACCAACGACCATGACGGTTGTGGCTCCACTGCTGTGCAGGATCGCGGTGATCAGAGCGCCGAGACCGACTGCAAGAAGTCTGTTGTCCGTCACCATTCTCAGGAACTTGTTCAGCTTACTTCCCGCGGACTTCTGCATGCCGTCACCCATGATGCTCATACCGTAAAGGAACATGCCCAGACCGCCGAGGAAACTGAAGATACTTTCCAGATATCCGATATTCATAATGCCTTCTCCATTCTCTTTTGTCGCTGCCTGTTGTCTTAACGCGGCGGCGTGGCAAAAGCGCAGTTTCGATCCGATTCTGCAAAATTTGCCTTCGTGTTCCATCATATCATAGAGCACACGGTTTTTTCAATTATAAATATAATATTTGTAAATTTTAGGTAAAGAATACAAAATGAATTTCGAATTTTTAGTGAATGTCCCGTTACTTCTTCAGAATCTTTATCGCTTTCTTTACATCCTTATGGAAGTCCTCCCATTTCTCCGGATAATCCACAAAATATTTCGGGCAGATCTTTCCCGTCACGTCGTAGTGGCGGATCACGTCATCCGGCTTCAGATCAAATTCCACACAGAGATACGCGCATAAGTTTACGAGCGTCTGATATGTACTGTCATAAAATTTTCCAGTCTCATCCGGATGGCAGCATTCGATGGAGATCGTGTCGCTGTTGCGGTTGTTGGATGCGTAGGCCACCTCATTTAACGGAACGCACTGGACGACCTCACCCTCCAGACCGATCACGAAATGGCTGCTGACAGAGGTGGTCTTCGAACCCGTCTGGTCCTTTAATCCCTCAAAGTAATTCCGGTTTTCCAGCGCGGTGCTGCAGGGATTTGCGACATAGTGGACCACGATTCCATTTACTTTTTCGAGAGGAAGCTGCGGTCTTGAATACTGGTTCGGGGTCAGGAGATTCACGTTCACATACTCTGGCACCACCACATCCGCTGGATCCACCTGTTTTCTTCCTGTAAGTCTCTTTGTCACGAGCACAGCTGTTGCGATCACGGCGATTCCGATCACGGCTGTCAGACCGCCTAAGATCATCCGGCGGATTCGCTCCTGTTTCCTTCTTTTTCTCCGGTTTTCTTCCCGGCGGATCCTGCGCTCTTCGATATCATCTCTGTATGGCATTGTTCTTTCCTTTCTTCTATATATAGAATTGTGATGTAACTTTTCAGTAAGTCTGCGCACTTGCTGCGCTGACCGTAAGGGAACCTGGGTGGAAGGCAAAACCCCATCGGCACAGCTGATTTGGAATGGATTTTTGCACGTAACCGTGAGGGTACTGAACAGTTACGTTATAATAGCGTAAAAAGGTTCTTCTCAAATTCAATCAACCCGTCTTTTTTCATCCTGGAGAGCTCCGCAGACAATGCGCTGCGATCCACTGCCAGGTAATCAGCAAGCTGCTGGCGGTTGTAGGGGATTCCGAAGGTCTTTTTCTTCTGCTTCTCCGATTCAAAGGACAGGTACGCCATCACTTTTTCCCTTATGGACCGCTGTCCCATGTGGTCGATCTTCCTCGTCAGCATGAGATTCTTCTTCGCCATAATATAAAGAAGGTTGTGGATCAGACGGTTGTGGTGAGAGCATGCCGGGGTGCAGACGTTTAAGAGCTTTCCGATGTCCAGAAACAGGATCCGGCACATCTCCGCTGCCTCCACATTTACCATCAGAGACTCGCCGGGCATGCAGGCATAAGCCTCGCCGAAGAGCTCGCCGCTCCCGGCATGTCCAAGGACCTGCTTGTTTCCCCAGAAATCGTCCCTGGAGATCTCGACACTTCCTGAGAGGACAAACCCCATGGAGCGGATCTCAGTCCCTGCAAGAAAGACTGCATCACCTTTTTCGTATTTCTTTTCGACTGCGGAGAGACATTTTAAGATGCTCTCCTTTTCTTCCGGGTGGATTCCGGTGAAAAGCGGGGAATCCGGGATCATTTCTTTTTCGATCATGTTGCTCCTTTTAATATTCAAACTTTCGTTGTAAAAACAACATACAATTATTAATGATTGTAGTATACTTGCCCTACAAAAGTCAATACATGACACCTACAAAACCTGTCACTGACAGTTTTTAGGGATTCATGACAGCAAATCCGCCACATAAAACGGCGAGACCATATTTACACATTCTGAAAGGGGAACCTAAATTGAAAAGAACGATCGTAAAAATTGATGAAGAGAAATGCAACGGCTGCGGAGCATGCGCGGCTGCCTGTCAGGAGGGCGCGATCGCAATGATCGATGGAAAGGCGAAGCTGATTCGCGACGATTACTGCGACGGACTCGGAAACTGTCTCCCGGCCTGTCCGGCGGACGCAATCAGCTTTGAGGAACGCGAGGCTGCCGCTTATGACCATGAGGCGGTTCTGGCACACATGGCGGCAAGAAAAGCTGCTTCCCTCATGCCGACAGAGGCACCGGCCCCGAAGCCGGAATTTACAGGATGTCCGGGAACCATGAGCCGCACGATCACACATCCCTCCGCGCCTGCATCTAACAGCGCAGCGATCCCGGGACACGCTGCGCCCGTCTCCATGGAGAGCAGACTCTCCCAGTGGCCGGTCCAGATCAAGCTCGTCCCGGTCCGCGCCCCGTACTTTGACGGTGCGAAGCTTCTCGTTGCCGCGGATTGCACGGCTTACGCATACGGAAACTTCCACAACGATTTCATCGATGGCCACGTGACACTCATCGGATGTCCGAAGCTGGATTCCGTGGATTATTCCGAGAAGCTCGCGGAGATCATCCGCAATAACGATATCCAGAGCGTGACGGTTGTGCGCATGGAGGTGCCGTGCTGCGGAGGAATCGAAGCAGCTGTGAAGAACGCGCTGATGGCAAGCGGGAAGTTTATTCCGTGGCAGGTATATACAGTCGGTACCGATGGACGGATCTTGAAATAAGATCTCGTCCCTGCCAGTTCCTCTGGAAAATCCCATCGGCATAGCCGATCTGGAATAGATTTTTCCTTGTAACTACGAAGGTACTGAATAGACATTTTTATATTTAAGAAGGGAACCTATATGTCTCTCTCAACTACTACAAACACCTCCGGCCGTACCCCGGAGCAGGACACTGTCATCTGCGCCCTCATCGGGCTCGCCCGCGCCGCGGAGGCAAAGGAAATCCCGACTGGAACTGCTCCGGTCCTTTTTGCGGCCCTGGCATCCGTGGCACCGGGCGGCTCACTCTCCTCTTCTGCCGCCAATGACCTTGTGGAACAGATCCACAAGCAGAAAGCCGTCATCTCCCCCGACTGCGCCGCCTGCCCGTCTCCCTGCGGACGGACTGCGGACTTTCTTCCGAAGGACTTAAACTGCACCGACAACGGCCTCTTCGAGGACCGAAACCGGCTGCTCGCAGAACTCAGCCAGCACGCGAAAGCGGAATGGAAGCGCATTCTTGCGGAGCAGGAAGATCCGGAGATCACACGACTCTTTATGGACTGCGTGTTCATGGCGGGATATGCGTATGAAAAGGAGCTGTTTGCGCCGTATTTTAAAAAATTGGCGGCACTGAACGACTGAGAAAAAAAATTGATACAGGGAGCCTGTTTTCGCCCTCTGTATCAATCTTTTGCATTGATTTTTTATGCAATCATAGAATCATCAGATAAACCACTCTGCCTCAGCCCGTCTCTGGTAATTCTGTTTTAACATTTCCACATGAGATAAAAATGCCTCGTCATCAAAATACTTTGCGCCTGCCGGACATGCTTTGATGCAGGCATGGCACTTGATGCAGATTCCGGTGCAGGTATCCGGCGCGTCCTTCGGGATAGATCCCATCGGACAGACGGTCGCACAGATTCCGCACTTCGAGCATTTCTCCGGGTCTGTCTTCGGTTTCGCCTTTAAGAACACTGCAGGTTTTCCATCCGTTCCAAGCGGTGTATAGTAGGCAGTCACCGGATCATCGCCGCGGACCTCGATCTTTGCCGGAATCTCTGTCATCTCAGAAACCTTCTTCGCTACCTTCTCACCGAATTCCGCGATCTTTGCGAGATCATCCGCATCCGGGCGACCTGTCGCAAGCTTGCTGCTGAACACATGCTCTGTCGGGATTCCCGCAGCCGCGATCGTATGGAAGCCGTGAAGCTCCAGCTCGTTGCGAAGCTCGATCAGACCATTGTCAAAGTTTCTGTTTCCAAATACCGATACCGGTACCGCCAGCGCGCCGTTTCCCTCAAAAGCGCTCTGCACATACGGAAGCATCTTGTTCGGAATCCGTCCCGCGTAGACCGGTGTGCTGAAAAATACAAGATCCTCACCTTCAAAGCTCGTAATGCCCTCCCGGTTCTCCGGAAGTGTAAAATCAAATGTCTCTACCGGCACCCCAAGACATTCCGCAGCCTTTTTCGCCATCGTCGTGATTACTTTTTTCGCATTTCCTGTGGGGCTGAAATATACCGCCCATACTTTTGTGATCTTCATAATACCATTGCCTCCTATACATCCCATTTCCAGAACTCCCCGTGCATGAAACAGACCGGAACCTTCATATGGAATTTATATTTTTTCTGCTATATTCAAGCTAATTATAGCCATAAATCACAATAAATTCAAGCGAAAGGCGGCTTGTGTTCACGATGCATTTATTTATTTCATTAAAGAAATTTTGTCTGTTTTTCTTTTGCGTTATCTTTTTGCACATTTTTATCATTTTTTCTTTTCTTTGATGTGAATCCACTGAATTTTGAATTTTATTCGTGCTATCGCCTGTTTTTTAATACATCTGCAAGATCAAAAGAACAAGTCTCTATATGAGAAAGATTCTCATTCTCATATTTCCGTTATTTTATTGACATTCACTTTTCCTGCAAATATACTGTCTTTGCTATAATTAGTTTGCACTAACAGGAGGAGATACAAGTGAAGAAAAAGTTACTTCGCCAGACTGCAATTCCGGTACTTACTGCTGCCTGCGTTTTTTCACAGGTTGGCATGGCATTTTCTGCCATTTCCAGTTCCAACACAGGATACGCTGCTCAGGCATATACTCAGGGAACCTGGAAGCAGGAAGCACAGGGATGGAAGCACTATGATGCAAATCAGAAGCCAAGTACCGGTTGGATCTATACAGAATCCGGCTGGTATTATATCGACCCGGCTACCGGATTCATGAAAACAGGATGGCTTCAGGATGAAAAGGGAAGATGGTTTTACCTTGAAAGTGCAGCCGATCAGGGCGGCATCGAGGGACGTTTACATACCGGATGGTTGAAGGACCCAAGCGGCAGCTGGTATTTTATGAATACTGTTCCAGGTTCTGACTTCGGCGTAATGCTCACAGGATGGCAGTGGATCGACAATTCCTGCTACTACTTCGGAACAGATGCCACAGAAAATGTCGGTAAATTATATCGAAATACAACAACTCCAGACGGCTATAGCGTAAATGCGGATGGTCGCTGGGTAAACGCGGACGGTTCTATCCGTCATGACCAGAAGGGCATCGCATCCGCAGTCAAGGCCGACGGAACACCGATAGAAAAAGGATCCTCAACGGACTCCGATAATTCGGAAAGCGGCTCCTCTTCTTCCGGCGGAAGTCACAGTTCTGACAATGGCGGAAGCAGCAGTGGCGGCAATGGCGGAAGCAGCAGTGGCGGCAGCTCCGACAACAGCGGCTCCAATAATGGCGGCAGTAATGATAATAATGGTTCCAACAATAATAGCGGCAGTAATAGTGATAACGGTTCCAACAATAATGGTTCTGACAACAACGGCAGCAACTCCGGTGATAGTGGTTCCGACAATAACGGCGGCAACTCCGGTGATCAGGGTTCCGATGATGAGACCACAGTTTCCGTCATTGATGAGGAAAAGACCAGGATCATGAATGTGGACTCTCTCGGAAAATGGCTGACCATTACTTTCGATGAGGGATACAATGCTGACAACTGCATCGTTACGGTTGACGGTAACGATGTAACCTCCTCTCTCACAAAAGTGACCGATGACGGAAGCATTGCGAAACTCCCGCTGGTTGGAACGCCGGGTACTGTAACTGCAGTTTCCAAAGAAGATTCCAAAAAGTCTGAGAGCGTTGTCCTGAATGAAAAGGCTGATGAGGATTCTGTTTACACAGAAGATGGCTATCTTCCGGAAAAGCTTCTTGGACATGGTGCAATTCCGGTCTGGGATTACTGTCTCACAAACTATGATGACGAAGGAAACGTTCGTGTGACTCCGTCCAGGACAACGATCGCTCTTGATGCCGTTCGGGAAGCTCATCCGAGCTATTCTCCAGATGCCGAGATCGATGAAAATGGAAACGGAACCGTAACCATCATGTTCAACTACAATACAGCTGAGGAAAAAGAATGGTTCGATGCGATCTCCGGTCTGGAGCTTGTTCAGTACAATGAAAACCGTAACACGATCAACGACCATCTTGAATTTGAATCCAAGACCAATGTTCCTCATGGTCATGGAAAAGTCGGCACACTTACGCTCAATCTTGGACAGAAAAATTTCAGAAGCAACGGCCGTTATTATGTACGTGTACGCTCCGAGGCTGGAAAGTCCGCTATGGCATCCATCCATATTGTCAATCAGGCGGCTCCGACTCTTCTGATCTCCGAAAGTGCAATTTCCGGACGCAACCTGCACTTCACCGTAAAAGATATGGCTTACGGTGTCACCGTTCCGGTCGAGCGTGTGACCTTAACTGATCCGACGGGTGATACAAAAGAGCTGAACAAGATTGATGATTGGTATCTCATCGGAGATCTCTTTGTGCTTTACAACGATGTAAACGCTGAGAACGGACGAAACAACATTCCATATAACGGTACTTATACGATTACGCTTTACTCCAATGGTTTCAAAACTGTAAACAAATCCTTTAACGTGACCGGTGGTGAGAACGTACCTGCCGCAATGCAGGTATCCACTCTCTCTGTTGACGCTGTGTCCCGCGCAACATCCTCCGGAAGCACCTCCGGAAGCGGTGACGGCGGCAGCGCAACCACAAGTGCCGATCTGATCTTCGATTCCGATCTTCTTGTAAACGCAAATATCTTAAACGATATGGGTGAACAGAACGATGCAGTCAACGGTATCATCGATTACCGGAAGATGTTAAGCGGAGTTGATTCTGTATTCGATACAGGCGATACTACTTATTATACATGGCTGGACTACTATAACGCTGTCTCTGATGCAGATTTAGAAGGAACTGTTCTCACATTCGCAGAGTATAAAGAGAATGGGACAAACACTCTGAACCGACCGTATGCGGTGAAGGAAGTTCTGGAGGATGGTCTCCTCGGTGATATCCAGTACAGTGATTCCTATGGACGTTTTGATGCCCCGGCTGTTACAGTCACTTCCGCAACGGAAGGAAAAGATCTCGTTTTAAGCTGTCAGGATGCCGACTACCTTAAAAAGATAACGGATCTTTATCTCAACGGTAACTGGAAAGGGCTTGATTCCGGCAAGTATACCGTTGATGCAAAGGCAGGAACTGTCACAATTAAAGCAGATGCCCTTAAATCAGGAGAGGTAACTGTTACCATCGACGCTTCCGGTTATAAGAGCCAGACCGTAAAGGTTCATTACAGCAAAGTCGTTGAAGAGAACCTGAGTCTGAACGTAAATTATAAAGAAGGCAAAAACGCTTTCACTCCGGATGAGACAGGAAAGGCAACCGTTTCCTTTACGGTTAAAGGATCTGAGGGAGATTTCTTAAAATATTTAACTTATGATACATCCGTTGTTCTGGACAAGGATACGAATCAGGAGACCCGTGTTTGGACGAGCGGTGTAGGCGGCAGCGATTCCGTTTATTATGTTGTAGAGGAAGGCAGCAATGTCATCACGCTTTACAATGTAACTCCTGGTACTCATACGATTACGATCCAGGCAAAGACTGAGTATTATCCGGATGCTCTGAGTGCTGAGTTTGAAGTTGAGGAAGTTAAGAAGGAGGAAACAGATGATATTGTCATGACTGTTGAATTCGTAGAAAGAGGTTATTCTGGCAATTATATTATCTATTTCAAATCCGCTGATGAGGATAATTTAGTCAACACCTATTTAAATGCATTAAAAGATACTGCCAACACTGATATTACTGTAAATTCCACTCGCTATTCCTATGATGATTCATATTTCAGCAATGGATCTGAAACTTATAAAATCGGTATGGGCGCGTATGGATCAGGTCTCTCTTTAACGACGGGGGCGTTTAATACTTCCGGAAATACTACGATCACGATCAAAGTTGCAGGTTATCAAACTCTCACATTTACTCTCGATAAGAACGGAAATTTAACAGATTCCACACCTGATGAAAAAGAGGATAAAGATGCTCCATCTTTTGATACACAGGAAATCACAGTGGGCAAAAAACTGACTCTTATCTGCGATGATACAGATTACCTCAAACTTGCTGCAGTATATGTTGATTCCAAAAAATTAGCTGCTGAATTTTCTGATTCTGCTCTTGTTGTTGATACCACTGGCCTTTCTGCCGGAACTGTGACTCTCACACTTAAGGCTGATGGATATAAGGAGCAGACTGTTGCACTTACAGTGAAGGAAAGTGAAGAGGATCTCCTTGATGCTCCTGAGTTTGAATCTGCATCCCTTACCAGCAGTTTTTTAAGCGGTGACTATTATCGCATATCGTTTTCAGGAACATCTAAAGATATTGAGACTTATCTGAAGCAGGTTTCAAAGTCCGGAATTGTTTCCGTAAATGACGTTACTTATAACT
This sequence comes from uncultured Clostridium sp., assembly GCA_902496665.1. Classification (GTDB taxonomy): domain Bacteria; phylum Bacillota; class Clostridia; order Lachnospirales; family Lachnospiraceae; genus Pilosibacter. Next base: position 122,069 of record CABVBU010000003.1, on the reverse strand, counting down.
ACGAAAGTTATTTAGGAAATAAAACGACCTCTTATAAAACAAGTAATGATGACGTTTACGGCTGCACAGTTTTCCTTGATTTTACTGTCGATGGGTTCACAGCCGGGGAAAACTCCGTTAAAATCGTTCTTGAAGGATATAAGGACCTGGAATTTACGGTAGATACTGCTGATGCACAGGAATCCGACTTTGAAATCGACACGGTTTCTGTGATCGCAGATATTCCGGATGCAAACTCCAAACTCGATTCTTCTATTGACGAAACTGAAACTGCAGACTCTGAGATCGGGGAAATTGCTGAAATTAAAGAAGCTGATGACAGCAAAGAAGCTTCTTTTGATCTTTCCTCTGACAAACAGTAATTCCTGATCTTCAAATCTATCAATTACACATCCTTTCCAGGGACCGCATGCATCATTTGTATGCGGTCTCTTTTTCTTGCTGTTTATCAAATTTTCATAATTTTTAATACCCAACTTCATTGCCATCCCCACCCCTACATGCTAATATAATCCCAAGCAAGGTTTCTATCGAATTCTATGATCTATTTTCTATTCTGGCCATTACGGCATCTGAAGACTCTTTGCTGAAATCACCTAAACAACTGGCAGGGAGTCGGGGATGTCTCGTATCAATTCCTCTCCTGCCCAATTTTCCAGGAAAGGAAGGTAACTGAATGGAAAATCTACTGATCCATGCTCTCATTTCCACTGAAGAGTACAGGGAATCGCCCGATTTTATGAATGTCAATCTCAGCGATTTCGCCCTTTTTCTCGCGGTTATGAAGCACAAGGAAGCGCAGGCTGGACGCAATTGTTACTGAAGTAAAGCAGAGTGAAGAATGGGAGGATGCACATATGAGTATTTTATCTACTGGTATTGATATCGGACGTAAGGTAGGTCTTGAAGAAGGGCGTCTTGAGGGAATCCATGCGATTATAAGTGTTCTAAGAGAACACAATCTTACCGATTCCGAAATCATTCAGCAGTTATGTAAATCTTTTCGTTTAGATACAGGCACTGCGGAAAAGATGTTTCATGATTTCTCACATCATGATTAATCTCTAATATTTCCGTTTGGTCTTATGGCAAATATGGTCTAAACAAAAGCCCGGCTCCATGCATTCTAAACGCATGAAGTCGGGCTTTTTGTTATTGTCTTGATTTTATATATTGTTTAAATATTTCCTACGGTTTGCAACTCTTACAAGCCCCATATCCCCCATCAATCAGCTTCTCCCGCTCCCCCGTATACTTTTTTCGGTTCTCAGACTTAATATTCTTCACAGAATCACAGTCCGGTCGGTGGAATTTCATGGTCTTCGTGTTGAGGATATAGGTTCCGCTCTCTTTCCCAGAGGTTCCTGCATCAGTTTTTCCGGTACCTCCGGATGCCCCTGATGAATTGTTTCCAGCAGACGACGTACCTGACGTTTTCCCGGTATCTGACGTGCTTCCGCTCTGACTGCTTCCTGTACTTCCGTCCTTCGCCAGTTCACTCTTTCCCGTCGCATAGTCGATCGTGACTCCCGGCTGAACATTGTAAACATAAACACAGAACAGGACTCCGTCGCCTTCGTCCTCCACAGACTCCGCTTCCATCAGGACTCCGGATGCCACAAGGTTATCTCCCTCAAAGATCGGTGTCACACGGTACAGTACATGATTTCCAGTTTCTTTTACGTAGTCGGCTGTCAGGTTCTCAAACGGCAGCATTCCCTGGACGTTGAAATATCTCGTGCCCGTAATGAGGTTCTTCTCATTCGCGTTCTCCGCTGTGAGCTGATATCCGATCAGGTGGCAGCGGTTATACAAATATTTTCCGTCCACGAAATCATATTTCACATTGACCCATCCCGTCGGCTTTACCTCGCCGATAGAACCGCGCTTTTCTGTCGGCATCGTATCGGTGCAGACGGAAGCGTACGCCACTCCGCAGCGCCCTAAGGAATCCAGGTCACTGTAGCTTTCGAATGAGACTTCCGTCAGATCATCCTCCGTGAAATACGGAACATTTCCGTTCACCGCCACATAAGGTGATCCGGTATACTCCGGGACATCAGAAAGGCTAAACTCTCCGGTTGTCGATGAGGTCCCGGCCATCCCCGATGAGTTTTCGCGCCCCTGCCCGCTGCTGTTCCCGGAACCGGAGTTCTCTGCCGTCTCGGCAAGACTTCCAAGAATATTTCCCGCCGCATGGGCAACATCTGCCGCCACACTGGCATTAGCCGCGGCATCGCCCTGGCAGGCCGTCACTGTCAAAGAGACTGCCGCGATCACGCACAGCAGCCATTTTCTTAAATTCTTCATCTTCTGTCGTTCTCCTCTGTTGCCATATTTTCTATCGCAGTCCGCCTTTCCGTCAAATGCTCTGTACATGCTCTCTTGTCCCCATCTCCAATGTCCCACTATATTTTCTGAACTATCGGAATTGGAACTGCCTTCAGCGTCACTCTGCTTATCATACCTTCATAATTTTACCGGGTATACCTCTCTCTGGTAATTTTCTCGTGGGAAGATCCTTCAAATTCTTTCGTCTCCTCGCACTTCCAGCCGCCAAGGTCCACCGGAAAATACACATCCGCCGGATAATCCCTGTTCCAGCGGTACACATAGATCTCCTCGATCCGCTCCACACAGCCGGAAACATCCGCATTCTCCACAAAGCAGAACTCCTCGTCCCCCGCAGCATCGAGAAACATTTCATCCACCCGTATTTCATCCGCGTCATTCTCCGTAAACTGCTTTCTGCTGTACGCATTCATCCACAGTGCTTTCCCTGCCGTGAGCTCCAACACATCTGCCCGCAGGACGCGGTCCTGGCTCTGGCGGCGGTGATTGAACATCATTCCATTATGGTCATCCACACATACGATCAATATCATATGATCCCCTCTCTCCCTGTTTAACTTCTGCCTCTCATTTTACCACATTTTCCGCCTGTATACAACCATATGTTCGATTCTTTCATACACGCACTATCAAAAATCCCAGCAAAATTTCTTCACTTTTTCCCATGGAAAATCTTGACATCCATCCTCTGTGGTGCGATAATAATGAAGTCAAAAAAATATCGTTATGGGCTTGTAGCGCAGTTGGGAGCGCACCACATTCGCATTGTGGGGGTCGTCGGTTCGAATCCGATCAGGTCCACTGAAAAAAACACCATTTCCATTGTGAGATGGTGTTTTTTTATACGGAAAGTCCCCTACATTCTTCTTTCCTTCTCTTTTTGTCCCTCAATATATGCCATCACCTGATCCCGGTTTCGGTCACTGACGGTAACTGCACAATCCATGTTTACATGATATCATATGTTCCTATATGCGGCAGACACTGGTTCTGTGTCTTGATAAATTATTTGGCACACCTGACTCATCACTAAAGTAACGAGAATTCGGTGTGCCGTTTTTCAAGAACCGCCGCCAGGTATTTTCCCGGCAGCAGTATTCTCTTAAATTTCCCTGATATAACTCTCCAAAATTTACCGTCCAAAAAAGCTGTTCACACCGACAACAAGCCCATCCGCCAGTTTCCCCAACGTCACATCATCATGAGCAGATTTCCCATCCCCCAGTTCGATATCAATACTCGGAATCATAGAATACGACGTCTGGGTCAGATCCATCTCCATGGATCCCGACGAGAAGATCTTCACACCATTCTGCTTCAATCCGCCCACCAGCGCACTTCCAAGCTTATTGTGGGACTCCCAGTGGGACGCCACCGGCTCCATGGCACGGTAGGCGGCATTATTCGGCACACTCATGTAAAATGCGCCCTTGTCCGTCTTCGTGGAATCCCAGTGCAGGGCGATATGGCAGTCCGCCTTGTTGTTCGCCATAACAGTTCTCGCCACATTGTCAAGCTGCACATCGCTTCCGTCACGGATCATCAACACATCATATCCCGCTGCCAGAAGCTTATCCCGGAAGATCTGTGCCATGCGGAGTGTCACGGTGCTCTCCGCCGTTCCATCCGCAAATGTCATTCCGCCGGATACCGCCACCGCCTTTGTCGCGCCTGCGCCCGTCGTTCCACCTGTCACCTTCGCCGTCTGATCCGGGTGACAGAATGTCTTTATCTTCGATCCGCCGGATGTTCCGTGTCCAGCATTTACGGCTACTACCTTGTTTTTGCGGTTTGCAGTTCCATTGTGATAGAATACCGCACATCCGCTGTTGATTGCGGACATCCCCGCATATTTCCAGTTGGGATCCATCCCGACCTGATAAGCCTTATCCACATACGCCTTTAAGGAGTCCGGTACTGTCACGGTTCCATCGGCAGCGACCGTGGACGTTCCGCCCGCAGTTGTCGCCCCCGTTTTCGCAGTGCTGCTCTGCGGCTTGCTGGTCACAAGATAGCGGCTTGCCACATAGACGGTCGTCTTCGCCCCACCGATCTGCACCTCGCTCCATTCCCCATTGTTTTTCACTCTGGAGAGTTCTGTCCCGCGGGGCAGTGTTCCAAGCACCGCCCCGGATGTTGTGGACGGCTGATTTCTGTAATTTAACTTTGACGCGTTCACATAAACTGTGTCCGCAAACGCCGTCATCGGCACCGACGCGGCGAACAGGATGCCAAGTCCCGCGCAGAAACCTGCAACAGGTCTTTTAATACTCTTCTTTTTCTCCATATTCTTTCCTTCCCATACATTCCGGACCTGATTCACCCGGAAAATTCTTAACGTGTTCCGGCTTCCCTGTCTGAGGAATTCATTTCATCCGATTTTACTTCCCTTATCAAGACAGCCCGGCATCTCTACCAGGCTGTCCGAAATCTTCCAATTTTCAATTAATCGCCAAGTACATTCACGATCTTCGCCGGAGTACGGTAGTTCCATGTGGAGATCTTGATACCGGATCTCGCGTTGGACGCATGGCACACCTGGCCATTTCCGATATAGAGCGCAACATGGTTGATCCCGCCGCTACCGGAGTAGAATACAAGGTCACCCGGACGCATCTGGCTCGAGGTGATCGACTTTCCGCTTCCTGACTGCGCGCCGGAGTTATGCGGCAGGGATACGCCGAATTTCGCCATGACGGACATTGTAAATCCGGAGCAGTCCGTTCCGTTTGTCAGGCTCGTTCCGCCGTAGACATATCTGTTTCCGACGAACTGAACCGCGTAGTTCGCGATCTGGGCACGCTTGGAGGAAACGCTTCCGGACTTCGATCCGGCTGCGCCATCGTTTGCGCTCTTCTTCTTTCCGCTGTTCTTTGAGCTGGAATTATTCTTCGTGTTGTTCTTCGAATTACTCTTAGAGTCATTCTTAGAAGAATTATCCGCAACCTCAACCACCGGTGTATACTTGATCGCCTCTTCCAGGCCATACTTGACATCCACATAATCACTGGACAGGTACGCATCTTGATCATCGATCTCGATCTTTACCCAGCCATCCTGCTGATCCGCTACAAGGAATCGCTCGCTGTTGGAAATCTGTGTATAAATCGAAGAATTCGTGTTCGGCTCTGTGCGGACATTGACGCCGTCCGTGTTGGAGATTGCCATAAGCTTTGCAACCTGAAGCGCCTTATCCTTCGCCTGCTGTCCGGTGAGGATATACTCGGATTTTACATAACCGGTAATGTTTCCGGAACGGATCTTGTACCAACCCGACGTAGAGGTGTCCAGGATATCACAGCCTGCGTTGCTCGGCAGTTTCGCAATGATCTTGCCTTTATTCTCATCCGGGTTGTCACGGACGTTCAGATAGTTCGATACGTTGGATACACCGAGGTTGTCATAGAGGCTTAAGACGGTCTGTCTCATATCCTGCTTGATCGCCTCATCCAGGGCATATTTTACGGTGACATAATCCGCGGAAATATATCCGTCGGAGATCTGGACCCAGCCGTCCTGCTGGCTCTTAATGTCATATCTCTCGTTTTTAAATACCTGATCCACAACGTCGGCATCCGCCTTCGGCTCAGAACGGACATTTAACTTATCCGCGTCGATCACCGCGCGCTCTGCCACGTTCTCCGCTGCCAGCTTTTTCGCCTCGTCCCCGGTATAGACATACTGGGAGCTTACATAGCCGGTCACACCGCCGGAGGAAATCTTATACCAGCCATCCGTGGAGGTATCCAGGATCTCGCAGGCACCGCCCTTCGGCAGCTTTCCTACGACCTCACCGAAGCTCTCCGGGGTCTTTCTGACGTTCAGATAGCCAGATACCTCCGCGATACCAAGGTTCGCATAGCTGTCCACAATGCTCTGGACTGTCTTTTCATATTCCTTAGATGCGATCTCCTCGGCGGAAAGTGTCGTCTCCAGAACGATATTTCTCTCCCCGGTGCTCTCGGACGCAGCCTCCGTTGTCTCTAAGGAAGCCGCTGCGGTCTCAACCTTCATGCCTCTGGAAAAAGTGTCCCTGTGATTTCCGATCACAGTTCCCACAACCGCAACCACTGCGACCACCGCAACAGCCGCTCCGCCTGCCGCGAGGATCTTCATATACGGCATTGCCGCCTTTTTCTTTTTGATCTCACGCAGTCTTAAGATATTTTCACGCTGACTCGCCTGATGTTCCTTTTTCGTGCGCCCCGTCTGCTGTTTTACCCTTCTATTCCCGGAACGTCTTCCCACAGAACGGGATCTTGTACTGTCGGCTTCTGTGGCTTTAACCTCCGGCTCTGTACTGTCGGCTTCTACTGCTTCGACCTCCGGCTCTGTGCTGTCGGCTTCTGCTGCTTTGACCTCCGGCTCTGTGCTGTCGGCTTCTGCTGCTTCGGCCTCCGGCTCTGTGCTGTCGGCTTCTGCGGCTTTGGCCTCCGGGATCACAGGCTCCATCTGATCCGGAGCATCCTTCTTAGTTTCTTCTATTATTTCTCTGTCTGACATGTATGTTCTCCATCACCCCGTCCCATAGACGGTCATTGCATATTGTTACAATTTTTACTCTACCCGTAATTGTAACAATCCCGGCGGAACCTGTCAAATTTTTTCCACCGGGATTTATGATAAATTTCTGTCAAAATTCTTAAAAAATTACATATGCTGCCGGAATCCGGCTAAAACCGGAGCTTACGCCTCTTCACTCTTTCTTCCAAGCGTCTGGAAGTGGTCCATGCTGCCGTAAAGCTCCTTGATCCGCGCAAACTCCTCTTTGTCCAGAAAACTCAGTTTTCCTCTTCCGAATGCCTTCGCCGACTCGATCATAAACCGGGCCGCCTCATCCAGATCTTCCATATGAGTAGCTCCCGTCGCACATCCGGCAACGGTCGTCTCTGTCGTGATCGCAACACCTACCACCGGGGCTTTTGTCGCCGTCGCAGGCTGCAGGATACTGTTTAAATGGAAGATTCCATTTCCGTAAGGTGTGATATCCTGCTGTGTCAGTGCAAATACATAAGGAAGTTTTCCTGTTGTCGTCTGCATCACATCGAGAAGATCCTCGCTGACTCTCAAAATGTATCCCTGGCATACCGTCGGTGAGATTGCGAATCCACGGTGGTTGATGATCCTGTTGCCCTTTGTGGTGTCCACAACCAGGACTGCGTCCAGATCGTCCGTCACTTCCTCTTTATTCACCTGCCATGTCTCCACCGGGGAGTTCATAAACGGCACCGGTTCATGTGGAGCTGTCGGAGCGTCCGGGCAGACATGCGTAGATATAAACACATCGCCCTCAAGGAAATCACCCTTTGCCTGCATTCTGAGAAGCTTTGCGGCAACCGCTAATGCTGTCAATGCACCGTCACCGTCGGAGACAAACCCAATCTGTTCCGGTCTTGCCCCCAGGCCGCCGAGGCGTCCGAGAATCCCGATCGTTCCGGCGTTTCCGCCCTTTGATTTTCCGTTTTTCCCCGGAATCAGGATTCTCACCATATCCGTATGGCCTTTTGGTCCTTCAAGCGGATACGTTTCCACCTGACACATGGGATCGATGGATCTAAAGTACTCCACCACCTCGCTGCCGGACGCTGCTGCATTGTCTAACATGTCAAATAATTCGATCAGTTCTTTGTACAACATAGGACATCTCCTTTTCCCGGTCTCTCAAAAGACCGCTTGTTATTTTCGCCAATATTCCGCGCCATACGATCAACTATATTATATTTTCTATTCGATCCATTTCAGCAGTTTCTGCATCAAATGCAGTCACCTGCACTTGTCATTCAAAAAGCCATGGCTCCCTTTTACTGTTCAAAGTATCCCTCTTCCTCATAATACCGTCTCGCCCCGTCATGAAGCGGAATCGGGATCTCTAAAGCCCGGAATTCTTTATCGTCCATCGCCCGCATAAACGCCTGTCCGGCTGTATACACAGGACCGTTGACCTCCAGTGCCCAGGCGATCTCATGGACAAGCTCCTCGTCCATATCCGCGGACACGCAGACCAGAACTTTCTCGCAGAACGTCGTGATCTCCTCGTCCTGATTTTCGTAGGTTCCCGCCGGGATCGTGATCTTACTGTACTCCGGGTGTCCGGCCAGGATCTCGTCCAGCTCCTCATCCGTGTAGGATAAAAACCTGACCGCATCCTCCGACGCCAGCTCCTGGTAAGCCGGAACAGGACTCTCCGAAAACGCATGGATCCCATCGGCCCACTGGTCACGGATCCCGCCGGCTCCGCCCTTGATTCCGTAATACCAGATCTCCGAATTTTCCTTATCGATTCCAAGAACATCGAACACCTCGCCGGATACCTTCGCGGTCGCGGAACCTTCGTTTCCAACCGCCAGAGGATGTCCTTTTAACTCCTGTACCTTCGAGAGCCCAAGTTTCTTCGGGGACGCCCAGGTGGAAACGATGGGGTAACAAGCCGCCACCGCACGGAGTTTTTCCTGTTTTTCTCCCTCGCATACACCGGTTCCCGTATACGCCTCGTAAGCAGCCCCCGCCGGGACGATCACGAGATCATAAGTTCCGTCAAACAGGTGCTCAAGATTCACATAAGCCCCCTTTGACGGCCATGTCTCCACATAGGTTCCAGGGACTGTGTTGCTGATGGTCGCCGCCACGGCTTTTCCTGCCCGGTCTGTCACGCTGTCCTCAGTGAAGGTTCCCATGATGAGTTTTCCCGTCTCAGAAGCGCCGGAGTCCTGTTTTGAGCAGGCAGCAAGCATGCAGGCGGCAGCAGAAATAAGGAGCACCCTCATATTTTTCTGTTCCATCATCACGCGATATATCTGTCCACGCAGACAGCGCCGTACGGGCGGATGCTCATGCGGTACGCGCTTCCCGGTCCCATCGCTTTTTCAATGTAGGAGATATACTCATCTGTCACATCATTCGGCAGCATTGCCATAATAACGCCCGCGAATCCGCCGCCGTGAACACGGCATGCACCGCAGCCTTTCTCCTTGATAAATAATTCTGTGAGCGCCAGTGCGGAAGTGATTCCCTGCTCCTCGGATCCCGGAACATAGCAGTTCTGCAGCCATTTCCAGGAGGAATTTCCGGACTCGGTGATCAGCTTCAAGAACTCATCGAAGCGGTTCTCCTTTAATGCCTGAACCTGTTTTTCAACACGCTTGTTCTCCTCAAAGAAGTGAAGGGCACGTAAGAACGCGCGGTCACCCGCCTCTTTTCTCACTTTGGCCGCATTCTCGATCACTTCTTTTTCTGTGATATCCGCGCAGACTTCCTTTCCAAACACAGCTGCCACCCTCTTCATCTCATTCGGGATGGAGGAATACTCAGCACTTAAGTCCGCATGGCCTTTTCCGGTCTGGACGATGATCAGGCTGTGATCCTGAGCACCAAAATCGTAGTCGAGTTTTTCGACTGCCGGCTCTAACGGATTCTTGAAGTCGATAGTGATCATGCCGCCCACCGCGCATGCCATCTGGTCGAGAAGTCCTGATCCCTTATTCCAATATTTATTCTCCGCGTATTTGCCGACATGGGCATATGTAACGACGTCCACTTTTCCGTCATTGAAGAACTCGTTGATCATGGAACAGATCAGCATTTCGTAGGAAGCGGAGGAGCTGACTCCGGCGGCGCTGATCACGTTACTTGTGATGTAAGCGTCGAAACCGCCGATCTTATATCCCATCTCCTGGAAGCCAGCTAACATTCCCTTTGTAAGGTCGATGGTTCCAGCCATCTTGTCGCTCGGATTTAAGTTTTTGATATTGATCGTGAATTTCTGGTTGTATGTCTCACTGATGATATGGATCTCATCGGTCCCGTTTGCCGCTGCGCAGGCAACGCAGTCCAGGTTGATGCTTCCGGCCAGAACCTTTCCGTTGTTGTGATCCGTATGGTTTCCGCTGATCTCGGTACGGCCAGCGGATGTGAAGAGACTCACATTGTTCTCACCAAATGTCTTTTCGAATCCCTCGAGAACATGCTCATAGCGCTTCTCGTTCTCAGCAGCGCCGTTTCCGTACATCTCCTTGAAAAATCTGGACGCTTTCTCGCTCTGTAATGCATTCTTTATAGCTTCTCTATCCATAACCCCAATCTCCTTTTCGATCCGCCTTGGCGGATATTTTTGTTTGGATGTTTTTATTTTTTTCTCTTTTCTTTTCCCTTATTTTCTGGAAACCCAGTTGAAAAGAAACCTTCTATTATTATATAATACCTCGTATATGTGTTGCAAGGAAAACTTTGTTCTGCTGGAAAGGATTTCATGATATGATGCAGACCGACTGGAACGGCAAGCCGTACCACTCTCTCGACTATGAATTAAAGAAAATATTTGGAAAAAAGATTTACAAGATTGCCCTGGACGGCGGCATGACATGTCCGAACCGGGACGGGACGCTGGAAACCGGCGGCTGTATCTTCTGCAGCGCCGGCGGCTCCGGTGATTTTGCGGAAAAACAGGCGGGCACTCTCCGGGAACAGGCAGACCTTGCGAAGGCCCGCGTCAGCCGGAAGATATCCGGGGATGACGCCTCCTATATCGCGTACTTCCAGTCTTACACAAATACCTATGCCCCGCTTTCTTACCTGGAACAGCTTTTTTCCGAGGCCATCAAACTCCCGGAAATCTGCGCCCTCTCCATCGGCACAAGACCAGACTGCCTTCCGGATGAGACTGTGGAACTGCTCTCCCGGTTGAATAAAGAAAAACCGGTCTGGGTTGAACTTGGCCTGCAGACGATTCATGAGGACACGGCAAAGCTTATCCGCCGGGGATATGCTCTCCCCATCTTCGAGGACGCGTACCGACGGCTGAAGGCCGCTGGTCTCACGGTGATCGTCCATGTGATCCTCGGACTGCCTGGCGAGTCGAAGGAACAGATGCTGGAGACTGTCCGCTATCTCGGCAGCATGCATGTGGACGGGATCAAGCTGCAGCTGCTTCATGTGCTGAAAGGGACAAATCTGGCAGATCTATATGAGTCCGGCGCGTTTCGCACGCTGGAACTACAGGAATATCTGGAGCTGATCGGCGACTGCCTAAAAATTCTTCCTCCGGAGACCGTGATCCACAGGATCAGCGGGGATGGACCAAAATCACTGCTGATCGCACCGGAATGGAGCGGGAATAAGAGACTGGTATTGAATTCGATTGCGAAATATTTGAAAGAGAACCATATTTACCAGGGGATGATGCTTGCGAATCCGGTCAAAAATATATAAATAACTACCACTCGTTATTTTTACTGTCCAAACACAAAAGTCCAGTTTTTATGAGTTGAACTTTTCAGCTTTGCTCATAAAAAACTGGACCTTTTTAATAAACTTATGTTTATACCGCTGCAATAATTCCACCATCTCCCGCATAAACAGTAGCAAGTCCGGCTGTCTCTGTGACGATGATCTCTTTGAATTTCGCAGTCTGCTCAAATTTCTCCTTCACATACTGCGCACGCTCAGGCGCATTGCAGTGGGCGATCGTGAGACGTTTTTCCTCTGTGTTTCCAGCTTCCTTCACAACGATCTCCACCATTCTCTGAAGCGCTTTCTGAATTCCGCGGGCCTGATCCAGTTTGATGATCACGCCGTGGTCTGCACCCATAACCGGCTTAATATTTAATTTCGTTGCGAAGAACGCCTGAAGTCCGGTGAGTCGTCCGTTCTTTCTCAATGTGTCCAAAGTTTCCAGGACAAAATACGTCTTCTGTCTGTCACGGTATTCAAGAGTTTTCTTTACGATCTCGTCAAACGGAATATCCTGCTCACAGAGTTCCTGAACATAAAGTGCGAGGTTTACTTCTCCGGTAGATGCGGATTCAGAATCAATCACCACAATGTTCTTCTTTCCGGTTCCGAACTCTTCCTCATAAAGATTCTTTGCGAGAACCGCGCTGTTATGGCATCCGCTCAGGTGGGAAGAGATCGTAATAACAAATACATTCTCCTCCTCACAGCAGTAAGCTTCCTTAAATGTCTCCGGAGACGGGCATGCAGTCTTCGGACACTCCGGGCTTTCCTTTACGATCTTTAAGAATTCCTTCTGGTTAAAATTCTTATCGTCGACAAACTGGTGATCTTCCACCATAAGTGTAAACGGGATCAGGGTAAAATGCGGGTCCTTCCTCTGCTCCTCAGTAAGATCCAGGCAGCTATCCCCAATAATTCTATAATTCATACTGCTTCCTCCAGCTCTATTCCCCTATCACGGTTCTCATTTATTTTTCCCCGTGATGTAGTATTCAATACCATATATTATAGAGTGGCTTCTACAGAAAGTCAATAGAATGATAGAAAAACCTCGTATCCGATGCTTCGCATTCCAAATCAGAAAAATCCACTGCCCTCACTGTATTGTACGGAATTTTCAGTTCTGAATCAGGCTTAATATGTCCTCTAAAGCAGAAAAGCTCTGCCGGAAATATCCGGCAGAACTTTTCCCAATTCGATCTCCTCACAAGATCTGATTACACCACAATATTTATATTATGCGGATAATCTTTCCCGCAGCTGCTTAGCACCCTCACAGCCGCGTCTCAAATTATCGTCAAAAGTCAACTTCAGTTCCGTAATATGTACATGTGAGCAGCTTCGCCATATTCGCCGGATCGATCGATCTCGGGTTGGATCCGGTACATGCGTCACCCACCGCAAGTTCCGCGATATGGTCCACTTTCTCCTTGAATTCGTCCTCATTGATACCGAATTCTTTCAAGGTCTTCGGAATACTCAGCTTCTCATTGAATTCATTGATCTTCGCGCAGAGGCTGTTGATCAGGGCCTGTCTGGATCTTCCCTCTAATCCCATTCTTCTTGCGATCTCCGCATAACGGTCAGCCGCGACGGTATCCTTTGCGTTATACTGGATGACATACGGAAGATAGATCGCGTTCGCGCATCCATGCGGAATATGTCCGGTGGAGAACGCAGCTCCTGTCTTATGGGCCATAGAATGAACGATTCCTAAAAGCGCGTTGGAGAATGCCATTCCCGCGAGGCACTGTGCGTAGTGCATCTCCTCTCTCGCATGCTCATTTCCATTGTAGGAAGCCGGCAGATATTCGAGAACCATCTCGATGGCCTGGAGTGCCAGCGGATCCGTAAACGGTCCGTTTAATGTGGATACATACGCCTCGATCGCATGGGTCAGGGCGTCCATGCCGGTATAGGCAACCTGCTTGACCGGAAGTCCCATCACGAGATCCGGATCTACGATCGCTACATCCGGGGTGATATTAAAGTCAGCCAGCGGATATTTTACGCCTGTCTGATAGTTTGTGATAACAGAGAACGCTGTTACCTCTGTAGCTGTACCGGATGTGGACGGAATCGCCGCGAATTTCGCTTTCTGTCTCAGTTCCGGGAAGCTGAACGGAGTGATCAGATCTTCAAATGTAGTCTCCGGGTATTCATAGAATGCCCACATCGCCTTCGCCGCATCGATCGGGGAACCGCCGCCCATGGATACGATCCAGTCCGGCTCAAACTTGCGCATCGCCTCCGCGCCTCTCATAACAGTTTCCACGGATGGATCCGGCTCTACGCCCTCAAAAACTTCTACTTCCATTCCGCCCTCTTTTAAGTAATTAACGGCCTTGTCAAGAAATCCCTGGCGCTTCATCGATCCGCCGCCGACAACAAGAAATGCTTTCTTTCCCTTCAGATTCTTCAGTTCTTCAAGACATCCTTTTCCATGATAAATATCTCTCGGTAATGTAAATCTTGCCATATGTCCGTTCTCCTTTCACACTCTGTCATTGTAGACGGTTATGTTATTTTTAAATCCGGTAACCTTTGGTAGAGAAAAGGCTGCTGCTCTGTTTACAGCATCTCAGCCATCTGATGCATTTCCCTTACCTTTAAGTACATTATATCATTGTTAATAAATTAACGCAAGTGCTTTTTCGTTAATTTGTTAACAAAATATTGGCACATCGTTATTCACTCGAAATATCATAGATATCTTTCAGCAGAATTCGTTCCCCCTCCTCCAGGATCAGCAGATGATTCTCCTCGTCCACTCTCTTTATATGCCCAGAGATCGTCACATATGCCCCGCCGTCCTTTTTTTCATCGGGTACAAAAAAGGTCACCGTAATCTCCGGACGAGATTCTTTTTCTTCCATCACCATCCGCATTTTTTCGTTCAGTTTTTCCTTTTCATATTCATCCAGCTCGATCCGCTTTTCCGTGATCCGTTCCGTCTCTTTTAACACTGCACCAAATCCGGTGAGCGCCGCAAATGGCGCAAACTGGGCTGCACGGTCACCCACCGGCATCCGGGTATGCTTCGATTTTCCCGGATACGGCAGATCAATAATATCCTTATATTTCTCCCATGTGCTCACGCCCTGTGACCTCCGATCTGGCTGTTCCTCTGTATCGCCGTCGCGCCTTCTTTCAGGTTCATTCCCTTTAAGACCGCATTCTTTCCAAACTTTTTCTTGATCTCCAGAACCGCCTGCTGCATCCGTTTTTCCCGCGCCAATTCTTCCTCTTCCTTCTTTTTCTGCTCCACCTGTGCGCCGTAATCGGTAAAGAGATCCAGCTGTTCATACTCCTGCGCTTTCTGTTCCGTTCCCTCACAGACCACATGGTTTGCGGAAAGCGCGATCCGGCGCACCAGAAGCTTTGGATTCATGATCTCATCGTAGAGCTCCATAACCGCCTCCGTGATCCGTTTCGTGGAGGAAGTCTGTCCGCCAAGATTTTTAGAGCCGTGGGCGTGTTTCGGGATCCGTCTTCCATAACGGTCCGTGGATATCTCCCCGTTGTAGTTCTTTCTGAGTTTTGAATCCGTCAGATTTTCGATATCGTATCCCACCGTCAGGACCACCTGGTCCGCTGTCAGCTTTTTGTCCACAAGCTCCAGAGCCAGAAGGTCCGCCATCTCCCGTACGACGAGCTTTGCCTTCTGGGCGGTATATGGACAGGAAAGAACCTGACCGGAACCGACGCTGTGGTTTTCCGGCCGGTACGCCTTGACATCCGAGATCGTACACGGCTCATACCCCCAGGCATGGTCGATCAGAAGTTCCGCATTGACGCCAAACATCCGGTACAGAAGATCTTCATTATAATAGTCATTTTCCTTTCCAAGAGAACACCTGGCGATATCCCCCATTGTGCAGATCCCGCGCTCTTCCAGCTTTTTTGCGTATCCCCGGCCCACACGCCAGAAATCCGTCAACGGGCGGTGCCCCCACAGATATCTGCGGTAGCTCATCTCATCCAGCGTCGCGATCCGCACTCCGTCCGCGTCCGGTTCGATATGCTTTGCCATGATATCCATCGCGATCTTTGCAAGGTACAGATTCGTTCCGATCCCCGCAGTCGCCGTAATTCCGGTTTCTTTCTGCACATCCCGGATCATCCGTGTCGTCAGCTCATGCGCCGGCATATGGTATGTCTCAAGATAGGAAGTCAGGTCGATAAAGACCTCATCGATCGAATAGGAATGGATATCTTCCGGTGCCACATATTTTAAATAGATCTGGTAAATTTTTGAACTTTTCTCCATATAGCGGGCCATCCGCGGCGGCGCAGCGATAAAATCCAGCGCAAGGTCCGGTCTTTTCGCCAGTTCGACCGCATCACAGGAGCTTCCCGTGAATTTTCCACCGGGAGCGTGCTGTTTCCTCTCCCGGTTCACCTCTTCCACCTTCTGCTCCACCTCAAAGAGGCGCGCCCGTCCGGGAATCCCGTACGCCTTCAGGGAAGGAGACACCGCAAGGCAGATCGTTTTCGACGTCCGGCTCCGGTCTGCGACGACAAGGTGCGTCGTCATCGGATCAAGCTTTCTGTCCACCACCTCAACAGAGGCGTAAAATGACTTCAGATCGATCGCTGCGTAGATTCTGTTTGATCTGTCCATCTTGCCCATTCTATCCGCCATAGTCTGTCTCCTCCCCCGGTATCCTTTTCCCCGCCTTATTCCTTTACACTTTCCATTCTCTTTGCACCCCAGGACTTTTCACGATTTTTCCATCTTCTCAAAATCGCTCTGTCCAAATAACTTATCTCCATTATACTGGCAGAACATACGTTCGTCAAGCTCCATATTTTACTATTTTTACCTGCAGAAAGGTTACCGCAAACCAGTACTTTCATGCTTTCCCTCATGAAACAAACTGCCTACTCCTCTCCACACACACCATCCAATTAAAGCCCCTGTTGTATTTGTAAGGATATCGTCCACCTGGAAAAATCCCCTCTGTGTAATAAGCTGCGCTGTTTCAATCGCACAACTACACAAAAAACCTGTCAGCACACAATAACGGCATTTTTCCATTTTATGAAAATGGATCGGAAGAAGAACCCCAAAAGGGACAAACATGATGATATTTTCAATAAAATAGGTATGCATACGAAATGTATTTCCCCAGGTCTCAAACAATAATAAACTTACCTTTTTTCTGCTCCCGGGTTCCCTTGAAAAAAATGCAGTCTGAATAACGACCCAAATATAACTGATAAACAGAAGCCATAACAATATCCTTCCTTTATGGCCGTCCTGTCTGAAGCTGCTTTTCATATTTTTTATCTTATAAATAGACATGACCAGCACCAGACATACAATACTGACGAATATCGCCTGAACCAGGTAAAGTACAGGTTCTTTAAAATCTTCTATAATAAGTTCCACATACTCGATATCTGTCCCCACCTTTCATTCCACCATTATTTCATCTGGCTTTCTTTCCACCCATCGATTTATTGACGATATCCGGCACACTGATCAGTCCAAAGCGATAGAAGATTCCATAGATATAGCTCACACCCCGGATATCACCCAGGGCTTTCGGCCGGTTGACCACGGTCCCTACCTCTTTTATATTTCCCAAAGCCAGCAGCACCGAACTCCAGGCCAGACTTTTACTGTTCTCCCGGCGGTCGATCCACAACTCTTTCGTATACTCCCCATTCCTGCCTCTTCTTAACTCATAGGTAAACGGCAGCCCAGAGTAAGTCCTGAAACGCACTCCCACATAGGCCAGAATCACGTTCCAGAGGTTTTCTTCTGTTGGATCATATCTCAGCTTTTTTACCGCCCGATGTCTCCGCTGACGCTCTGCTCCGACGCTGATCTTCTCCGCGCTCTCCTCTGAAGAAAAGTATACACCTTTTTCATACGGCAGATACGAGGTGACAGAAGATTTTGAAAGCTGCAGGGCAGATGCCGTGGAAAGTACCGCATCTTTATAGCTCTGCGTTTTTCTGAAGTTGCAAAAGGTCTGCTGGACCCGATCTGCCGTGTCCGATTCATACACGCCGGCCGTGATCAGCAGTTTCCGGATTTTAATTGGATTTAAGCCAAGTTCATCCGCGATCGCCTGCAGAGACAGATCCGAGTCATAGAGCGCAGCCGCTCTCTCCATCTGCTCTTTCAGATTCTTCCCTGCGTCATACTCCGGCTTCGATTTTCTCCGGCCACTGCCGGTTTTTCTTGTTTTCACTGTTTCTGCATCTCCCTGTGATGGATTTTCGTTATAAACTATATGATATTATTTATAGACAGCCGTGCAGCACCTTTCACCGCACGGCTATCTATGGCACTTGCTCAGTGATGTGCCACCCTTAAAAACGATATACGGCATCTTCTGAGCCAAAAGCCGCAGTAACATCGTAACATAATAATCTTTTTCGATTGCCTGTACCATAACACCAGTCTGCTCATAGGCCAAGTCAATCGCATCCCGGAATTGTTCTCTATCACTATGCAAGTATGCCATTATAAATCACCCTCGTTTCTACCAGGTTTTTGTACAGCTTATCCGGGTAATAAGAAAAATACGGTTCCATTTCTGAAAGGCTCAAACTTGCATCGCTCATATATTGATATAATCGCTCCTGCAAAGGCTTTCCCGTAACTTCGGAATACACATCTACATCTTTCAGCAAATCAAGGAATTGCAGCACCTTATAATTGGATTCTGTCACTGGCACTTTCGGCTTACGAACAATCACCCGCGACTTTGCCAGAGATGTTTCCCTGTATTCATTTGTTTGCTTGACAGGCTTCCGCTTTTGCACTTTCCGTTGCCACAACAAACTTCCACGGCTGGCGATTCTTTGAAGGTGGTGCAAGCATTCCTGCTTGAAGAATCTGTACGATTGCTTCTTTGTCCACAGCTTTGCTCTTATACTTTCTAATGCTTCTTCTGGTATTTATTGCCTCGATCATTTTTCTTTATCTTCTCCTTCACTTCTTCCGGCACATCGATCAGTCCGAACCGATAGAACATTCCGTATATGTAGGTCACTCCCCGGATATCCCCCAGAGCTTTCGGGCGTTCTACCACTTCTCCCACCTTTTTCATATTCCGCAGTGCCAGCAGCACAGAACTCCACGCCAGGCTTTTACTCTTCTCCCGGCGGTCGATCCACAGTTCCTTTGTGTATTCGCCGCTTCTGCCTTTTCGTATTTCATAGGTAAAGGGTAAGCCGGAATAGGTTTTAAAGCGCACACCAGAATAAAGCAAGACCGTCTCCCACAGGTGCTCCTCTGTTGGCTCTGATCTCAGTTTTCTTACTGCTCTGTATCTCCGCCTCCGCTCTGCTCCAACACTAATTTTTTCTTTATCTGCTGTACTCGGGAAGTACACGCCTTTCTGATATGGCAGGTACGAGGTAACGGAGGCTTTGGAAAGTTGAAGAGTATTTGCGGTTGAGAGGATGGCTTCTTTATAGTTCTGGGTTTCTCGATACTCCTTAAAGGTATCCTGTACCTTCTCCGCCACATCCGATTCATATACACCAGCCGTGATGAGCAGCTTTCTTACTTTGATGGGATTCAGGGTTAGCACATCTGCAATGGATCGGAGGGAGCAGTCCTCCTCATAAAGCGCCACAGCACTTTCCATCTGCTCTTTTAGATTCTTCCCAGCATCATACTCCGGCTTCAGCTTCTTCCGGCCGCCGCCTGGCTTCCGAGATTTATACGCTCTTTTTTCTCCCATAATTACTCATGCAGCTCCAGCGGCAGTCCGTCCGGGTCATGGAAAAAAGTCATCTTTTTGCCGGTATAATCGTCAACCCGGATCGGCTCACATTTAATTCCGACTGCTGCCAGTTCTTTCACTGTCTGTTCCACGCTCTCAACGCAAAACGCAAGGTGACGCAAACCACATGCCTCCGGGCGGTTCACACGCTTCGGCGGGTTTTCCTCAGCGAAAATCTCCAGCTCTGTGTATTCGTTGACACGCAGATCCAGTTTCCAGTCCTTACGCTCCGGGCGATAGTTTTCTCTGATAACAGAGAATCCCAGCTTGTTCACATAAAAATTCTTTGCAGCTTCATAGTCAGATACGATGATTGCGATGTGGTGTATTTTTGATAAATTCATTTTTCTTACGCTCCAATTCTTTTATTTCCGTTGCAAACTATACAGATACCTTCAAAAATTACCGTGTGAACTCCTGGAGTTCAGTTTGTCCACACGGCATATCTTATTTCAGTTTTTCGAGGATTTCATCCGCACTCATGCCGCTTGCCAGCAACTTCTTCAGCACAGCCTCTGCTTCGGTCTTCTTAGCTTCTTCAGCGGCCTTAGCATCTGCCTTTGCTTTCTTCGCTTCCAAGGATGCCATTTCTTTTTCAGCCTTCTTCAGAGCAGTCTTCTTTTCTTTCAGGTCAGCCTTCAAAGTGTCAATGTTAGCGGTAATGGATGTGATCTCGGCTGTGAGTGCTTCCTTTGCGGACTGCTTTTCTGCAATCTGTGTTGCAAAATCTGCAGTCACAGTTTTGGGCTTATTCTTACTACCTTTAGTTCTGGGCATAGGACACAAACCTCTTTCCAAAATTATAATCGTTTAAATTAAGTATTGTGTAGGTATGAGAACAACATAAAAGTCTTTTTTTAGTATATCACAAAACTATACTCTTTTACAGACGCTTTCTTGGCTTCATCGTCGCATAGTACACCAAACCACCTACTACTCCGCCGACTGTGTTATAGAAGATGTCGGATAGCTGGAACGTTCCCAATCGAAGCAATAATTGCAGCATCTCTATGCTTATCGAGAAGACGAACGCTATCTTTCCGCTATACCACAGTATTTTCTTCCAACCGTTCCCAATCTTCTCTCCGAACGTCCACGCCACTACCGAACTAAACGGCACCATCATGATCACATTCTCGATGCACTCAGTGGTTAGCTGTCTCTCTCCGTTCACAGTCTCCCAGATGCCCCAACCGCCCATAACATCGGATAAAGGATTCATCCACAGGTTCCGATTTAACAGGGTTCTAAACAGGATCATCGATGTCACAAAAGCCAGTAAGAACAGCTTCCGGAAGAACACGCTCTCTTTGAAATTCTGATACCATGTCACTATGGCACTCTTCCAACCTTTTCCGGCATTTTGAGGCTCATACGCATACAAGTAGAAAAACATTGCAAGGAAGGAGATCAGGAGTGAGAATCCAAACGGCTCATAGAGTGCAGTCAGGATGTTTGTGAGGATCTTTCCGAGTAAATCAATCGTTTCTTTCATCGTTGTTTACAGATCACTGAACAGGTCAGCCTTATACACGTCATTCTCCAGCATCTTCTTAAAGCTGTCCTTTACTGCTGCGACATCCTCATGGTAAGTCATGCCGTACCAGGTATCATTGGTTTTCAGAACCTTCACTGACATCTTTCCCTGCTCCAGCAGTTCGCCGATGAAGATAGGGATCAGATACTCTGCTTTCAGAGGATTGCCCGGGACTTCCTTCTCAAAGAACTCTTTGAAGCCCTTTTCCAGTACATCCAGAAAATCTGGAGTCAAGCCCCACATGTTCATGGATACCAGAGAATTCACATCCACAGCCATGCCGTCTGCTTCTGCCCCAGTTGCAGTTTTTACAATATTCTTGGTCTCCACAACCTCAGTCAGATTACTCTGCTCGTCCATCTTGCAGATGCCACGGGTCACGCCACCATTATCAGACAGCGTGTTCTTCAGCACAAAACCTGCCATGCAGGACTTTCCGCCATTCACCAAATACTCATGGACAGCCTTGAAGCCTTCCTTGCCATAGTAATCATCTGCATTGATGACGATGAACGGGGTCTTGATGACATCCTTTGCTGCAAGCACAGCCTGTCCAGTTCCCCACGGCTTTGTACGTCCTTCCGGCAGAGTTCCCGGAATGTCGTTGATATCTTGGAAAGCGTAGTCAACAGTTACATTATGAGAAGAGCAAATGGAGGCAATGCGATCACCAATGACCTCTTTGAACTCCTTCTCGATATCCTTGCGGATGATAAATACCACATGATTGAAACCTGCCTCGATTGCATCATGGATCGAGTAATCCATGATAATATGGTTAGAAGCATCTACCGGCTCCAACTGCTTGATTCCCGTTCCGAAGCGGCTACCGATACCAGCAGCCATGATAAGTAATGTTGTATTCATAGTTCTCCTTTCCATGCCTTGAAGCCTACTCAACATGCCTTCCACAAAGATTTTTGTGATTATTAAAGCAGCGCCAGTAGCCTATGCTTTCATTTTCGTTTATAGTTTCTTTAGAAAAAAATTATTTCTTCTTGGGGTCTGACCCCAATGGAACCCAATAATATTCTCCTAATTACCTAGACTATCCTCGCTGTCGGACCCTATCCCTTATTTCACATGCTATGTTCCATCCTATCGCAGATCAAATTAACCTCCTCACGAAAATTCTTCCGATAGTTTTCTAAATCATAGATAGGAGTATTTTCTTTACACTTGTCTGCATAGTCTTTTGTTTTCATGATGTAATGGGCTGGTACCCCCCCCCACACACTTCTCCGGAGGGTATACTTTTATTCACCACCGCTCCCACTGCCACGATACTATTATCACCAATTGTAACACCTGGTAAAATCGTACTGCGGGCACCAATAAAACAGTTATTCCCAATTCGAATTCTTCCGAATTTTAATGTTCCCTTATACTCATCTTGATCTCTAAAACACCAGGTAGCACCATCATGAGTTATAAAAGCTACATCAAAGGAAACCTCTGTATGATTTCCAATAGAAATCAACCATGGCTCACTACCCCAATCTGGTAATCCAATAAGTCTGCAGTTTTCACCTAGCACTACGCCCATCTTGCGAGCATACCGCATCGGGTTTTGGCGCTTCATTATATATTTCCATATTTTATTTATTATGCCCATGATACAGTTCCCATTCTACGCGGCAAAAACGCGTCATTAGCTGGTCTATCGTTTAATTTGTCTGGTTCTCCATGATTTTTCTGATTTTTGTGTCATTACCCCAAATTGCCTTGGAGTCATACGGTCTATCTGGAAATGCTCCATATTGCAGCTTAATTCTATAATCATTTTCCTTAATAAAGCGCTCAACTCTATCTGCCAATTTTTCTGGTTTGCCTGAGCAAATATTAATAATCCCTTGCTCATTTTTCTGACCAACTACTGCGGCAACCTGTGCGCAGAAATCAGGGTAGTCAATAAAGTCATATTGATTTTGACCCAAGGTAAATGGAAACTCTGTCTTTCCTTCATCTACGGCCGCTGTAATCTTTGAGAATATTGAACTGCCAAACTTAGAATTACCAACAATATAATAGCCACGTAGCCACTGGAACACAATATTTTTTTGCTTACATATCATTTGTGTTAAATCGCGTAATGCGTTCTTTGCAATTCCATACGGAGTCGTAGGATGACAAGGAGTGCTTTCATTTATGCTACCCTCAAAGAAGCCAATTTCGTGCATGCTTCCCATAACAGCAACCTGTTGAATACCTCCATCAACCATTTTTTTAATAAACGCATAGTGCTTAGGAAGATCATCAATATGCGCACTGGAATAGTGAACAAACCCGTCTCTCCATGCCAAATGGAGAAGCACATCAGGTTCGCCAAAGAAACTATACGGGTTATCAACTTCAAATAAATTGCAGACAATTCTTTCTGCACGCTCATCTACAAACTGGGTGTTAAAATCCGTAGCTACAACACAATGGCCATTATTCAAGATACTTCTTACAATCCCCTGTCCCAGATATCCATTTGCACCAGTCACTAATATTTTCAATTTTGGTTTCTCCTTTAGAATTTGAATGTGTCTTTTAAGCCCATCCACTTCTGATCTTTTTCACTTAGATTTAACTGAGTTCCATCCATGAGTTGATAGCCGTCAGCGGATGCATTTCCTTTATATTTACCGATAAGCTGCGGCCATACAATACCAATTTCAGGATCATTCCATGCCACGCCGCCTTCATCACCAGGATGATAAAAATCAGTTGTCTTGTAACAAAACTTTGCGACTTCGCTTAGTACAAGAAAACCGTGTGCAAACCCTTCCGAAATATAGAACTGCTTACCATTTTCCTCCGTTAACTCTACCCCATACCATTGACCATAAGTTCTACTATTCGCACGCAAATCAACTGCAACATCAAAAACAGAACCCTGAATTACACGCACTAGCTTTCCTTGTGGAAATTGTTTCTGAAAGTGAAGCCCACGCAATACGCCCTTGCGTGACATGGACTGATTGTCTTGGACAAACACCATATCCAATCCGGCCTCATGCATATCGTGTTGGTTATATGTTTCAACAAAATATCCTCGGCTGTCACCATGTACAGTAGGCTCAATTACATATAGCCCATCTATCGGTGCCTTTGTAACTGTAATTTGTCCCATATGAACTCCTCCTTACCTATTTTTGTACATTTTTTCGTAGTAGTTCTGATACTCGCCAGAGATGATGGTCTCCCACCATTCCTTATTGTCCAGATACCACTGGATAGTCTTCTGGATGCCGTCCTTAAACATCGTTTCAGGCAGCCAGCCAAGCTCATTGTGAATTTTAGTCGGATCAATGGCATAGCGCATATCGTGACCCTTACGATCGGTAACATATGTAATCAGGCTTTCCGGTTTATCCAGTGCCTTGCAGATGATCTTCACGATGTCGATATTCTTCATCTCATTGTGGCCGCCGATATTGTAAACCTCACCTACACGTCCTTTGTGGATGATTAAATCAATGGCTTTGCAGTGATCCTCCACGTACAGCCAGTCGCGCACATTTAGACCTTCACCATAAACCGGCAGAGATTTGTCATTCAGAGCATTAACAATCATAAGAGGAATCAGCTTCTCCGGGAAGTGATATGGGCCATAGTTGTTGGAACAACGGGAAATAGTCACCGGCAAACCGTATGTACGATGATAAGCCAGCACCAGCAGATCAGCTGCAGCTTTAGACGAAGAATACGGACTGCTGGTGTGAATAGGAGTCTCCTCCGTGAAAAACAGATCAGGTCTATCCAGAGGCAGATCACCGTACACCTCGTCGGTAGACACTTGATGATAACGAGTAATACCATACTTACGGCAAGCATCCATCAACGTTGCAGTACCCATGATATTGGTCTGCAGGAAGATACCTGGATCTTCAATGGAACGATCCACATGGCTTTCTGCTGCAAAGTTCACCACAATATCGGGCTGCTCTTCTTCAAACAGCTTATATACTGCCTCTCTATCACAGATATCAGCCTTCACAAAACGGAAGTTGGGGTTATCCATCACAGGAGCCAATGTTGACAAATTGCCTGCGTAGGTCAGTTTATCCAAGCAAATAATGCGGTAATCCGGGTACTTATCCAGCATATGAAATACAAAGTTGCTTCCAATAAATCCGGCGCCGCCAGTTACAATAATATTCATTATACTCACCTCATTTTTCCTTCCGCTACAGTCTTCAAATGCTCTCCATAAGGAGATTTTCCATAAAGCGCAGCGGCCTCTTTTAACTGCTCCGTTGTAATCCATTTGTATCTATAAGCAATTTCTTCAGGAGCGGATATCATAACCCCTTGCTGTTCCTCAACCATATGAATGAAATCAGACGCTCTCAGTAAACTTTCCATCGTTCCAGTGTCTAGCCATGCAAAGCCCCGATTGAGCAGTTCAACATTCAACAGATTATCCTTTAGATACATATCATTTAAAGTCGTGATTTCCAGCTCTCCTCTGGAAGACGGCTTAACCCTCTCCGCACGTGATGCCACACCTGAAGGGTAAAAATACAGACCGGTAATTGCATAATTACTTTTTGGTGCCTTTGGCTTCTCTTCTACGGACAATACTTTACCCTCCGAATCGAATTCAACCACCCCAAATCTTTCCGGGTCTCTTACATAATACCCAAATACAGTCGCAATTCCTTGTTCTGCCATTCTCTTAGCATTATCCATACGTGCAAACAAACCATTGCCATAAAAGATATTGTCGCCCAGTATCATAGCGCAGGTATCATCACCTATAAACTCCTTGCCAATAATAAAAGCCTGTGCAAGCCCATCTGGCGACGGCTGAACAGCATATGTTAGATTGATGCCAAACTGATGGCCATCACCGAGCAATTCTTTATAACGCGGAGTATCCTGTGATGTCGAAATAATTAGAATATCTTTGATTTCTGCCAACATCAATGTTGAAAGTGGATAATAAATCATCGGTTTATCATAAACAGGAAGCAATTGTTTCGATGTGACCATAGTGAGGGGATACAAACGTGTACCTGCGCCCCCGGCTAATACGATACCTTTCACTTTTTAGTCCTCCTTCTTTTTTTCCAAATCTCTTTGTCAAAATTATATTTTTTATTACTTGAGCAGAATTTCCAGCAACAATTGTATTCGATGAAACATCCTTTGCCACAACACTCCCTGCGCCAATGGTAACATTATCTAAAATCGTAGGATTGGTTTTACTTCTGTCACCTTCCCCGTTTTTACCAATAACAACTCCCGGCAGCACTGACAAATTCTTACCGGCCTTGTAAGGGGATATCACTGCTATAGAGTGCGGGATGTATAACCCCCCCAATAATTTCTCCGATTTCCACTGTCTGAAGTGGCGGAAAAACAACTTTTACTATGTACCGCCATTTTGTATTCTTATTTTGATAATAAAACACAGACCTAAAAGGTTTATGTTTCGATATTAAAAAAATCAACTTTTCGTATCCAGTAAACGGAGCACTGTAGCGCTTCATATCCTCTTTCAGCAATGAATTGTTTCGGTAACAAAAGAATGCCGGAAAACAAGAGCACCTATAATCTTGTATAACTTTACTGCTTCACCTTCCTCATTTTTATAACTCTATATCCCAGTACGGCACCAACCGCACAGCCAGCTATAATAATTCCATATCTTAAAACAGCATACTGATACCAAATTAATCCGCTCAAGCATAGTAGAATGGCCATAACCGCCATCAGTCCAACCGCTTTATCATTGTATACCTCGTAGTTGGCACCTCTCTCTTTTTTACATACCACATGAGCACAAACAGCCTCTCCAAGAGCTAATACGATATACGCAACCAGAGTAGTATATGCCGCAGCCATATAACCAAATTTCGCAATACAAAAATAGTTCAAAACAACATTGGTAGCTGCCGCAGCTATCGAAGCATACATAATATATTGAGTCTTCTTATAGTAAATCATAATATTCGAGTACATATTGGATACGCATGTCAGAAAGACACCGCCAGCAATAGGTGGCATAATATAAATCGCTTCATAATATTCCTCAGTAGCTAATGTTCTTACAATTTCAGGAGCAAAGAATGTTAATAATGCAGCCACAATCGCATAAGCGCCCATAAGCAAAAGTGAATATTTCTTTATTTCATTCTTATCTGACTCAATATTCTGATACAGATATGGTATAAAAGAAGCATTTATCGCACTCCATACCAGTAAAGATATCGAACTAACGGTATACAAAGTACTATAAATTCCAACTGCACTATTATCCACCATTCTGCTAATCATCATCCGATCCGATACGCTAAGAACCTGTGCAGCTAAGGCATATCCAATCAAAGGAATGCTCAATTGTAAGGAGAATTTCCAATATTCCTTATTGAAAAATGTTTTCCCTCTAAAAATAATGATGAACCACAAAATCCCGTAAACAATATAAGATACGATATTCGATGCATAGAGTCGTCCATTCGCCACGTCAGACAGTTCCTTAGCGTTCATGTGAAGCACAATCATTACAGCACATAACGATGCAAGAAGAGCTGTAATAGCTGTTAAACTGCCCGCAAGTTTATATTTATATTCGTACCGCTGTCTTGCAAGCCAAAAATCATATGCTGGGGCTACAAAAAAGCCAATCAGCATCAAGACCATTAAATCTGTTGACAGACCGGTCAGTCCATTCCAAAAAGACGGACATATTATATAAATCAAAGCAACAATTAACGCGACAAAAGACGTTAATGATAATACCGATGACTGATATTGATCTCTCTCTTTTCCAAACTCTTTTAATGCGGCAGAATAACCTCCAGACGTTAATGAAAGCGTCACTACTGCATTCAACATGGAATGCCACGAATTATATAAATTAACTACACCAATTTCAGAAGTAGACATGATTCTCGTAAAAATTGGTACTGTGATAATTGCCAGCCCTTTTGAAAAAACAGATGCCAAGGTATACACTGCTGCCGCTTTTACTCCGATGGGCACATTCTTTATTTTATCTAATATTTTGTTCATTCTAATCCTCTATCCATATATTAGCCTCAAAATCAAAATGCTTAATAACATGAGCCGGGTTCCCTACTGCAACTGAGTATGCAGGAATACTTTTCGTTACTACAGAACCAGCACCCACTATACTTTTTTCCCCTATTGTTACATTTGGAAGAATAATAACATTATTCCCAATCCAAACCCCATTCTCAATTGTTACGCCCCCCCCCGAAATATTTAAGGGATTATCTAGGTAATTCTTTGTAAGTGGCGAATTTCCATGATTATAATCTATGATGAAAACATCAGACGCTATCAGCACATTATCACCGATTTGAACTCTATTGGCACATTGAATCGTCAGGTTCCGCGTTGTACGTACCCCAGATCCAATTATAATTGAGGGAGAAGTCTCAAATTTCTTACCATTGTAAGAATCCCAGCACAAGAGTTTGCTATTCTCTCCTATCGCGATATTGGAACCACATGATATATACTTGGGAAGCCGAAGCTGTAAAGAACCATCGACATACAAACCTCTATGATTTCGCTTAAAATTGTATAATTCTATCTTTCTACGAATTTTTTTCTTTATATCCGAAAACACAGTCTTCTCCTTTCAAAAGCTACTCGGTAAAGCGGTCAACCCACGCTTCTATGGAATAATATTCTCGAACTTCGTCACTGTAGTTTCTAAAAGGCTTTGCAAAGAAAGCTTGAAGTTCATCTGCAGTAGTTGTTTTTAAGTCAACAATGAAGATATTATTTTCGTCATAAAATACTGATTGTTTAACCGCAGTATTCGTTGTAACAAGTTTTTTATTAAAAAAGATTGCCTCCATCACTCTCATCGAATATCCATCTTGTTTCTGTTGCGCAATATCTAATATGGCACGACTGGTTCCGACCATCTTTAAATAATCGTAGTACCCTACATAATCATCTCGATATTCAAATGGAAATTTTTCTTTTCTTTCTCCCTTACTAACAATAACAAATCTTGGGGTTAATCCTGCAGAAGTAAACATATCGTATAACGATAAAATATCTTCCTTCCTGTCTTTTAAATATCCAAGGAACAAAGTATCATATTGTTCATGAGCTGTCTGCAAAGTCAAGGTGCGATCATACATGATTGTATTGAACTTCAAACCATACTTTTCGCACTCTCCTCTATCGTATGAATAAAACTGAAATCCGGAATCCTTTACCGCATTATAAGTAATTTCAAATTTTGATTCATCCTTTGCTATATTCCAAGAATAAAAATACAACTTAGAATTCGTAGCTTTCTGTGCAATATTTCGTAGAAGTTGAGAATCATAGGAATAAGCCACATCTAATACAATTATTTTTTCATATGAATCAATATTTTTGAACCAATCCTGATAAAAGAAACATGTCCATCTCGATTTCGCTTTTCTGAGAAATTTGAGTACAGGATTATTGAACTCAGCGTGGTTCTTAAAGAGTCCTCTAATTGATAATCCCGGAATATGGACATGATCAAAATAGTACGCATTTTCGTTAGAGCATATCATAAGAGTTTTCTTCATCGGTTATTGCCACCTCCTCATATTCTTAGTTGCTACCAAATACATTGGAATCATGAAAAATGCCGGATATATCAAATCTGTTTGTGCCAAAGTAGTATTTACAAAAAGCAAAACATACAAAAATGCAACTGCTCTTCTTTGATATCTAAACACCGGCGTGAATATCATTCCAAGAACTATCAACCATGGGATAATCCCATAAACAGCAGCAAAAGCTAAAAGACTTGCTGCTACTAAACCACTTCCAAAAGCATTTCGTGCTGCATAGAACGCGTCATATCCTACTCCCAATGGATGCTGAAAAACGGTTGCAAGACTAATCATCATGGTTCCTAATCTATACTGGCCTGTCCCCGATGATACATCAAAACCGCTACCAGAAGATCCAAATAGTTTTTCGATAATCTGTTTATACAAAATACTATCATTTGCTCTTGTTGCATAATCTACAAATAAAACAACGAGAGCAATAAAAACCAATCCCATTAAGTAAAATTTAACTCGGCTCACCGCATATTCTTGATGAGTAAAATAAAAGAAAAACAAGATGAGAACCAATCCCAAATAACCTGTCGTCGATTGAGCTGTAATAATTCCTATTAAGATTATATTTAAGCATCTTCTATATCGTCTTTCCGCTGCAAAAGAGAGTTTATCTTTCCAAAACAGTAACACAAACAATGCCATGTTCAAAACAATCTGATAGACTCCTGGTTCAGTGAAAATGCCACAATTTCTTGTGGGATGAATTTCCAAGTAGCTATACAGAAGTACTCCTTTACCATGCCAATATGTTTCCCATCCTGCTGTTCCCAGTGCCTGAGTATCATAAGATTGAGCCGGCCAAAGGTTGACTAAATTCGGTGCAATACAAAAGACGGCCCAAAACCCAATACTAATTGCTGCAAAAAATTCAACAGTTTGAATCCATCTATTTAAAAAATTTTCTCTATCACAACAAATAGCAATTTGTGTGCTAAGAATACACACAGCAAACTGACACCACGCAGAAAGTCCTACACCACCAACCAAAAATCTAGAAAATACAGTAAAGAACAACAATAATAAAAGAAAGCAAATCGAATACCGAGATTGATATTTGTTCTTAAAAGCAATCAAGGCAGCATAGACTATAAGTAACACATAATACTTCATAGTTCCTGTCCAGTACTTTGCAAACAAACAACTTCCAGGAATTATGAACATGAGGTATATCAATAAATATTGTGTAATCGCCGATTTGTTAATTCTGATTTTCATTCCATTCTCCTTTTCCGATTGCTTCAAATTTCACAAAGACAATCCAGTTTGATCTCGCATTTAATCAAATTACGGAGAAACTTATCGAACCAGCAACGCTTTCCACATACCAAAGATTCTATCGTCTGTGAGTTCTTCACGAATTTTAACAGACTCTTTAGAAAAAGATTCTCCAAGTTTTTTGTCTTCCATTAAGGCGAGCATACGATCAGCCATCACATCCGCATCTCCTACAGGAATCAAATAACCATTTTCCCCGTCACGAATATACATTCTAGCGCCACCTACCGGGCAATCCGTGCATACCGCCGGAATTCCAATTGCCAACGCTTCCAACATGGAATTCGAAATACCTTCATAGTCAGAGGAAGAAACATAAATAGCCGATTCGGCCATAATTTTGTGAATTTCACTGGAGAAACCGTGAAATTTCACCGCCTCCGAAATGCCCAACTGCTCAGCGTACCTCACTAGGGCTTCCTTCAGCTCCCCTTCTCCGTAAATCGAAAGTTTATAGTCCTGCCGCTTTTCCCAAACAATACGGTATGCGTCCAATAGCATAAAAAGGTTCTTTTGTTTGTTAATACGGCATGCAACCACAACTTCTTTTCGGTGGTTTTCTTCATTCCAGTAGGGTAATCCGCTCTTCACAGGGTTGGGAATCAAGACTCCATGTTCACGGATCTTTTGGCAAAAATAATCTCTGGCATCTGGGGTTTGAAATACGATTTTATCCGCATCCCAATACACTAAATTTCTAAGGATCTTTTTAAGCCCACTATTAAAGAACTTTGTCGGATCATTCCGCAAGGAATATATTTTAAAAAGTTTTTTATTGCCAATCAAGAAAATACCCTCAACAGAAATAAAAGAAATCATGACTTCTATATTATTTTTCTTTATGTATTTTCTCAGATTAATAGCAATAGATAGCTGCCCTCTAAATCCGCCTCTTTCTGTTCCTATATAATCATATTGAACTTTCGAATCCAAATAATATTCCCTTCTATCTGAATGTACGGCACAGAAAAACACCTCGTTCTCGTTCAATAAATGGTTTGCTAAATTAACAGCCACACGTTCTGCTCCACCACCACCGGCACTGTGAGATATAATAGCTATATTCATTCGTCCATCCTCCACTATCCTTACGGTCAAATTCCAATCTGCTCTGCCAGCATTTCCTCTAAAATCCGAATGGATTCTATTCTACTTGTACCAATCTTTTCATTCGCTTCCTTAAAATCAATCTCCTGATCGATATATGAAAAATCATTCAAATCTCGAACAATTCTATCTGTCAGTCCAGTCAATTCTAAAATACTCTGATTTCGGTTGCTGGTTCCTGTATTCGGAAGCACTTCGACAAACTGTGTATTGAAATTGATAGCAAAAGCTGTACCATGAAATGAATCTGTTACCATATAGGTAGCATTTTTTACGAGATCCAAAAATCCGCTGATATCAGGGCAGTACACAAACTTTCCGCTACGTTTTGCTTGGTGAAGCAACGGTGAAACGCGGAGCAATGGTAACTCTGCTTTTTCAGCAAACTTCACTGCGTAGTGATCTAAATCCGAATTTGCATGTATCTGATAAACAAGTACATATTTTTCAGGTTTCTTCATTGGTTTGACATATTCGGACCAAGCATCAGCGTCCATTAATAAAGTAGGATCAAGTACCTGCTTTGCCGAAATGTCCATTTTTTTCAGGAGTTCAACCGCAACGTTCTCTCTAACGGCCAAACTGTCATATTTTTTTAAAAGCACTCTATATTCTTTGAGTGTTTGTTCATCAAATATTGCTTTTCCAAAACTGGCCGCAAAAGCAAGCTTGCGTGAACTTTTCGGGACAAAATCAAGAAAATAAGTTGGATCGTAATGTCCGGTAGAGATAGGTCCCCACACCTGATCGCTTCCGGTAAGAAAAACTTCGTCCTTTTTCTCAGCATACAATTTCTTAAGCTCCCCTGTTGTGGCACAACAGGGTCCCATCAGCAGGTATTTTTTTCTCATCGCCAAGAATTTTCTATCCATCAACAAAGTTTCAGGCTCCGCCACCATTAGATATATCGCTTTTTTTATCGGATTGCGTCTCCACTTTGTTTTTTGTTCAAGCTGCGTAATCGCCATCCTAACGCCAGTTTCGCATTTCGGAATATAATTTATTATTCGACACTCATGCCCCAGATTCATAATCACTCTTTGTGTTGCAATTGCCTGTAACAGAGAACCATAATTCGTCGGAGCATGTCTTGTTATCACATTTACAACCATCAAATTACCTCTTCAAAATTTTCTTCAACCTCTTGCGCACTTTTTGCGGAATCAAATCATATCCAGTATAGAGTAAAATCTGATAACGATATTTCCTGCTGAAATAGCGCTCTACACCTTCATATCCGTTTCTTCTATTAATGTCCAAGATATTATTACGTTCCATTGGCATGACTGAAGGTGCCTTTAACTGCCCATTGGTCTTCGCAACCTTTGCAAACTGGGACGGAACAAAATGAATCTGATTTTCTATAAGTTCGAATAATTCCTGTCCCTTAGGGGAATTGATTAGAAGGCAAGAAATGCCTTTTTCTTTATCAAAGTCAGGATCATGATCCAACTCAGGATGTTCGTTTTCAATACCCCAATAGTCCCCAATTGTCACGTCTCCAACTCTGCTTGAGCCGGCATACGGGCAGCTGTAGCAGTTTTCTCGAAATATTTTACAATCATAGAAAAGCGAAAGATATGACTGAACTTTTGCAGTTTTAAAAATCGTCGTCTTCTTATCCCCGCGAACAATCTCAAAGGCAGTATTCATCCCCCAACCTTTTGTTTTATCGCGGAACTTATACTCTGTTACTTTGCCACGATATTTCTTATTCAGCTCTTGAATATAACCATCAAAGAATTCGGCAGAGGGAACGCCATGGCAAATGAGATCCATTGTATAAAGGTTCTCATACACTTTCCCCAAATAGCTTTTTAAGCCAGCTATCTGGCACGGTGTACCAGAAAAGAGAACCGTTCGCCCATGCTGCAGGCATTCCTTTGCCTGCTGATATGTCCTGCCAATCCGACTCTGCACATACTTCGATCCTTGCAGCTTCCAAAGATCCTCTTTATTCTCTACCATGATGTGGTGTGTATCGGGGTGACCGCTATCAAATGTTAATGTCGCACCAAACACACACCCACCATCCGACAAGATAGCTGAAGCCGCTGCTGAGAACAAGCCACCGGAAGCAGCCTTCATAATTTGCTTCTCATCTCTATTTGTCACAGCGTATGTACTTTCAACAGCATTCAAGTCTGATGTTTTATACTTGCAAACTCTCTTGCAGACGCCACATTCCACGCACTTGTTGGGATCGATTTCAGGATACAAAAATCCCTCCGCGTCCGGTTTCATTGAGATTGCACTTTTGGAACAGACATTCAGGCAAGCCCCGCATGCGCAGCAATCACTTTTATTCTCAAATAATACAACTCCCATTTATTCCCTCCACGAAAAATATTGCAAATACCAATCAAAAGGCAAGATAGTAATCCTGCAAAATTTTGTACGCAGTTTTGATATCATAATGGCTATTTACAATTTCATTCCGGTCAGAACTTCTTTCCTGCCCTCTACACGCAATAATTCGATTAGCCCACGCTTCCGGAGAATCACTCAATGGAAGAAAACATACTTTCTCACTGAATGCGACTTCGCTGGGGACCTTATCAGAAAAAACACAAGGCAAGTCCGCGAACTGAGCTTCAACACCCACCACTGGAATTCCTTCAAAGTGGGATGGTAACACAAAAACATCCATGGCCTGATAAAGCTCTGCGACATCGCTCCTATTGCCAAGAAACACCACCTGGTTGTTCAATGCAAGCTGCTCGACCAACGCTCTAAGTTCCTGCTCCTTTTCGCCGGTGCCTGCCAGCAGCAGAATCGCGTTCTGTTCTTTTTTGACAATTTCAGCAAAAATTTTCAGCAGGAACCCATGGTTTTTCTGATAAGACAAACGCCCAACATGTCCGATAACAAACTGAGCTGTGAGGCCCAATTCTTTTCTCTTATCAGCCCTGACATCTGCATTGAAATAGAACTGCTCAGCATCAACCGCGTTCGGAATAACCTTGAAATCATCATTTCTGTACAGAAACCGTCCCGCTTCCGATCCACACGCTAAGTGATAGTTAGCAACAGAGTTAATACCATATCGGAACAGTTGCTTCAGAATATACTTAAAATCCTTGTCAATAGAGGTGTTATGACTGTGAGCAATTCTCACAGGTACACCTGCCTTCTTCGCTGTCAGAAGAGGGAGATAGCTCATGGAGTCAATATGTGAATGAACGATTTTGTACTCCGGATGCTCCGCCCAAAATTGCTTCATATATTTGAAATATGCCGGGTAATTCTGTGGATACAATCTCGGAGCATAGTAAACCTTACCTCCAAGGCTAACAATTTCATCATCATAATCGCTTTTCTCCGGTCGGTGCGTCAGAAAGTCGAACTGAACTCTCTCACGATCAATATTCCGATAATAATTCATCAGCATCGTTTCCAACCCAGCGCGATGCATGTCATTTACAACTTGTAAAATTCTTATCACTGTCCGTTCTCCTTTCTGCGCCGTTCTATCGTCTCCATTAATCCCTCTGGAAAATATCTCTTGTATAAACCTTTTCCTTCACATCATCCAAGCTCTTATCGTAACGGTTTGCAATGATTGCCTGGCTCTGTTTCTTAAACTCTTCCAAGTCGTTAACAACACGGCTACCAAAGAATGTGTCCCCATTTTTCAGCGTAGGCTCATAGATGATAACTGTTGCACCCTTTGCCTTAATGCGCTTCATGACACCCTGAATGGAACTTTGACGGAAGTTATCGCTATTGCTCTTCATCGTCAAGCGATAAACACCGACCACAACTTCCTTTTCCTTGCTCTCGTCCCAGCTATCATTGGCTTCGTAAGCGCCAGCAATTTCCAGTACGCGGTCAGCGATGAAATCCTTACGAGTTCTATTACTCTCGACAATAGCTTCAATCAGGTTCTCCGGCACATCTGCGTAGTTCGCCAGCAGCTGCTTTGTATCCTTGGGAAGGCAATAGCCGCCATATCCGAAGGACGGGTTATTGTAATGAGTACCAATACGAGGATCAAGGCAAACGCCATTGATGATCTGCTGAGTGTTCAGCCCCTTCATCTCTGCATAGGTATCCAGTTCGTTGAAATAACTGACACGCAGAGCCAAGTAGGTGTTAGCGAACA
This sequence comes from uncultured Clostridium sp., assembly GCA_902496665.1. Classification (GTDB taxonomy): domain Bacteria; phylum Bacillota; class Clostridia; order Lachnospirales; family Lachnospiraceae; genus Pilosibacter. The sequence goes on along the minus strand of CABVBU010000003.1, from coordinate 86,129 downwards.
GCTTAACTGCCTCTGCCTCAGTGAAGCCCATAAACAGTGTGTCGATATTCTCCTTGATGGCACCTTCCTGCAGGAGTTCTGCGAAGGTGTGTGCTGCCTTTACCAAACGAGCATTTTCCACATCCGTGCCGACGATGATACGAGAAGGGTAAAGGTTATCATACAAAGCCTTGCTCTCACGCAAGAACTCCGGGCTGAAGATGATATTGTCGCAGTGGAACTTCTCACGAACACTTGCTGTATAACCAACCGGGATGGTGCTCTTGATAACCATAATGGCTTCCGGGTTGTATTCGATGACCAGTTTAATGACAGCTTCCACTGCAGAGGTGTCAAAGAAATTCTTCTTGCTATCGTAATTTGTAGGAGCTGCTATCACTACAAAATCAGCATCACTGTATGCTTCCTTAGCATCCAGAGTTGCAGTCAGATCCAGTTTCTTTTCTGCCAGATACTTTTCAATGTATTCATCCTGAATAGGAGACTTCTTTTTATTAATCAGTTCCACTTTCTCAGGGATGATATCCACAGCAGTCACCTTGTGGTGCTGAGATAACAGCGTAGCAATAGAAAGACCCACGTAACCAGTACCAGCCACAGCAATTTTTAAATCTTTAAACTCTCTCATTTCTCTATCCCTCTAATTCTTTTATTTATAAAACTCAGCATACCACTCAGCGAAGTTCCTCAAACCAGTCCGAAGACTTGTGCTCGGCTTGTAACCAAAGTCACGCTCCAGTGCGCTGGTATCTGCATAGGTCACAGGCACATCACCCGGCTGCATCGGAACCAGTTCCTTGTGTGCCTCGAAGTCATAATCTTCCGGCAGAACTTTCGCTCTTACTAACTCTTCACTCAGAATCTGCACGAAGTCCAGCAAGTTTTCCGGATTCTGATTGCCGATGTTATAAACTGCATACGGCGGAATCGGCAGACCATCTTCACCGTTCTTCTTGTCCGGTGCTTTTTTCATCACGCGGACAACGCCCTCAACGATGTCATCCACATAAGTAAAGTCACGCTTGCAGTTACCGTAGTTGAAGATCTTGATGGTTTCGCCCTTCACCAGCTTGTTGGTGAATCCGAAGTAAGCCATGTCAGGACGACCTGCAGGACCATACACTGTGAAGAAACGCAGGCCTGTGGACGGGATGTTATACAGCTTAGAATAAGCATGAGCCATCAGCTCATTGGATTTCTTAGTGGCTGCATAAAGAGAAACCGGGTTATCTACCTTGTCATCCGTGCTGTACGGAACCTTCTTGTTGGAACCGTAGACTGAGGAAGAAGATGCGTAAACCAAATGCTCCAAACTCTCGCAATGACGGCAGGCCTCGAGGATATTAAAGAAGCCGACCAAGTTAGATTCCACATAAGCATCTGGGTTGGTGATGGAGTAACGCACACCAGCCTGTGCCGCAAGGTTAACGACCACAGACGGCTTGTACTTCTCGAACAGCTCGGTGATCAGTTCCTTATCAGCGATGTTGCCTTTTACAAAAGTAAACGTGGGATACTTGGCCAGCTCGTTCAGGCGAAATTCTTTCAGTGCTACATCGTAGTAGGCATTCATGTTATCGATGCCGATAACCGTAGCAGAAGGAGCCTCCTGATAAATTCGCTTCACAAGGTTGGAGCCTATAAAGCCAGCCGCACCTGTGACTAGAATTGTTTTATTCTCTAAATTAACTATACTCATTGCATTTATCTCCTTATTTTTTTGAAGCCTATATTTTAAGTGTCACTACCTCCGTTCAGATGAAGCACTTCCAATGTATTGTTCATAAACCAGAGTGTTCCATACAAACGTAGGTAGTGATACTGAAAGTTCTTATGATAATTTCATCTGCTGTTGCTGAACCTAGGTAGCGAGATTAAAACTACTCTTGCAGCTCCAAGTCTCTCTTAAAAAGTGCCGTAAATACGCCACTTTTCTGACATTTTCACTATGTACATCTCACTACCTGCGTTCGGTTAGAGGAGATTATTTATTATCAATACTCTCATCAATTATTTTCTCCTGTACAGTTTCATCGTTTCCTTTACAACTTCATCCCAGTTATATTTCTCGCAGATAAAGTCAGCTGCCTGGTTCTTCATTTTCATAACCATTTCAGGATGGTCACAGGCATCTTGCAGTTTTTCTTGTAAGTCCTTTACATCCGACTTTTTGAAAATCAATGCCTTATCTTCCACGACCTCTGAGCACTCTGGAATGTCGGATACCAGACAGCAATTACCATAGCTCATTGCTTCCAGCAGACTTAAGGGCATTCCCTCCAGATCGGACGGCAATGTGTAAATGTAAGCGTTGCTGTATAGTTCATCCAGCATCGCTCCCTGTACAAACCCGGTAAAGAGGATCCGATCGTCACCCTTCGCCAGTTCTTTCAATTCCTCCATAAAGGAATCCGTATCACTGGAGCCGCCTGCAATAACCAGTTTCTTATCCGTCTTGACATTCTTGAAGGCCTCAACCAGATATCGAATGCCCTTTTCCGGCACCAGACGACCGAGGAACAATATGTAGGAATCTTTTTTCAGCCCAAAATGATCCGTGATTAGCTTCGCCTCCCGAATCTCTGGCCGATTGACACCATTAGGGATAAAATGTGTCTCCCTCCCGTATGTTTCCATGAAATACTTCTGAACGCCTTTGCTTAGGACAATGATTTCGTCCGCATATTTCACGGCATTTTTTTCTCCACCACGAATAAACTTGGATGCAAAGCTTCCGCGCCACTTCTCGCGGTCCCAGTCCAAACCGTGTACAGTGTTGATTACCCGCTTGCCAAAAAGTTTCGGTATCCAACAGAAAAAGGCTGGACCTTCCGCATGGATATGTACTACATCATATCTCCCAAAAGCACAATAAAGAGCTGCGAAGAATGAAGAGCTTACCGCTGAAAGTCCCTTTTTCTCAATGGTCGGAACAACCTTTTGCCGGATGCCATCATATTCAATTGTTTTGTCATACTCTGCACCGCTTACATGATGACCTGCTCTATTGTAGCAAGTTACATCACAACCATTCTGTGCCATTCTGGTGCACAATTCTTTTACAACGATTTCAATACCGCCCTCACGGCTTAATCTTTTCTGACCAAACATTGCCAGTCTCAGTTTCTTTTTCATCCTACTCCCCAACTAATCTGTAAATATCGTGATCTTCATAAGATTATTTCTTACATCGATCCTTCTTTTCTCAGTACAACCAGCACCGTCTTGATCAGGATCTTGATATCCAACTCAATATTCCAGTTATTGATATACTCCTTATCGAGTCTCACAACCTCCTCAAAATCCGTAATATCGCTCCGTCCGCTGACCTGCCACATTCCGGTGATCCCCGGCTTGAATGCAAGTCGTGCCTTGTGATGGAGCTCATAGAGATTTGTCTCGGAGATCAGCGGAGGACGGGTTCCCACTAAGGACATATCACCTTTTAAGACGTTGAAAAACTGCGGAAACTCGTCTAAACTCATTCTTCGAATGAAATCGCCGATTCCCGTCTTGTGAGTCCCGTCCGGAAGGATCCTGTTTCCGATGACTCTCGGATCAAAATCAAGTTTAAACATTTTTCCGTCACCGAGCTTATTGTCTTTCATAAGCTCCGCTTTTCGGGCCTCCGCGTCCATATACATGCTGCGGAATTTGTACATCTTAAAGTGCTTTCCGTTCTTTCCGACACGCTCCTGGGTGAAAAAAATCGGTCCCGGGGAAGCGATATAGATCGCAGGAGCTACAAACACAAAAATAATTCCAGTAAAAAAACATCCCACAAGACCGCCTGCGATATCCATGATCCTCTTTAATACAAGCTGATACGTGGACACATAATTCATGCTGGTGGTGAGAACCGTATAGGCTCCTACTTTCTCCACAAACTGTTTCTTGCCCGGTTCACTCTTGACCTTTGCAAGGTTTAAATGGATCGTCACTCCGGTCTCTGTGAGGCGTCTGATCAGCTCGTTTGGATACGGGAGATCGTCTGCAAGAACAATCAGCACCTCATCGATCCACTCATTGCAGACATAAGACGGTATCTCCTCTCTCGCCGCAACGACCGGAATTCCCTCGATCACATTTCCGGACCAGTCCGCATCGATCACAGCGACTCCGCTGATCGTATAACGTGCGAAATTGTTTTCTTTCATGCTGCGCACAACATCGTGAACATTGTCCTGGGCGGCGATGATAAGAAGAGACCGATTTGTTCCCTCATCCATCTGTTTTCTCAGTAAATATTTCCAGAGTTCCCTGACCAGATATGTAAGGATCACATAGATTGGGATCATAAGAATCAGCGACAGTCTGGAATAGTTCTGTCCCTCCTGAAGCGCAAACAGATATGCGATCATCAATGCCCCCACAATCAGAGCATGCTTTACGGTGACCACAAAATTTTTATAATATCCGCGTTTTAACACGTTGCTCATCGTATCATTGTAGAATATTACAAGCAGATCTGCGACTTCCAGTACAATTGCTGTATTCCGATACAGCATAGAGTGGTAGGGGTTAAACCCATACCCGCTGGCCGCATAGGCCAGGACAAAAGCGATCTGAAGGCAGATCATATCTAACAGAATAAAATCAATATGCTTTAGCCAGTCCTGTGAATCTTTTCTATACATGTTTTTTACTCAATCCCCCGTTAATCGTAATTATCTATTTTCTTCCGCCACACTCACTCAGGCGGATCGTTTTCAAATTCATATCTCATAAAAACAGCCTATGTATGAAACTACACAGGCAGATCAAAAGCTATATTCGTTTACGGCTCATTCCTTCGTACAGGGCATAATACCAGACGCCTGTGTTTCAAGTGGTATCTTCCTGGTAAGCCGTTATCCTCTTATGTATCACAGATGCTAGGTGTATCTTTTATCTCACCGGAGGGAAAGGGAGTTCCAGGAGATATTCCCGAACTCTCTCCCCCGTGAGATATCTTTTAAGCTTATTATTTGTACATAACTGCTACGGTTCCGGAGTTCGGGATCGTGACAGTTACCTGCTTATTTGTACCATCAACACGGACTGGTGTGATGGTCTGCCATCTTCCGGTCATGTTGTTGAAGAACAGGATCTGGACATTGCTGAGACCGTTCTTCATGTTCGGAACAGAAAGTGTAATTGTCGTGTTTCCCTTCTTCTCGATCTTTGTTCCCTTCTCGTAGGTCATGATCGCTCTTGTCTTGTTAAGAAGCTTGTATCCGGAAAGATCAAGATTCTTGATTCCAAGACTGTTAAGGTCTGCCCCCTTGTTCATCTGTCTGATCTGGTTTTTGTTTGTCTCATCAAGGCCGTTTAACGCGTCCTCTTCACCCTCTACCGCATTTCCGTAAGTATCTTCAGAACTGTTTCCGCTGTCGTATGTGGTAGTAACATTAGTAAGTTTCATTCCGGAATCAAGACTTCCTGCCGCAAATACTAATGTGTTCTGGGATAATACGAGTGCTGTTGCCATTGCTACAACCATTGCTCTCTTTTTCATACCAATCACCATTCCTTTCGCATATCTGGTATTTATTCCTCAACCCTGTAAAACAGGTTAAGAACCATCTCCTGTGTCTTCTCGAGATCCGGAATATATTCATCGTAAGTTTCTGTCTCTATTCCTTTTCCCGGAAGCATCTGAATATCCTCATCTCCCAGCGTCTGGCTGCTCTTTAAGAACGCCATTCCCATTTCCAGGTACTGGTCTTTTGTGAGGTCCGTCACCATATAAGGTGACATTTTATCAAGAAGGTCTGTAAAATAACCATCCTTTTCTTTGGCAGTCTGCTTCATCGCCTCTGAAAACTTTTCGATGTAGCCTTTCTGCCGTTCCAGGCGGCTGATCGCTGTCTGGGGTTTTTCAATATCGCGGTAGCGGATATATTTTTCTGCCTGATCACCCTTTAGTGTGACCGTCGCTCCCATCTGGAATTCCGGGTCTCTGGAGACCAGACCTTCGTCATCGATCGTAACTGTGATTCCTCCGACCGAATCGTTAATGATTCCCAGCGATTTCATACTGATAGCCGCGTATCCGTCGATCTCAAGGCCTCCAAGGAGCTCTGTGACCGCCTGCGACATATATTCACAGCTGAGTTCCCGCCCATCGCCGTAGGCGTAAGCCAGAGTCAGATGCTGGATATCCTGGCCTAAAGAATTTCCGCCAAGATCGGTGAGTGTGATTTCTGTCATCGTATCTCTTGGGATCGCAAGGATCTTTACGGTATCCCTTGCTGTGTCCTCCGCGATCAGGAAAATTCCATCCGACTGTCCGCCGTCGCCTGCCTGCTGTTTTTCAGAAAGCTCGGTATCCCGGTCGATTCCCATAAGGAGGATCGCCTTAACGTAAGTATTCCTTTTGTACGTCTTTCCCTGATACTCGATCGTGTTTCTCACAACTCCAAATTCAGAAGCTTCATCGCCTGCATTCTGGTTTTCTTCCTGCCAGGCAGCCGCGTTCGCGTCCGCAGCAGTCTTTCGCTGGTATAGCTTCCAGCTTTTTATTCCAAAACAAACGATTCCAACAAAGACTGCAGCTGCGATGAGTATCTTTAATCTCTTTCTTTTCTCTTTCTGCTGCATCCTGCTTTCCTTCCGCTTATGTCTGTATCAGCCATATTTTCTTTTTCACGCTTTACCGAAATCACAGAAATATTATTTTCCTCCGGTTTTTTCGGTTCCGCCATGATTGCCGTTTCAAGCTCCGAGGACGCTTTTTTTACCGCATCACTCTCCCGCTCCGAGCGGTCTTCATAGTATTTATCGTATTTTTTGTAATATTTTCCGTAGTATTTTTTATAATAGCCACCGGAATTTTCTGTGCTGGTGCGGTTCAGGACAGTCCCCAGGATCTTACATCCGCTCTTTTCCAGCTGCTCCTTAACCTTCTGGGCCAGGCGGTAGCTGATCGTTCCGCTCTCTATAACAAAAACGGCTCCATCTGCCTCCTCTGCAATAATCGCAGCATCGATCAGATTCATCATCGGCGGTGTATCGATAATAACGTAATCGTACTCTTCTCTCGCCCAGTCGAGCAGTGTCTTAAACGTTGGATCTTCGAGAAGCTCCGCCGGGTTCGGGGAATAGGGTCCCGAGAGAACCACATCCAGATTTTCCACATTTGTCGTGTGAACGATCTCTTCCATTGTCGTCTGTCCACTCAGATACTGGGAAAGTCCCGCATTGCGTCCGCTGATCTCATGGGTCTTTACCATTACGGACTTACGGATATCCGCATCGATAAAAAGGACTTTCTTGTGGATATCGCTCATGGATACCGCCGCTGCAAAAGCCGTGGAGCTTTTTCCCTCGGACGGCATCGTACTCGTAAACATAATTACTTTGACGCTGCTGCCGCAGAACTGGAGGTTCGTACGCAGTGTTTTGATTGCTTCCCGATAATAGTAATCGGATCTCTCTATATTTTTTAACTCTAAATTTGCCATATGTTTCGTCTCCTGTTCTCTTCTGCCCTACTTTTTCTCTGCATCCGGGATCACAGCGAGCACGGAAAGTCCAAGGTACTTCTCGATATCTTCCTCGCTCTTGATCGTATCGTCGAGGATCGTCTTCAGACAGATCAGTCCGCAGACGAGAACAGCAAGCCCCAGACCGCCGAGCAGAGCGTTCTTCTTCACACTCGGAGAGCTCGGATATTCTGCAACGATTCCGGCCTCGATCGTTTTAGGCGGAACCATCTCCATGATATCTCCGATATAGCTGGAGGCTGACTTTGTAACCTCGTCCACGATCGCCTTCGCGCGTGTCGGATCAATATCTGAAACAGTGATAGAAAGTATACGGGTATCGCTCGGGTTATTGATCGTGATCATTTTTCCGAGATCATCCGGGGTCATATCAAGCCCCTGTTTGTCAATAACCTCCTGGAGAACCGGACGGCTCTTGATGATAACGCTGTAGTCTTTTGTGAGCTGGCTGCCGATCTGAAGATCTGCCAGGGATGCCAGCGTTGTCTCTTTTGAGAGTACATATACCATAGAGGTCGATTCATAGACCGGGGCAATCAGTTTTTTCGTGTAGACTCCGGCAACTCCGCCTCCGATGATCAGTGCCAGCAGGATCGCCCACCAGCGTCGTTTCAGCGCATAAAATAATTCGAGAAGATCGATCTCGTCATCATCAACAAATTTCTTTTCCATAATTTCCTTTTCCTTTTTCAGCGTTGTAATGTCTTATCTCGCAGAATATATTTCTGATTGATCCAGAAGATCTGCTTTTGAAGCATCCCTTTGTTTTTCCCAATCTTCTTCCAGGCGTCCGCCATTCTCGGCGGTCTTGAAGCTACATTGTGCATATCACTCGCAACAAAGTGGATACGCCCCTCTGTAATCTCATTTCTGCACCATCTCGCGTCCCGGTTAAAAATCCCTCCGAGAACGCTGGACGCATTCATCTGAAGATATGCACCGTAATCGATCAGCTCCGTGGTTTTCCCTTTTTCCCGCAGACAGGTATACCGCTCAATATGTGCAATGATCGGGAGGTATCCTGCAGAAACCAGATCTCTCACCGCTCTGGACAGCCGGATAAAATTATCATTTGGCCGAAACTCCACAAGGACATAGCGGCTTCCTGCCAGCGTCAGCGCTTTTCCTTGGTCCAGCCAGTCTGTGAGTCCCTCAAAGTAGAGGATCTCCTGTCCGAGATAAATTTTAAATTTGGGATCGATATTTTTTGCGGCTTCCTGCGTCATCTTAAGACGCTCCTGAAGCTTTGTAAAATCCGTGTGATGTGAAAAATGCGGGGTTGCTATAATTGTTGTCACGCCCTGCTTCCATGACATTTCCAGAAGTCGTTTCGTCTCCTCAATATTGGAAGACCCGTCATCTACTCCCGGCAGTACATGTGTATGTATATCTATCATTTTGTTGTCTCCGTATGGAATATCATTGCCACTCTTTTCCTTTTATGCCATATTTCGACTTTCAGAACAATACTACCATCCTTACCTTAAAAAGTAAATGCTTTTCGTACCGAAAAAAGGCTATAAAATAGTTTTTTCTGAAATTATAGTTCTAAAATACCCCCCCGGAATATTTTTTTGCTTTAAATTCCCTCAACGACAGATATTGTCACCACATCTTTGAATGCATGACAACATCTGCGAACCCACTGTCGACATCCTTTTTCAGACGCCCAACGCAAAAAGAAATCCGACCGCATTGAACATGCGCTGCCGGATTTCTTTCCTATTTATTAGATGGAATGCTGTCTCACATATTCCCAGGTATAAGTGCCGCTCTTTCCCTCATCCTCAAGGATAAACGGTGTGATCTCCTTATATCCCTCATCCTCCATCATATTTGCCGCCTCAAGACATGACTCAAGGTTATTCTCGAAATCAACAGAGATATACGGATTCTTATCGGAATCCCCGTTGCCGTCCTGATCTAAATGTGCAATAGCGTACTGCATATTGGTAACTTCCTTTCTCATTTTTTATATTTTAGATTATCCTGATTATATCATAGTGTTTATTGAATGGCAAGCTAATATTAGTAATAATTCCTATTTTATACTTTCTGATGCTTCTCAGTTCATAGATTGCGTATTTTCCCATTATTTTTTCTCTGTTTCTTCCTAATAAAATATATTTTTGTCCATATAAGTCATTTTAAATCTATTATACCCTAAAAATCCACAAAAACAAAGGCTTTCGTCTTCTTGACAATCCCCAGTGTTCACGCTATAATACAGAGAATGTAAAGCTAAAAATTATAAAGGGGCATTCTGCCCCGAAACAATAAGAAAGGTAAGACGTCATGGCTGATAAGAAACATATTTTAACTTATGCAGGACTGAAAAAATACGAGGATGAACTTCAGGATCTGAAAGTAAACCGCCGTCGCGAGATTGCCCAGAAGATCAAAGAGGCAAGAGAACAGGGAGACTTATCCGAGAACGCCGAGTACGATGCTGCAAAAGACGAGCAGAGAGATATCGAGTTAAGAATCGAAGAACTCGAGAAGCTGTTAAAGAACGCGGAGGTCGTTGTTGAGGACGAGGTAAACCTTGACAAGATCAACGTCGGCTGTATCGTAAAGGTTTACGATGTAGATTTCGACGAGGAGATGGAATTCAAGCTCGTTGGTTCCACAGAGGCTAACAGCCTTGAGAATAAGATCTCCAACGAGTCCCCGGTCGGACACGCGCTGATCGGAAAACGCGTTGGCGACGTTGTTGACGTTGAGACACAGTCCGGAGTTATCCAGTATAAGGTACTCGATATTAAAAGAGTCGATTGATCGCCGCCGTGTACAGACGGGGATCTTCCGGACTGAAAATTCTGTACACTACCGTATCAATCATACACAAAGACTACAGTGAAGGAGAAATAGAAAAGTGGCTGAACAGCAGAATCAGAACAAGAATGCAAATGCAAAAGAGCAGGATATCCATCAGCTCTTAAAGGTGCGCCGCGAAAAGCTTGCTGAGTTACAGACAGAGGGTAAAGACCCGTTCCAGATCACAAAATATGATCAGACAGCTCACAGCGCAGATATCAAGGATCATTACGCAGAATATGACGGAAAGGAAGTTTCCATCGCCGGACGTATCATGTCCAAGCGTGTCATGGGTAAAGCTTCTTTCTGCAACGTCCAGGATCTCAAAGGCAACATCCAGTGCTATGTATGCCGCGATGACCTCGGCGAGGATTCCTACAAAGACTTCAAGAGAATGGATATCGGCGATATCGTCGGCGTCAAGGGCTTTGTATTCACAACAAAGATGGGCGAGATCTCTGTTCATGCCCATTCCGTAACACTGCTCTCCAAGAGCTTACAGATCCTTCCGGAGAAGTACCACGGACTTACAAACACAGATACCCGTTACCGTCAGAGATACGTTGACCTGATCATGAACGAGGATGTTAAGAAGACATTCGTTATGCGTTCCAAGATCATCAGCTGCATCCGCAGATACTTAGATGACCTCGGATTCCTTGAGGTCGAGACTCCGATGCTCGTTGCAAACGCAGGCGGCGCTGCTGCGAGACCGTTCGAGACACACTACAACGCTCTCGACGAGGATGTTAAACTTCGTATCTCCCTTGAGCTCTACTTAAAGAGACTTATCGTTGGCGGTATGGAGCGCGTTTACGAGATCGGTCGTGTATTCCGTAATGAAGGTCTTGATACAAGACACAACCCGGAATTCACCCTGATGGAGTTATACCAGGCATACACTGATTACCAGGGAATGATGGACCTCACAGAGAACATGTTCCGTCATATCGCACAGCAGATCTGCGGATCCACAACAATTCCGTACGCAGATGTTGAGATCGACCTTGGAAAGCCCTTCGAGCGCCTGACCATGATCGATGCGATCAAGAAATACACAGGTATTGATTTCAACGAGATTGCTACTACTGAGGAAGCAAAGAAATTAGCGGATGAAAAGGGCGTTCACTACGAGGATCGTCACGTTCGCGGCGACATCATCAACCTCTTCTTCGAGGAGTTCGTTGAGGAGCACCTGATCCAGCCGACATTCATCACAGACCATCCGATCGAGATCTCCCCGCTTACCAAGAAGAAACCGGAGCATCCGGAGCAGGTTGAGCGTTTCGAGCTCTACATCTACGCTCGTGAGATGTGTAACGCATACTCCGAGTTAAACGACCCGATCGACCAGAGAGAGCGTTTCAAAGCACAGGAAGCTGCTTTCGCCGCTGGTGATGAGGAAGCGAACCACACCGATGAGGACTTCTTAAATGCCCTCGAGATCGGTATGCCGCCGACCGGTGGTATCGGATACGGTATCGACCGTCTTGTAATGTTATTTACTAACTCCCCGGCGATCCGTGACGTACTGCTCTTCCCGACGATGAAGTCCTTAGACTCCAAGAAGTCTGAGAAACCGGTTGTTAAGACATCCGAGACAGCAGATCCGGAAGTGATCGATTTCTCCAAGGTCGTTGTTGAGCCGATGTTCGCTGACTATGTTGATTTTGAGACATTCAGCAAGTGCGATTTCCGCGCTGTTAAGGTTAAGGCATGCGAGGCAGTTAAGAAGAGCAAAAAGCTCCTCCAGTTCACTCTCGATGACGGAACCGGCACAGACCGCACGATCTTAAGCGGAATCCACGCTTTCTATGAGCCGGAAGAGCTCGTTGGAAAGACCCTGATTGCGATCACCAACCTCCCGCCAAGAGCCATGATGGGAATCGACTCCTGCGGTATGCTCCTCTCCGCAATTCATGAGGAAGAGGGCGAGGAGAAGTTAAACCTTCTTATGGTTGACAACCATATCCCGGCTGGTGCGAAGCTGTACTAATTGATAATGAATATACAAAAGGCGCTGCCTGATCAGAATTTCTGATTGGCAACGCCTTTTATGTAATAGAGAATTCTGAGGAAGCTGTTATATAAAACACCACAAAATCCTAATGTAAATATTTCTCCTTCCAAATTTTTTTAATATGGTAATTCAATATCAACTTTCTCATTGTTGTTTAACTTATCTATTATTATAGACATTTTGTTCATAAATATCTATATATTTTAAATTATATTTCAAATCACGCACAAACTGGGCTGCTGCATATTAATGCAACAGCCCAGTCTACATTCTTTATTCCATTATCTAAAATAATCCATTGGCAGGAAATCTGAATACTTCCATGTCCCCTGTTTTACTGCTTTTACCGGATCCATACCCCATTCGCGTCGACTTTATATCCATCCGGTGTTGTGGTATTCGCAAGCATTGCGCCAAGTGTTCCCTTGTCGGATGCCGTATTGAAGTAATACCACTTTCCATCGATCTCATGCCAGCCGGTGTACATATGACCTCTGGTGTTGTCGTACTTTGTATGAAGGTAATACCAGTTGTTGTTCCAGAATAACCAGCCATCTTCCATCCAGCCGTCAACGTCGAAGTAGTACCAGTCGGAATGTCCGTTCCATGTGAGGTATACCCACTCGCTGTGCGGGAATGTGCCGTCATCGTAGCAGAACCACCAGCCGTTTAACCTCCAGGTTCCCCTTGCCTCGCGGTAGCCGCCCTTCGCCTGGATCGCTGCGTCTGTGTAGTATTCCGGGCGGTCGAAATCGATGGCGAAACCATAGGTGTAGAAGCCGTAGATCGTGTCACCGATCTTTAAATACTCGTTGGACGGAAGTCTTCCGTTGTCCTCTGTGAACTCGCCGCCCTCTAAGATCCAGCGGCCGGACTTTCCTGCTGCGTTTGTGGCTTTGCCTCTCGTTGTGGAACTGTGGCTTCCGCCTCCACCGCCGTTTCCGCCGGTAGATCTCCACTTATAGGTGATCGTGAAGGTTGTTCCTTCCTCGCCCACAACATATCCTAACGGGTACTTATCCCATGTCGCATCACTGTAGCTGCTGCTCTTTCCCTTAGATGCCGGGATGTCTGCAAGTGTGATCTTTGTGCCGACTTCAAAATTCTTTGTAATCTCAGTCTTTCCATTCTCTGTGAAGTTTCCGTTTACTACAACGAATTTAATATCACTGTACTTCTTCTCTGGAATCTCCGGCTCATCCGGGATATCCGGCTTCTTCTCGGAACACTTGACAGTAAATGTTACCGGAAGATCACCGTCCACGAGTTCCCATGCATCGCCGTCATACTGAAGTACTACCTTCGCAGATGATTTTCCCTGTACTGTATGGGTTCCATTCTCCTCGTTGTAAGCGTCTTTGTAAGCTGCCGCTTTCACGGTAACGACAGCTTTCGCGTTGCTTGCGCTTGCGGTGTCATACTTTGCGATATCATAGCTTCCCTTGATCAGCTCATACTCCGCATCCTGATGCTCCGCGTTGCTGCCGGTGTGGACGAGGACGACGTTTCCGATGACGTCCTTTAATTCGTCGTAGGTCGGGAGGTCCGGATCCTGCGGTTCTTCTCCAAACCATGCCCAGAAGTCCAGTTCATCGCCGCCTTTGACAGTCTGTTCGATATCCGGTTTTATTCCGGAATTGTCTCTGTCATTTTTCGTCCACTTTGAAAACTCATAACCATCTGCCGGAGTAACTTCCACACCTTCCAGGGACGGTTTTACGACTGTCTGACCTTCTTCCAGAGTGTAGACCTGGACGATACCGGTGTTCTTTTCTGCATTTTCTTTTTCAGTTACGGTACCGTTTCCATCTTTATTTCCAAAGTTCACAAGTACCTGCTTGATATCCGGGATCTCATCTCCACCAGTCTCACTGCCATTGATTTCATTCCAGGAATCGCGGTAGTAATAGAGGTCGATGATGTTCTTTCCAGACTTGAATGTAGAATCATCTGTGTAGACCTCGACATCATCTCCAACTGTGACTGTCGCACGTTTATACAGGTAATTTGTATAATAGTACTCCTGAGTTGTCATAAGATATACGACCTTTTCGGGAATCGGAGAACCTTCCTCAGCAGTCTGGTTGATATCAACGGACTCATTGTAAACAGGATTATTTTCGTCTGTGTCGATATAATGTTTGTTCACAACATAGGTAACTTCGCCCGGTACCGGGATATCCTCTTCCCAGATCGCATTTAGATGAACTTCATGGCTGTCATCTGCTGCCCGACCTACCGGTGCACTGGTGACAAGCGGATAATCTTCACCATCCAGAGTCATCTGCCATCCTTTAAATACATATCCAGAACGCTCTGGCGCGTCATTTCCTCCAAGGACCTCGATCATATCGCTGTAATTCATCTCGGCTCTTGTGAGTGTTGTGCGCTCTGCGTTCAGGGAATAGTGTTCCTTTGCAGTATAGTCCTCTTTCCAGGATCCGCCGTTTGCATCATAGATCACGCTGTAGATCGCCTGATTCGGCTTTTCTGTTGAGACGCGGACGGTAACTTTATACTCCTCTCCCGCTGTCGGTGTCGGAATCGTTTCCGGATCGCTGGAGATGACATAATAGGTCGTGTCGCCCACAGTGATTGTTTCCGGGATATCCGTGATCTTCTTAAAGGAGACATTTCCGCCGGTGAGACCGATCCAGTCCTCATCGGTTTTTACAACCGTATTGCTGTCATCCACATATTCGACTTTCAGGGATGCGCCGGTGACAGATGGGGTTGGGAATGGGATCGTGTTTGTGTTTGCTCCATCCGTGTAATTTAAGACAGCATCTCCATTTAACCTTACATCACCTGCAGTTTTTGCAGAATCTTTTACCTTAACTTTGTAAATAAGAGTAACCTTCTGCAGACCGTTTGGATCATTCCAGGAGATCACATTTCCATCACTATTGATCTGTGCCGAAACATTGCTTCCTTCAACACCTACACTGCCCACCAGCGAAACATTATCTCCAAGCGGATCGCTGATCAGGCTTTTAATATTCCGGCTGATCTTGTTAAGGGATACCTTAAGTGCTGATTCGTCCGTCGCATTAAAGTTGTATCCATTTCCGCTGGAAAGATTGTCAAATTCAACATTTGAAAATGTAAATCCTACTGTATAAATCTTTCCGCCCTGATCTTTAAATTCTTTTACTTCTTTTTTAGGATAATAAGTGTCATATCCATTCCAAAACTCTTTCTGTGCATCTCCATCTGCCACAATAATCATAACTTTATCCGTATCAGCAGAGTCTGTTTTGAACTTCTCTTTCGCTTTGTTAACTCCGTCTACCAGTACAGTGAATCCTTCTGGTGTCACATCACTATATACTGGTTCACTGCTGCTCACCCCAGCATTCGTATTAAACCAGACATAGTCGTATGTGATTCCATCTGTTCCAAGATTTTCCGACATTGTCTGAATCGCACTTTTGGCAATTTTCCAACGACTTTCATTCTGCTTTGCATCGACAAGTGTACAGCCATTGCCAAGATAATCTTTAAGTTGATATTTATCCTGATCCCATCCGGCATTCTTGTACAGAATATAATGCACATGACCGCTCAATCTTTCTTTTTCATCCTCAGTCACATTTTCATTTTTAAGGTTCTTTTCTGTACAATAATTCATAGATCCTGATGCGTCCAATACAAACACCACATGCGTCGGCTTCGTCTTAATTAACTCTTTCGCCTCCGCCGACAGAGTGATCGTATATTCATCTGTTTCCGCATCATACACAGCCGTTTTCAACAGCTTAATATCCGGATCAGCCGAATCTGTCTCTTTTCCCGCAAATGTATAACCTTTCGAACTCGGACTCAGCGAATTTTCCGGTGCCGCCCCATTCGCGTTTTCCGCCAACGACACTCCCGGCACTGCCCCGGCAACCATGCAGGCTGCCATGAGAGATGCCAGAACACGTTTTTTCATTCCGCACTTCCTCATATCTCATTTCCTCCTTTTCTCTCCGGATCGTTGATCAATCTCTTCGATAACAAAGACCTGTCTTTCTATCCCTGTATGTCCATATGTCCCTCCTTTCCCTTCCGCATTATGGTGGTCCACAAAAACCACTTTCTAAATTGCATTTTATGCAGGGATGCTTGCTTATATTTCCAATCCAGAGAAAATTTTCCATCGGCAATTACTCCTTTTTCCCTCGTTTTGCATACATTCCCAAATGATCGACAGGATTCTTTCAGATGTGTCTTTTTCAGCAAAACCTACAGAACCTGCCGTCAGCAGCTTTTCCCGGATGTTTGACAGCAAAAAAGCCGCCCACAACATAATTCTTCACCATGTCATGAACGGCTTGCCGTCTTGAAAATTCATTTAGTTGTGTGTTTAATTCCATAAATTCAAAAGTTCCTGTATTTCCGCCGGAACCCGACCTTTCCGCCATGCGAGAAGGATCTCTGTCGTGAAGTCAGCATCGCAGATCTCGCATGATTTCAGCTTATCCGAGAGGTCCTGCATGGAAAGGGGCAGGATTGCGATTCCCATTCCTTTTTCTGCCATCGTGATCGCGGTCCGGGCATCCTCGCAGGCGAGATAGATATCGCAGACAAGCCCTGCCTCCTCGAATTTTGAGACGATATATTTCTGGAAACGGTGAGATAAGATCAACGGCTGCTCCGATAGTTCCTGCAGATGGATCGATGTGCGTCCCTTCAAAAGCGGATAATCAGGAACCGCCATGACGAGGAGGCGTTCTTCCGCCAGAACTCTCGTCTCACATCCTTTTAATGTGATCGGCGTCCGCAGAGTCGTGATGTCAATGATCCGGTTCTCGAGCTGATCCCTCAATGCGAACGTGGATCCCTCGTGGATATCAAAATGGATATGGGGACGTTCCTTCGCAAAACGCATCAGGTAATGGGACATCATGGACACGGTGGACGGAGTCATTCCGATATGGATCGTCGCCGCCTGACTTGATTTTATGACCTCCCGCTTCGTTACCTCCGAGAGCATCAGGATCTTTCCCGCCTGTTCGTAGAGCGTTTTTCCCGCCTCCGTCAGTGTGATATGCTTCATGCCGCGGATAAAGAGTGGCACCTGGAGTTCCTCTTCCAGCATTTTCATCTGATAGCTTAACGGCGGCTGTGTCATATGAAGCTCCCTCGCCGCTCCGCTGATGGTTCCGGCGTCAACAATGGCGCGGAAATATTCTAATTGTCTGATCTCCATAAAATTTACTGTCTACAGACTGCCCTGCAGACAACCTCCCCTCCTATCAATGAATCGCAGAAACATGCATGCTGGCTTTTCTTTATAATAACTCTTTGCTCCGGCCCAGAACATGCTTTGCAGTTTTGTGTGTTTCCATGCGGATTATGTAAAAGTTCTATTAGAGAAACATACAAATTTTATTTTATTTTTATATAAAAACAATAATTTACATATATTATAGGGGATGATATACTGATAACGCAAGAACAATCTGAAAGGAATAAAGAATACATATGAAACGCATCGATTTCGAACATGGAACCGTAACCGGCAATATTCTCGGGGCAGCTCTGCCCATGCTGGTTGCCCAGATCCTGAACCTTCTATATAATATCGTGGACCGTATCTATATCGCGCGGATCCCCGAGGTAGGAACCGCTGCTCTTGGCGCGGTAGGACTCTGTTTCCCGGTGATCGTGATCATCACCGCCTTCAGCAACCTCTTTGGAACCGGCGGCGCACCGCTGTTTTCCATTTATCGCGGTAAGAAGGACCCTGAGACTGCAACCCGGATCATGGATACCTCCTTTACCATGCTTTGCGGCTGTGCCAGCCTCCTTATGATCTTCGGTCTTTTGTTTGCCCGCCCGATCCTGGTGCTCTTCGGTGCTTCCTCCGATGCCATCGTCTACGCCTACCCGTACATGATGCTCTATCTGATCGGAACACTGCCGTCTATGATCGCCGTCGGCATGAACCCATTTATCAACGCTCAGGGCTACTCCACCGTCGGTATGTTCTCCGTTGCCATCGGTGCCGGTGCAAACCTGATCCTGGATCCTGTATTTATCTTTGTTCTCGGTCTTGGGGTTCGCGGCGCGGCGATCGCCACGGTGATCTCCCAGTTCCTGTCTGCCTTATTTGTTCTCCATTTTCTCAGCAAAAAGTCTGAACTGAAGCTTCGTCTGCTGAAAAAGGAAGAGCTTCCGGAATGCATGAAGTACGCAAAAGATATCACAAGTCTCGGCATGGCCGGATTTATCATGCAGCTCACCAACAGCCTCGTGACGATCTGTGCCAACAATGTGCTGGCAGTCACGGGAGGTGATATCTACATCTCCGTCATGACCATCGTATCCAGCGTCCGTCAGTTGGTGGAGACCCCGATCTACGCCATGAACGAGGGAACTTCCCCGATCCTAAGCTACAACTACGGGGCGCGCAGACCATCCCGCGTGCGCAAGGCTATGTTGGTCATGAGTGCCATGATCCTCGGATACACCGCCATCATGTGGAGCGCCATTGTCATGATCCCGTCCACTCTGATCAGCATTTTCAGCTCTGACGCGGCATTGGTTGCGGATGCGGTTCCGGCGCTGAAACAGTATTTCGCGGCGTTTATCTTTATGGATCTGCAGTACATCGGACAGACTGTATTTAAATCTTTAAATAAGAAGACATTTGCGATCTTCTTCTCATTGCTCAGAAAGGTGTTCATTGTAGTGCCGCTGACCTATCTTATGCCCTATACTCTGGGTATGGGAACCGATGGTGTATTCCTCGCTGAGCCGGTCTCCAATGTCATCGGCGGAACGGCCTGCTTTGTCACGATGCTGGCAGTCGTGCTGCCGGAGCTTAAGAGGATGGATGTGGAGAACCGCAGGGCGGAATAAAAGCTTAAAGTCCTGATTTGGAGCTATGAACAGCAGCCCACCGGTCAGCAATGATCGGTGGTTTTTTTTACTCTGCCGGGTAAATTTTCACAACACATTTGAGGTTGTGAATTCTATTTGCCATTTTTGAAAATACATTGATTTTGGTAAATAGGAACAAATCATAGCGAAAGCGACTTGTGCTCAAATCGGGCACAAGTCGCTTTTGTTTGCATAAAAACAGACATATTTCTATTTTTTTCTGATCTTCGCCACAAAGAATCCCTCAAACAGTTCATCCGGTCCCACGAGGAGCGTTCCCGGCATCGCGTTCGGAAGTAACGGAAGTTCCTTCGTCCACTCTTCCTCAATCGGTACAAGCTCTCCACCCGCGCTCTTTAACACACGCTTCAGGAGACCTTCATTCTCCTCTTTTAAGATCGAACACGTGGAGTATACCATCTCATGTCCGGATTTTAAAAGCTTCAGCGCTTTTTTTAACAATTCTTCCTGTGTTCTCGCAGATCTTTCCACAAGTTCCTTTGAGATCTTTGTCCGGCAGACGCCGTCCCGCACTTCTACGGTTCCGCTTCCGCTGCAGGGCGCGTCTAAGAGGATCCGGTCGAAGGAAAAGAAATCGTCGAGCTTTCTTGCGTCCTCCACCATCACATATGTTCCGGATGCCCCCTGCTTTTCCAGATTGTATTTTAACTTTTCTGACCGCGCCTTATTTTTCTCACAGGCCGTGATCTGCGCCTGATTTCCTGTCATCGCCGCCATCTGGGTCGTCTTTCCGCCCGGAGCGGCAGCCATATCGAGGACGGACTCTCCCGCCTTCGGGCCGAGAAACAGCGGCGGCAGCATGGAGGAAAGGCTCTGGAGATAGATTCCGCCTTCCTTATAAATCGGAAGTTCCTGGATCTCCGGCTCCCTTGCGCCCTCGATGATCATCGCATCCTCATACCATGATACATTTTTAAACGCGATCCCTGCGCCGGTAAGTGCCTGCTCCACCGTGTTCCGGTCCGCCTTTAGGGGATTGACCCGGAGTGTCACCGGGCGTCTCGCCTGATATCCCGCGAGGATTTTCGCGAAAACTTCCTCTCCATACTGTTTTTTCAACATCTCTTCCAGAAATCCCGGAATCATCTGTGCCATAACCTGCTCCTTATCGACCTTTTCTTATCTCTTATCACAATTCACGAAAATATGTAACGATTCAGTACCTTCACAGTTACGCGCAGACCTGCTGAACAGTTACCTTTCTGCGCCTCAACACTTAAAGTTAAAGATATTGAGTCCTGTCTCCTCATCCTTCACGCGGTCCACAACTCCGTCGATCACCGTGATCACCATCTCGCAGGTCGCTCCAATGATGCCGCGGCTTAAATGTCCGCCGTATACATTGCCCTTCGCATCGGCTGCCGCTGCGTGGATGTGGCTGTAATACTTCCCGTCCATGGTGTT
Organism: uncultured Clostridium sp.; assembly: GCA_902496665.1. GTDB lineage: Bacteria > Bacillota > Clostridia > Lachnospirales > Lachnospiraceae > Pilosibacter. The sequence continues at coordinate 65,510 of CABVBU010000003.1, read as the reverse complement.
GATGGTTCCTGTGAAGGAGACGATCTCAAACATTCCCTCGAAATCATTTCCCATAAACTGACGTTTTTCCAGGTCATAAATTCCTACGGTCATGGAAGAAAACGTTCCAAGCGCGCTGACGCTCGCAAGCTTTACGTCCTCGAGCATCGCGATGCGCTTCATCTTCTCCAGAACGTCCTCACCCTGATCGATCCTTGCTACGATCGTATTTCCAAATCTGCGGTATTCCATCGTTACCTCCTTCTATGCGCACCTGCACCCTCCTGCCTGCAGACCTTCGCCCTGCTGCAGGATTGTGTTTTCCTGTGCGCAAAACACAACATTCATTTTTTATGGTCTGTCTTCTATTATAAGACAAATTTTGTATACACGCAACACCCACAGAGCTTACAACTTCTATCTGAAACTCTTATCAAATTCCACAATCAGCTTCTACCCGGCGCACATGCTGCAAAAGAACCATATCCTACGCTTTTACACTCTCTTATAATCCGGTGCCACCGCGCACCCGATTCCCATTCCGCCCGGTCCGATATGGCAGGATACACCGAGGGACAGATTATCGTAGAGAAGCGGAACACCCGGGAACGCTTCCTTGATCTCCTCGACCCATGCCGCATTCTCCTCGTCCGTCCCGCTGGAGGACGCCAGAAGGTGGAGGGCACCGTCATTTAACGCATCCTGAAAGTTATCCCGGATCTCCGCCTGCATGGCCTCGATGGCCGCCTTCTTTGCTTTTACGATCCCGTGACATTTCTTAAAGGAGTCCAGCTTTCCTGTCTGCAGCTTCAGGATCGGCTTGATATTAAACACAGATCCCAACGCCGCTGCCGCCGGTGTCACTCTTCCGCCTTTCTTTAAGCACTCCAACGTCTGGAGCGCGATATAGATCATCATCCGGTCTCCCGCCCTTTCAAGGAGATCACGGATCTGTTCCGCCTCATATCCCTTTTCGATCATATCTAACGTATCTAATACCATCTGGTGGAGCGGAGCCGCAACCTGCCCGTCATCGACAACGAGGACGCGCCCCTCATACGCTTCATCCTTCGCCAACATCATCGCTGTCTCGTAGGAACCGCTGAGGCCGCTGCTGATCGGCATATAAAGGATCTTCTCAAACTGCTCCAGCGCTTTGTCCCAGATTTCCATCACCGCTGTCGGGGACGGCTGGGACGTTGTGATATCCGCGCCGGATGTCAGCTTCTCAAAAAACATTTCCCTGGACAGGGTCACGCTCTCGTAATAGCACTCCCCATCGATATAAAACGGCATCGGCAGCACGAAAATTCCAAGTTTTTCCGCCTCTTCCTGACTGATGCTGCTGTGACTGTCTGTTACGATTCCAATCTTCTTCATATAGGTATTTCCTCTTTCATTCTCTGATCCGACGCAGCCGGATTTCTGTAAAACCAGATCATTTCTGTCTAAAATATTTTGAACATCTAAATATCGTAACATTTCCGTTCTTTCCAGTCAATAGGGTGGACGCAAAAAATGACAGCTTGTCACTATTGTAAATCGTAAACAAGTGAAAACACGCTTCGCGAGTTTCCCCTTGTTATCACGACAGTCGCCAAGGTCTCGCGCAAGCGCGGACTTTGGCTCGTTGTTCGCGTAAATAAAAGGCGCTGTGTCACAGCCCATTTTCCATGACACAGCGCTCAAAATTTTTCCTGTTATTTCCCTTGCAGTTTTATGTAAACTGCATATTCATACCGCCGGGAATCTCTTCCCGCATATATGATATTTATTTGTAATTAACGATCTTTCCGAAATCAGCCTTTAAGGACGCGCCGCCGACAAGTCCTCCGTCGATATCCGGCTGTGCGAAGAGTTCTGCCGCGTTTCCGGCGTTTACAGATCCGCCGTACTGGATGCGGATCGCTTCCTTTGTTGCCTCGTCGTAGATCTCGCCGATGCACGCACGGATTGCTCCGCAGACTTCCTCAGCCTGCTCTGTGGTAGCTGTCTTTCCAGTTCCGATCGCCCAGATCGGCTCGTAAGCAATCACAGCAGTCTTTGCCTGATCTGCTGTCACGTTCTGGAACGCGATCTTTACCTGCTTGCGGATCCAGTCAAGAGTGATTCCCTGTTCTCTCTGGGTAAGAGTCTCACCGCAGCAGATGATCGGGGTCAGTCCATGCTCGAATGCCTTTAAGACTTTCTTATTGACGGTCTCATCTGTCTCAGCAAAGTACTCTCTTCTCTCGGAATGTCCGATGATCACATATTTTACGCCGGCATCTGTCAGCATATTCGGGGAGATCTCGCCTGTGTATGCGCCCTTCTCCTCGAAATACATATTCTCAGCGCCAACCTCGATATTTGTTCCCTCGCATGCCTTTACGACAGGAATGATGTCGATAGCCGGTACGCAGAATACAACGTCCGCTTCCTCCGTCTTAACGAGCGGCTTTAATGTCTCAACGAGTGCCACTGCCTCGGACGGAGTCATGTTCATTTTCCAGTTTCCAGCGATAATTTTCTTTCTTGCCATGGTTATCTACCCCCATATATACCAATATTATATCACAAAATCCGGGACGGGATCACCGCCCCGGATCTGGAATCTCGGACACTATAATATTTACAGCCAGGGAAGTAAATGCGTACATTTGCTCCCCACCGTGCATCTTCTTGTTTTTATTTCATAAAAACAAGAAGCCGGGGGCGTGCCCCCTATACCGGAACAGACCTGAAAGGGCTTGTGCAAGCGAGCTTGCAGCGCCCTTCCACACCTGTTCCGGCGCACGGTGTACTGGTTTCATTCATTATTTGTCGTCAGCCGCCGCAACGCCCGGAAGCTCTTTTCCTTCCAGGAACTCTAAGGATGCGCCGCCGCCTGTGGAGATGTGGCTCATCTTGTCACCGAAGCCGAGCTGGTTGACTGCTGCCGCGGAATCGCCGCCGCCGATGATCGTTGTAGCGTCTGTCTCAGCAAGTGCTTTCGCAACCGCGATGGTACCTGCAGCGAGAGTCGGGTTCTCAAATACGCCCATCGGTCCGTTCCATACAACCGTCTTCGCGCTCTTTACAGCTTCTGTGTAGAGCTTGCAAGTCTCCGGTCCGATATCAACGCCCTCTTTGTCTGCCGGGATCGCGTCTACGGAAACGTACTCAACCTCAACCGGTGCGTCGATCGGGTTCGGGAATTCAGCAACAACGGTTGTATCAACCGGGAGAAGAAGCTTCTTTCCAAGCTTTTCTGCCTTCTCCATCATCTCCTTACAGTAGTCGATCTTTGTATCGTCAACTAAGGACTTACCGATCTCCTTGCCCTGTGCCTTTAAGAAGGTGTAGGCCATGCCGCCGCCGATGATGAGGGTATCGCACTTCTCAAGCAGGTTGGAGATTACGTTTAACTTATCAGCAACCTTTGCACCGCCGAGGATCGCTACGAACGGACGAACCGGGTTCTCAACCGCATTTCCAAGGAACGCGATCTCTTTCTCCATCAGGTATCCGACAACATTGGAGCCGCCCTTTGCGGAGATGAATTTTGTAACACCAGCTACGGAAGCGTGTGCTCTGTGGGAAGAACCGAATGCGTCGCATACATAATCGTCTGCGAGATCCGCGAGCTCTTTGCTGAACTCCTCGCCGTTCTTTGTCTCCTCAGCACCGCGGAAACGTGTATTCTGAAGAAGGACTACGTCCCCCTCTTTCATCGCTTCCACTGCCTTTGTTGCAGCCTCGCCGGTTACGTTGTAATCGGAAACGAATACAACTTCCTTACCGAGCTTTGCGGAAAGGCTCTTTGCAACCGGTGCAAGGGATTCTCCCTCGTTCGGGCCGTTTTTAACTTTTCCGAGGTGGGAGCAGAGAATTACCTTGCCGCCATCGTTGATCAGCTTCTGGATCGTCGGGAGAGCCGCGTTGATACGTGTCTCGTCTGTGATCTCGCCGTTCTTAAGCGGTACGTTGAAATCGCAGCGGACTAAAACTCTTTTACCTTTTACGTTGATATCATCAACTGTTTTCTTATTTAAAGACATGTCGGAATTCCTCCTTGATATTTTCTGACAGACATCTGTCTTCCGACCCACGGCAGCCGCCGGAGTCTATCGCGGGAAGCAGGCTTTCGCGCGCTTTCCACGTGAAAAAGGGATCCGGTCCTCAACAGACCGGACCCCTCAGTGAGTCTATTTTGTCACAATTTCTGTGGACCGATTAAGCATTTAACAGCTTTCCGAAGTGCTTAATTGTACGAACCATCTGGCTTGTGTAGGAGTTCTCGTTGTCGTACCAGGATACAACCTGAACCTCAGATGTGTTCTCGTCGATCGGGAGAACCATTGTCTGTGTTGCATCGAAGAGAGAACCGTATCTCATACCAACGATATCGCTGGAAACGATCTCATCTGTGTTGTAGCCGAAGGACTCGTTGGAAGCTGCCTTCATTGCTGCGTTGATGGATTCCTTTGTCGGCTGGCCCTTAACAACAGCTGTTAAGATTGTTGTGGAACCTGTCGGTGTAGGAACACGCTGAGCGGAACCGATGAGCTTGCCGTTTAATTCCGGAATTACAAGGCCGATTGCCTTTGCAGCGCCTGTGCTGTTCGGAACGATGTTAATCGCTGCTGCACGGCTTCTTCTCTTGTCGCCCTTTCTCTGCGGTCCGTCAAGTGTCATCTGGTCGCCTGTGTAAGCGTGGATTGTGCACATGATACCGGACTGGATCGGATAAGAATCGTTTAATGCCTTTGCCATCGGAGCGAGGCAGTTTGTTGTACAGGAAGCAGCGGAGATGATGTGGTCATCTTTGCTTAATGTCTCGTGGTTTACGTTGTAAACGATTGTCGGAAGATCGTTTCCTGCCGGAGCGGAAATGATAACGTGCTTAGCGCCTGCATCGATATGAGCCTGTGCTTTTGCTTTGGATGTGTAGAAGCCTGTGCACTCAAGAACAACGTCTACACCGATCTCGCCCCACGGAAGCTCTGCTGCGTTTGCTTTCGCGTAGATCTTGATCTCTTTGCCATCAACAGTGATGGAATCCTCACCGTAGGAAACTGTATCCGCAAGAGCGTATCTGCCCTGTGTGGAATCATATTTTAAAAGGTGTGCGAGCATCTCCGGAGAGGTTAAGTCGTTGATCGCAACGATCTCGAATCCCTCTGCGCCAAACATCTGTCTGAATGCAAGACGGCCAATACGGCCAAAACCATTAATCGCAACTTTAACTGCCATTTTTCTTTTCCTCCTAGAAAATGATGTGTGGTCGTTTCATAACCATTCAGCATGTCCGCACGTTTCACGGACCGTAAAGGATACTCTGAAACGCCAAACAGTTATGATTGTTAAATATTAATCAACCTTGGTTTTATTGTACCTAATTCTGCCAGAAATAGCAAGTCCTTTTTACAAACTTTTCCCAATATGAATCGAAGATTTTCTCCTTTTTTCGGCAAAAGCCGGGAATCCCTCTTTTTTTCGTCATCTTTCCTCTTGAAACTCCCTCTTTTTTTTTTTATACTAAGGCATAATATGTTGAGGTCAAAAAGTCTTTTGACCTCTCTGATACCGGATTGCTCCGCACTACGTGCTCCCGCAATCCTCAAAATATCAACACCTGTATTCCACCATGGAGGACACGTTTCATGATGCAGAAATTTCGAAAACTATCCCTGGAGAGCCAGTTGTTTTTCAGCTTTATGGCAGTGTCCATCTGCCTGCTGCTCCTCTCCTTAAGTATAACCCTTTCTTCGACGATTACACGGCAGCGTCAGGAAATCGATAAAAATATCAGCGCCCTCGCCGCCTATGTTGCCTCCATGGACAGCGTTGTCTCCATGCTGGAAAACGGTTATCCGGACGGATCCGCCAATGAAGCTCTGGATTCCCTGTCTGAAAATTTTCCCGATCTCAATGTCATGGCCATTTATAATACGACCGGGCTGCGGTTCTACCACACAAACCGGAAGGAGACAGGAGAAACCTTCGTCGACGGTGAGGAGGAGGCAATCTTAAAGGGCAGCCAGCCCTATATCGCCATTGGCTACGGTACAAACGGTTCCCAGCGGCGGGCCTTCCATTCGATCCGGAACAGCGACGGAGCAATCATCGGTTTCGTTATAGCGTCGGTCTTCAACACCTACATCTCCGAGCAGGTCCACGAAGTCTTTCCTACCTATTTACTGGCAGCGATGATCATGCTGCTCGTCAGCATCTTTCTATCCCGCGGGCTCGTCTCTCTTCTCCGGGACTCCCTGATGGGACACCACCCGACGGAGCTGCTCGACCTGTACCTGCGTCAGGATACCGTTTTGAATGCACTGGAGGAAGGTCTTGTCGCCACGGATTCCACCGGCTCTGTGGTCTACGCAAATCAGGCGGCAGAGCGGCTCTTTCATGTCCTGCCTGAAACACCGGAGGATCCGCCGTCTGTCTCCCCGGACGATGGGACTTCTGGCCAGGAACGGACCGAACCTCTTATGGAAGGACGCACTTTCAGGGATTTCTTCCCGGAATCCCAGGCAGACCGGGTCCTCGCGTCCGGCACACCGTCCTACCACCGTGCCTGCACCTGTGAGAACCGAAGGCTTCTGGTCAGTGAGATTCCGGCAGACACCCAGACGGAGCACCCGGTGATCCTCACGATCATCAATGACCAGACGGAGATGGAGACAGTCATGGACGAGCTCACCGGAGCAAAGGCGATGCTTGATACACTGCGCGCCTTCAACCACGAATTTTTAAATAAGCTCCACGTGATCCTCGGTTACCTCCAGACCGGACAGACCGACGAGGCCATCAACTTCATTATCAACAGCAACCTTGTCTCCAGCCAGTCGATCCGCCAGACAGCGGACTGCCTGCGCGTGTCAAAGATCTGCGCCCTTGTGATCGGAAAAATGATGCATGCCGCGGAGCTCGGCATCCTGCTCACCGTCTCACCGGACAGCCGCTGTCTGGAAAAGGATCTTCTTCTTCCGGTCGAAAACTATATCACAATCGTCGGAAATCTTCTCGAAAATGCCATCGAAGAGCTTTCCGCCGGCAGTCCTGAGATCCGGGAGATCACACTCGGGATCTACTGTGACCCGGGCTGCAATATCATCACCTGTGAGGACACCGGGCGCGGGATCCGTCCGGATCTGATCGACAGGATCTATGAAAAGGGTGTCTCGTCCAAGGGCACAAACCGCGGGACCGGACTTTTCCTGATCAAACAGCTTGTAGACAATGGGAACGGCGAAATCTCCATCGAGACAGAACCGGGAGAGGGAACCTGCTTTACCATCACATTTACGGAAAGGAAGCATACACCATGTACCATGTAATCATCATCGAGGACGATCCAATGGTCGCCTCCATCAATAAGCAGTATGTCGAGGTCACCCCTGAGTTCCGGGTGGACCGGATCTTTAAAAACGGGGCGGAGGCACTCCCTTACCTGAAGACAAATCCCGCTGACCTGATCATTCTCGATTACTATACCCCTGTCATGAACGGAGGTGAGTTTCTTGATGCCCTCCACAGTGCCGGTCTCACACCCTCCGTCATTATGGTCACCTCCGCGAACGATACGGATATCGTCCGCTCCCTGTTAAACCGCGGGATCACCGACTATCTCGTGAAGCCCTTCGAATATACGCGGTTTAAGGCAGCCCTTGACCGTTATACCGAGACAAAGAAGTATCTGGAGCACAGCCACGGGGGACTCGGCCAGCACGATATCGACCGTCTTTTTTCCGTGAATGACCAGCGGGCGGACACAAAGCCGTCACTCGCAAAGGGGTTGAACGAGACAACCCTCGCCATGATCCGGGAATATCTGCAGAACAACCGGAACGGCTTCTTTACCAGCGAACAGATCGCCGAGCAGATCCATCTCTCCCGCATCACGATCCGCAGATACATGAACTATATGGTAGACACCGGCGAGATCATCAGCACGATCGATTACAAGACCGGCGGCCGCCCCTCGATCAAATATGGATTCGGGCAAAAATGATCTGCCCTCCGACGGCAGTTACGATATTTACAAAACCTGTTACTTACTTACTTAAATTGACATCATGCACAAAATCTTTTATTCTTTTTATAAAGTTTTTACACATTTTTCATCAATGTAAACGGGGTATAAACAGATGGAGCGCTTTTCTTTTCATCTGTGAGCTGTTTCCGGATTCCCGGGACAGGAAAAGAAGAGCGGAATGTGTAAGGCAAAAAAAGGATAGGAGGATATTTTATGGAGAATATCATCAGCTATTTCGGCACCTACACACCGGCTGCCGACGGCGCAATCGCAAATTTTAAATTTGAGTATTTATGTACTCTCGGCTTTGCAGCAATCGTAATCTTCCTCGGACGTGCGATCGTCGCACATTCCGCGGCATTAAGAAAATACGCGATTCCTGCTCCGGTCGTTTCCGGTATCATCTTTTCACTTCTCATTTCCGCAATCAAGATGACCGGCACAGTCAGTATCAGTTTTGACGCAAAGGTCATGAAAGACCTCTGTCAGAACCTCTTCTTCCTCTGCGTAGGCTTCGGCTTCAGCGCAAAGATGTTAAGACATGCAGGCGGAAAGCTCTGCGTTATGATCGCATTTGCAGCCTGCCTCCTGATCACCTGTCAGGATATCCTTGGTATTGCGATCGCTCACCTGATCAACTTAAATCCGCTCCTCGCTCTCCAGTGTTCTTCCGCAGCGATGTCCGGTGGTGTTGGTACTGCATCTGCCTTTGGTCCGATCTTCGAGGGCTGGGGTGCACAGGATGCTACAACGATCGGTGTTGCGGCAGGTACTCTTGGTAACGTTATGGGCTCCCTCATCGGTGGTCCGGTTGCAGCTTTCCTGATCGCAAAGCACGGTTTAAAGGCTGACCCGAACGATAAGCCGGAAGCAAAGGTAACCGGCAAGGCACCGGAGTTAGACAACACAAAGATGATCATGATGTTCGCAATGTGCTTACTTCTCGCAGCTCTCGGTATGCCGATCTACTGCTTACTCGACAACATCCCGATGATCGAGATGCCGAAATTCATCGGCTGCCTCTTCGCAGGTGCCATCGCAAGAAACGTCATGGAAGCAGCAAACATCAAGTTCTATGTTCCGGAGGTTGATGCCATCGAGCATATGTTCCTGGAGCTTTACCTTGCACTTGTTCTTATGACAACGGACTTCACGAAGCTTGCCCCGGTTGCAGGCCAGATGGGTATCATCCTCGTAGCACAGGCGATCCTCATAGCTCTGTTCGGTATCTTCGTATCCTTCAACCTCTTTGGCCGCGACTACGGCGCAGCCGTTATGACAGCCGGCAACATCGGTTGGGGCTGCGGTTCCGGTCCGAACGCAGTAGCGAACGAAAAGGCAGTTATGGATCAGTACGGATGGCACAACATCGCATGGGTTCTCTACCCGTCCTTCGCTGTTATCATCGATGATATTTACAACCCGATCTTCCTTTCCATCTTTGGTGGCTTATTCAAAGGCTGATCGTAAGTCAGATCCCATATACATTTTTTGATCTTGATACATACCCCCTTATATCCGCCCGGAGAGATCCCCACTCTTCCGGGCGGATTTTTTTGTGCGCGAAGATACAGGCTGCCGCAGGCGGCTGCGCGAGACGTCCAGGATGTGTCAAGTCTTTTCCCGCTAATTTTCCGTACAGCTTTATATTCTCTCTGTATCCGTTTTTGTAAGTTTTTTACTGCATTTTTGTTACTTAAGTTACAATTGTTGGTTAATACTTATTAAAATTGCATTTTATTTGAAAATATTTTATTCTTTTTTCATAAAGATTTTACCTTCCCAAACAACTCCGGCAGGCTCCTCTGTGGGGAAATAAAACAGTTCCATTCGCTGTTTCGTTTTCAGGAAGCTTTCGGAGCACACCTACTAAAAAAGGATTGGAGGAACTCTTATGGAAAGTATCATCAGTTATTTCGGCACCTACAAACCGGCAGCCGACGGAGCAGTCGCCTCTTTCAAATTTGAGTACCTGTGTACTCTCGGTTTCGCGGCCATCGTAATCTTCCTCGGCCGGGCCATCGTTGCCCGTTCCGCGGCTCTCAGAAAATACGCGATCCCGGCGCCTGTTATTTCCGGTCTGATCTTCTCTATCATCGTATCCTGCATCAAAGGCGCAGGAATCGTCGGAATCTCCTTCGACGCGACGATCATGAAGGATCTCTGCCAGAACTTATTCTTCCTCTGCGTGGGCTTCGGCTTCAGCGCGAAGATGTTAAAGCACGCAGGCGGAAAGCTCTGTGTCCTCATCGCATTTGCTGCATGTCTTCTGATCACCTGTCAGGACCTCTTAGGATACGCCCTGAGCCAGCTCATCGGAATGCACCCGCTCTTAGCGCTTCAGTGTTCTTCCGCAGCGATGTCCGGCGGTGTCGGCACCGCGTCCGCGTTCGGTCCGATCTTTGAGGAATGGGGCGCACCGGATGCCACCGTTGTTGGTGTCGCAGCCGGTACCATGGGAAATATCATGGGCTCCCTGATCGGCGGTCCGGTTGCAGCCTTCCTGATCGCAAAGCACGGCTTAAAGTCTGATCCGAACGACAAACCGGAAGCACATGCAACCGGCAAGGTTCCGGAGCTTAACAACACAAAAATGATCATGATGTTTGCGATGTGTCTTCTTCTCGCAGCGCTCGGAATGCCGATCTACTGCCTGCTTGATAACATCCCGATGATCGAGATGCCGAAATTCATCGGCTGCCTCTTCGCCGGTGCCATCGCAAGAAACGTCATGGAAGCAACCGGAATCAAGTTCTATGTACCAGAGGTTGACGCTATTGAACATATGTTCTTAGAGCTCTACCTTGCCCTCGTACTTATGACCACCGACTTCACGAAGCTTGCTCCTCTTGCAGGACAGATGGGCATCATCCTCGTTGCACAGGGCATCTTCATGGCACTCTTTGGAATCTTTGTATCCTTCAACCTCTTCGGCCGCGATTACGGCGCAGCTGTCATGACAGCCGGAAACATCGGCTGGGGCTGCGGTTCCGGTTCCAACGCCGTCGCAAACGAGAAAGCGATCATGGACCAGTACGGCTGGCACACCATCGCATGGGTTTTATATCCGTCCTTTGCCGTTATCATCGATGATATCTACAACCCGATCTTCCTCTCCATCTTCGGAAGCCTGTTCCGGAGTTGACAGAACCTTACAACATTTAGTGGTTTCTCATTTGTATAACCCTCTTTTCCGGTCGGAGATCCCCCCTCTCCGACCGGTTTTTGTTTGTTTTTCTAAAATACATTGTATCTGCCGCGGATTTTATGTTATACTCTAAAGATGTAAAGTTACAAAAGCTGTCCGGAGCTTTTTCCGGTTTTACAGCCTGACACACAAGGAATGGGATATCTTCATGCATAAATTTTTACACATAGTTTCTTTGTTCCTCGTCTGTACCGGTCTCGCGCTTGGCGGATGCGGAAAAGCTTCCGTGCCCCCGCAGGGCCAGACAGGGGCAGCATCGGATTCATTAAAAATTCTGACGATCGGAACTGCCGACAGCGGCGGGACCATGTCCCCGGTCGGAAAAGCGATCTCCGGGGTCGTTGGGGAGGCCGACTCCACCCTCAAACTGAACGTCAGCGCTTCCACGGGCTCCTCCGGAAATGTCCGCTCCCTCCAACAGGGAAGCATCGATCTCGGACTTGTCAGCGGTGACGTGGCCTTTGCTGCGGTAAACGGAAGCGGGGAATTCAAGGACTCTCCGTTTAAAGGACTCAAGGTCATCGCAGCCCTCTATCCGAGCCTCTCGAACTGGATGGCCCGGGATGATTCCGGAATTTTTTATGTGCATGATCTGAAGGGGAATAAACTTGGGGTCGGTCCTCATGATTCCACCACGGAGCTCGCCGCAAAGGTTTCCCTGAGTGTTCTCGGTGTCACGGAGCAGAATTCCACCCTTGTAAACTGCGGACTCGGCTCGGGCGCTGAGGAGGTTAAAAACAGGACCCTCGACGCGATCCACGGGTTCACCGGTGTACCGATCTCCGGACTCGCAAAGCTGGCGGACGAGGTTCCATGCCATCTTTTAAAATACACGGGTTCTGAGCTCCGCTCCATCATCCGCTCCAATCCATTCTATTATATGGAGGAGATTCCCGCCGGTACCTACAACGGTCAGGACGAGGATGTTGCAACCTTTGGGATCAAATGTCTCCTCTGCGTCAGCGAGAACATGGGCGACGATCTCGTCTATGAGATCACCTCGATCCTCTACGAGAACCGTGACCGCTTAAAGGATCTCCATCCCGCCCTCTCCTATGCCTCTCAGACGGGATTCATGTACGAGGATCTTCCGATCGAGCTTCATCCGGGGGCTGAGCGGTTTTATGCGGAGCAGGGGCTGCTGCAGGAACACAGCAGATAATTCTTTTCAGTATAAAAGTATAAACAGTCGAATGCGCACCATCCGGGGACAAGATCCCGGTTGATGCGCATTTTTTGCCCATGGCAGATCTGTAACTTAAAAAATCACCTTTACCCCTTGTCATATAGTTTTTAATACTATATAATAGATGGATGAAAGGAGTTTCACCATGAGAACGAATGAAGAACGACTGAATGAGCTGCTCGCTCACCTGGACAGCCTCGACCATATCCATGTCGATGAGATCCCGCAGATCGACCTCTATATGGATCAGGTGACGACCTTTATGGAGAAGCACCTCGGTGAGTTAAAGCGCTATCCGGAAGACAAGGTTCTGACAAAGACCATGATCAACAACTACGCGAAAAATAACCTGCTTCCATCCCCTGTACGGAAAAAATATACCCAGGAACATATCCTGCTTCTGGTATTTATCTATTATTTTAAAAATCTGCTGAGCTTCACGGATATCGAGACGGTTCTTTCCTATATTACAGAGAACCATTTCGGCACATCGGAATCCTCCCTGGCGGAGATCTACACAAAGGTCTTCTCCATGGAACATGATCAGATGGACCGGCTGAAGGAAGATGTGAAAGAGAAATTTGAGAAGGCGAAAGAGACGTTTCCCTCTGCTGCGGAAGGTGCCGCAGACCCGGAGAACGAGGAATCGCTGCAGCTCTTCGCGTTTACCTGTGAGCTGGCGTTTGATGTGTTCTTGAAGAAGCAGATGATCGAACGGCTGGCGGATGAGCTTCGGGCTGAGAATCCGCCGAAGAAAAAGAAATAATTCAAAAAGACCTTCCTTCAGAAGCAATCCCCATTTTGCTTCTGTCAGAAGGTCTTTCTTGTTTTCATATTAAAAATACTTTCTCTTATTTCTCCGCGCCGTCCCCATCATCGAGTTTCTCGAATCCAAGACGCTTGAATACCATATCGTATCCGTCGCTTCCATAATTTAAAGACCGGTTTACACGGCTGATCGTAGCGGTGGAAGCGCCTGTGCTCTCCGCGATATCGAGATATGTCCTTTTCTCTCTCAGCATCTTTGCAACTTCATAGCGCTGGGACAGGGACAGGAGCTCATTTACCGTGCAGACATCCTCGAAAAATGCGTAGCACTCTTCCGGTGTCTTCAATGTCAGAATCGCCTCAAAAAGGTGATCAACTGCATCTGTCTTGATTTTCTTATTCATGTTTACTGTTACCCCTTCTGCTTCATATTTGCAGCAAATTCAGAACAATATTTTTGCTGCATCTTTATGGATCATTTCGTTCAACGCACTAATCACAGTTTAACACGTTAGATTCAAAAAGTCCAGTGTTTCTGCACAAAAAAGCAAAAAGAGTTATGGCTGCCATATCCTGTTGGAATATAAGCAGCCATTTTCTATGCCAACATAAATTTCTCCACAACCAGCCCAACGCCGTCATCATTGTTGGACGCCGTGATATAATCCGCCGCGCTCCGCATCGGCAGGACCGCATTTTCCATGGCAACACCGAGACCTGCGTACTTGATCATCGTGAGGTCATTGTAACCGTCCCCACAGGCGATCATCTGCTCTTTTGTGAGTCCCAGGACTTCCAGCAGGCGCTCCAGGCTCTGAGCCTTATCGATTCCCTTCGGCAGGACCTCAAGAAAGAACGGATCTGAGCGGTAAACGCTGAAATTCTTTCCCATGGCCGCCTTCACCTTCGGCTCCACCATCGCAAGGTAATCGCCGTCCTCCATCATAAGGAATTTCGGGACCTCAAAGTTTACATATTCCTTCATGTCCTCCGGCTTCCAGAGCTCCATTCCGTTGATACGGCTCTCCAGCTTTCCGTAAGGGGACTCCGGATTTGAGGAAATGATCCTGCTGCCCTCGTATGTGGCGATGTCCACCTGATGTTCCTCTGCAAGCCCGATGATCTTCTTATTGGCAGAAACCGGCAGCGATCTCGCAAACACGGTCTCCCCGGTCTTGCAGTTGATAATCCGTCCGCCGTTGAAGGAGAGAATATACCCGCTGTACTCGTCCAGGCGCAGCTCTTTCGCAAGGGGCAGCACACCCTGGGTCGGACGCCCCGATGCGAGAACCACCTTTTTTCCGCGCTCCTGCGCCTTCATAAGTGCCGCCTTTGTCCGAGGTGTGATCACCTTGTCCCGGTTTGTCAGCGTGCCGTCCAGGTCCAGGACGATGATCTCGTATGGACCTGCCATATTTTTTTCTGTCTGCATTTATAACTCCTCTATGCGCAGGATGCGCTCGATTTTACTTTGTAAGATCCGTCTGCCTGATCTTCTCTCTCACTTTTAACAGGAAGGACGGGGACACCGACAGTTCATCGATTCCCATCTTCAAAAACTCTTCCGTGAGATCCGTCTCCGCGCCAAGTTCGCCGCAGATTCCAACCATACAGCCGTGCTTATGGCCACTCTCCGCCACAAAGCGGATCAGCCGCAGCACTGCCGGATGTTTCGGATCATAGAATTCATCCAATTTCTCGTTTTGTCTGTCGATGGCTAACGTGTACTGAACAAGGTCATTGGTTCCGATACTGAAGAAATCCACCTCTTTTGCCAGATCCTCGCTGATGATCGCCGCCGCCGGAGTCTCGATCATGATACCGATGGCAACATCGCCGAATGGAACGCCCTGTTCCTTTAGTTCATCACGGACAGAGGCCGCGATCTCCTTCGCTTTCTGGACCTCCCAAAGGGACGCGATCATCGGGAACATGATGGAGATCTTTCCGAATGCGCTGGCGCGGTAGATCGCCCGAAGCTGGGTCCGGAAGATTTCCGGTCTTGTGAGGCAGATCCGGATCGCGCGGTAACCCATCGCCGGGTTTTCTTCCTTCTTCAACTTAAAGTAGTCCACCTGCTTGTCGGCTCCAATGTCCAGGGTGCGGATAATGACCTCTTTTCCCGCCATCATCTCCGCCACCTGACGGTACATGGCAAACTGCTCTTCCTCCGTCGGGTATGTCTTCTTCTCAAGATATAAAAACTCACTCCGGAACAGGCCGATGCCCGCCGCATTGCTCTTTAAGACCTCCGCCACATCGGAGACATCCCCGATATTGGCGTAGAGCTTCACCTTCGTTCCGTCCAGGGTGACGTCCTCTTTGTCCTTTAATTCCTGCAGCAGGCGCTCTTTTTCTTCCTCCGCCTGCTTCTTTTTCTCCATGGCAGCCAGCGTCTCCTCGTCTGGATCCACATAGAGAGTTCCCGTCTCGCCGTCGATGACCGCCATCTTTCCATCCCAGGATTCCTTGACCTCCACGGACACAAGGGCCGGGATGTTCATGCTGCGGGCCAAGATCGCCGTGTGGGAGTTCGGGGAACCCTGCTCGGTGATAAATCCAAGCAGCATGTTCTTTTCCAACTGTACTGTCTCGCTGGGAGCCAGGTCCTCCGCCATCAGGATCACTGGCTGGGTCAGAAAGCCCGACTCCACCGCGTCACCGGAGAGTATCTTTACAAGGCGGTCCGTGATATCCTTCACATCTGCCGCCCGTGCGCGGAAATATTCATCCGACATATCCGCAAAGAGACGATAAAAGTTGTCACCGGTCACCGCTGCCGCGTACTCCGCATTCGTCTTCTGGTTTCTTATAATATTCAGCACAGAATCACGGTAGTCGGCATCCTCCAGCATCATCATATGGACCTCAAACACCGCCGCGCCGGTCTCTCCGACCTGCTCGCAGGCTTTCTCATGGAGTGTCTTTAATTCGTCCTCCGCGCATGCCACAGCCGTCTCGTACCGTTTTACCTCCGCCTCGGTATCCTCCACCGTCCGGCGCTTTACCTGGCTTTCCGTCTTTCTGTGGTAGAGGATCGGACCGATCGCTACCTTATTTAAGATTGATTTTCCTTTTATGATCTCCATACTCATATATCTGCCTCACAGTTTTGCCTGAAAAAAGTCCTGCACCGCCTCTGCCGCCTCTTTTTCGTCCGGGCCGACGGTCTCCACAGTGACCGTCTGACCGTGACGGATCCCGAGGGCCATCACCGCCATGAGTTTTTCGGCATCTGCCTGTTTTGTCTCTGTCTTTATCGTGATCTTTGACTGGAATTCCTTTGCGAGCTTCGCAAGCTCTCCCGCCGGTCTCGCGTGAATTCCGATCTCGTCTGTAATTGTATACTGAAATGTCTCCATAATCAACCCACTTCCTGTTTTTCTTTATTATGCAGCTCTAAAAACGGTTCCCCGCTCCGGATCTTTCCGCGCTTTAAGATATGAACCTCCAGGCTGTCCGGAAGATCTGTGAAAAGGACCGGGGATGCCAAAGATGGAACTTTATCTTTAATTTTCTGGATATCTGCCTTCAAAAGCTTATCCCCGGTCCGCACATGATCCCCATCATGCACAAAAGCCTCAAAGCCATCTCCTGATAACGATACTGTATCGATTCCAACATGAATCAACAGCTCATGTCCATCGTCGGTCTGGAATCCGACTGCATGCTTTGTCGGGAATACAAATGTTACTGTCCCGTCCGCCGGTGCGTATACATATTCATCCTCTGGAATTACCGCCGCACCGTCTCCCATCATTTTTCCGGCAAATGCTTCATCCGGGACTTCCGAAAGCGGGATTACGGTTCCCGTCATAGGACTTTTTATAAACACATGACTATCACCTTTATCTCTTTCATCCCCGTACTTTTCCATATACTCTTCCAGATCCGATTTGATGACCGACACCTGAGGACCATAGATGATCTGAACACCTTTTCCTTTTTTGATGATGCCGGATGCCCCGGTCGCTTTTAAGACGGACTCGTCTACTTTTTTCTCATCCTTTACGGTGCACCGGAGTCTCGTCGCACAGCAGTCCACGTCCGTGATATTGTCCGGCCCGCCAAGCCCCTTAAGGATCTCCCCGGAACGTGTTCCCGTCTTCCCCGCAGATTTTTCCCTGCCGGCCTGCCCGGGATCAGTTCCTTTTCTCTCTTCCTTCCTCTGCTCCACATCGCTTCTCGTATAGAGCTTCGCCGCAGCTCCCACTTCCCGCCCCGGTGTCTTATAGTCAAGTTTCCGGATCAGAACCAGGAACACCGCGTAGTACACAAGAAAATAGAACACTCCGACCACAACGATCCAGAGCCACCCGGTCTTTTTGTTTCCTTGAAGGATTCCGAACAGAAACAGGTCGATGAGCCCACCGGAGAATGTCATTCCGACGCCAACGTCGAGCATGTGCATCAGCATGTATGCCAGTCCTGCGAACACGCAGTGGATCCCGTAGAGAAGCGGCGCCGTAAAGAGGAATGTAAACTCCAGCGGCTCTGTGATTCCCGTGAGCATGGAGGTCAGTGCCGCGGAGAGGAGAAGTCCTGAGACCTCCTTTTTCTTTTCCGGGAGCGCCGCCTGATACATGGCCAGGGCCGCTCCCGGAAGTCCAAAGATCATAAGTGGGAACTTTCCTGCCATAAACCTTGTGGCCTCCACGGAAAATCTCGTATTTCCGGGGTCCGCAAGCTCCGCGAAGAAGATGTTCTGGGCTCCTTCCACGATTTTTCCGCCGATCTCCATGGTGCCGCCCACTGCGGTCTGCCAGAACGGGATATAAAACACATGGTGCAGGCCGAAGGGGATCAGGGCACGCTCCATGAAGCCGTAAAACCATGTTCCAGGATAGCCGGAGCGGAGCACGAAGCCGCCAACTCCCGAGATCGCCGCCTGGACCGGCGGCCAGATAAAGTACATGAGAATGCCCACGAGGACATAGAACAGGGCGCTCACGATGGGGACGAATCTTGTCCCGCCGAAGAAGGACAGCACCTGTGGGAGCTCGATCCTGTAATACCGGTTGTGGAGCCATGCGGTCCCAAGCCCCACCAGGATTCCGCCGAACACCCCCATCTGCAGGGACTGGATCCCCGCCACCATGGCACCGGCCCCCTCTTTTAAGGCATCCGTCCCGCCGTTTACCTCGATCATCGCTCCGATGGCGGCATGCATGACGAGAAAGGAGATGACCGCCGCCAGGGCTGCCACTTCCTTCTCCTTCTTTGCCATGCCGATAGCGACGCCCAGGGCAAACAGGATCGGGAGGTTCGCGAACACGATATCCCCCGCCTGGCTCATCACCGTGAACAGCGCGTTCCAGAAGGTTCCCGGTCCCATGATCCGCGTGAGCCCGTATGCTTCAAGCATTGTGGTATTCGAGAAGGAACCGCCGATGCCAAGCAATAGTCCCGCCACGGGCAGCAGTGCGATCGGCAGCATAAACGACCTCCCGATCCTCTGCAGGACGCCAAAGACCTGATCTTTCATGAATCTCACCCTTTCGTTTCTTTGTTGAATTCTTTTCCCGCCTTTTTCAGGGAAAGAAAAAGTTCCGGAAAGTAATGCCGGAACTTTCTACTTGGGTTATTATGGGGAGACTTTTAGATTTTTATCCATGTTTTCCACTTCCTCCGGAATTACCGGATCCTTCATATTATAAACTCTCGTCCACTCCTTCGTCCCTTCCACCTTCACCGTCTCACTCTGGTTCAGCCGCAGGAATTTCACGATCTCATAGCAGTTGATCCAGATCTCATTGTTTCCTTCTTTCTGCGACTCATCAAAAATGAGCTGGATCCCAAAGTGAAGGTGCGGTGTCGTGATATTGTTCGTGTTCTCCGTGGTGCTGTACCCGGTCCTGCCGAGATATCCGATCACATCCCCTGCCGTCACGATACTGCCCTCTTTTAAATTCGACTGATACGGGTAGTTCTGGCGCAGGTGGGCGTAATAGTAATACCTCTTTTTATCGAAGCTTCGTATTCCGATCCGCCAGCCGCCGTACTGGTTCCAGCCCAGAGCCTCCACATACCCGGATTCCACCGCGATCACCGGCGTCCCCACCTGTCCCATCATGTCGTGGCCCAGGTGCTTCCTCTTAAATCCATAGGACCGGGACGCACCGAAATCGTCAAAATCGCTGTAGGGAAAGTTTTTCGCGATCGGCGAGAACACCTTCAGGCCATATTTTCTGAGCCAGACCTTATCATTGCCGCTCTCCTGCTCAAAATACCCCACCATGCCATCCAGGACGGCCCCATATGCCTCCCGGTAATAGGCATAGTATTTCATGTCCTTTGCGATTTCCTCCGTCGCTGCCCCGGACTTCAGTTTCTCCACCACCGAATCCAGATCCGCCTGCCGGAACCGCTCAAAATCTCCGCCATACTTCGCCCCGAGATATGCTAACAGCTCCACCCAGTTTAAATGCACCTCTTCCTGCACCGTCCCCATGTCCAGCCGGAACGCCTTCTCCATCACATCCGCCGGAACATTAAATTCCACCCAGTGGATGTACTTCTTCTTTTGACTGTCCCCCGCTTCCCCGGCTTTTCCAGGCTCCCCAGCCTGACTGCCTTCACCGCTCTCCTCCATCACCGCATATGTATTCTCAGCCGCCGCTTTCCTGCTCTGAACACACAGGGAAACCGTCAAAATAAAAAGGATCACCAGCTGTGCCCCAATCACTGCTGCCGATCCCGAATGCTCTTTTTTCCTCATGGCACACTCTCCTTCCCACATACATCCCAGTGTATGCGGACAGGCAGAGAATTATGCCACGAAACCTATATCTCCCCACGGCGGATCTTCAAAACTTCCTCCACCGCAAGCTTCACATACTCCCCCATAGAAATATCCCTGCAGCCCACAACAAAGTGCTGGCAGCGGTTTACGGGGATCAGAACCTTTTTTGCCAGGCTCTGGCCGATGGCAACAGCCATCTTTGGCGTGACCTCACCCATGAGGGAATCAGCGATGACGATTCCCATGGGACCGACGATGATGTCGGCGGTGCGGCTTGTGTCTACCGCCGGGTTTTCCCCTGTGGCGCCGGCATCCGCCCCCGCCTTCAGCATTGCTGCCGTGGCAATGCTGTTCGTTCCGATCGCCAGGATCTCATCTTCCGGGCAAAGCTTCTTTAACTGTTCCACCAGGCCTTTGCCCATCTTTCCGCCCTGGCCGTCTATTACCATGATCGTCATGTGTTTATTGTTCTCCTTTGTCCGAATGATAACATTGACTCACCGCGCTCAATCCGCAGTGCCTTCTAATTCCTTCAGCTTCTCATATAAAAACGTATTCACAGGAAGCGAAAATCCCTCTTTCTTCGCGATCTTAAGCATCGTTCCCGCGAACAGGTCCACCTCCGTCGGGCGTCCTGCCAGAACATCCTGGCACATGGACGTATGTCCCTCCGGATTTAAGGTCGCAAGAAGCTCCAGCCAGTAATCGATGTCCGCCTCCGTAAGATCAATATTCTGGGTGTCCGCCACCCGGAGAACCTCCCGCATGGCCTCGATCATCATGGTACGCGCCTCGCCCTCTTTCTGGATCAGGCTGTATGGCGCACCGTAGACCGCTGTCACCTGATTCACACCGGTGTTTAACATGAGCTTGTTCCACTGTTCCCGAAGAATATCATCCGGAACCTTGTAGGCCAGCCCCGTCCGGTCAAAAAGCTCCGTCACCGTCTTTAACTTCTCATCATGGCTCCTGTCCTTATTTCCGATGGTGATATAACCCATATTTTTGTAGGTGACCTCATTGCCGTCCTTTCCTGCGTCCATACCCTGCACGCAGGCGTAGAGCACATGATCCGCGCCGTAGGTTTTCTCGATCATCTCCTCGCTGGAAATTCCGTTGAGCACCGACAAGAACAGGGTATGTTCCCCGACAAACGGCTTCACGGTCCCGAGCGCGCTCTCCATTCCCATGAACTTCACCGCAAAGATAATGAGATCCGCCGTCACAGTCTCCGCAGGAGACCGGTAGGAAAATCCGCAGGATTCCCCGTTGCAGACCATATCCGCGCTCCGGTAGCGGTTTACGCGCCCCTCATCCGCGATAAAAAAGACATTCTCATTTCCCATCCGTTTTTTCAGATAATTTCCGTACATGACGCCGAGTGCACCCTGCCCGATAATTCCGATCTTTTTGATCTCCATAACTTAAAACTTCCTTCCTCCGCCGCCGCGGCTGCTTCCTCCATAACTGTGGGTGGATGATCTACCGCCGCCGGAAAAGCTTCCTCCGCCCGAACTCGGACGATTCTTTTGTGTCTGGATCACCTGCTGGGTGATATAGGATGTCAGCAATGCATCCGCCAGGACATTTCCCATGGTAAATCGGCTGTCTCTCCGGTAAGAGAGTTTAAAGTTTGCGGCCATCCGCTTATCTTCCCCGTGAAGGCTGTAGCTTCGAAGTACCGATGCCACCGCCACAGAGCGCCGCCACACCGAGAGCGATCAGGATCTCATACCATTCGAGATGATGGTAACGGCTGATCTTTCCCGTCTCCGTGTCATAGTTGTACTGATCTCTTGAAATTCCGTTGGAATAGCACTTTTCCGTATCCGTCAGAAACGCCGCCGCTGCCCCGTAATAATCGGCATCTGCCGCGTAATTATAAACATCGTCCAGAACATCATCGATGCGGCTGTCCGTCATGTAACGGATCATCTGTCCATTTGTGGATATGTAGAGTTCCCTGTTATCCACATCGATGAGGAACAGGATTCCTGAGTGGTCGGAACCGGTTCCGAAACCGCCTTCCATGTAAAATCCGTCTGCGAACACCTGGGCAGAGTCGGAGTTCTCCTCGGTGGTGACGATGACTGCTTCCATCTTCATGGTATCTGAAAGGGCCTGTGCCTGCTCAGAAAGCTGTTTTTCTTCCTCATCGGTAAACAGATCCGCCATGTCGTAGACATCCGCATAGCTCTCCGTTCCCTCTGCCATCTGATAAGCGTCCTCACCGGATGCCGCAAAGGCGGTTCCAGTCAAGAAAACTCCAAGAGCACCTGCTGCTAAGGCAGTTTTCACCAATGTCTTTGCCGCATAAAAAACTTTTTCCGCTATGCTTAACTTTCTTCCGTTCTCCAGGCTGTTCCCTGCTATTTTTCCATTTATCTGCTTTATTTTCATTACAGGAACCACCCCCCGATCATCAGAATCGCCGCAACCGGCACAAAGATCTCCAGGAACAGTTTCACAAGTTTTCCCTTCGCCACCGGGAGCTTTCCGCAGATCTTCCCTGTCTGCCCGTTCATGGCAAAGTAGTAGAGCTCGTCTTTTCCCGCCTTATCCCGGTAGGTCAGGATCCACACCGGGAGCAGGGCGTAGTGCCATCTCGCGTCCCGGATATTTGTGTCGCTCTGGTCCACCCGCACTGCGGAATACTGCCCCATAACGTCGGCTTTCAGCTGCTCCACCGTATACTGTTTTACCTCGCTCTCCACCTCCGGGGTCAGGGACTCTTTCTCCATGTCCCGCTTCTCCGCCTGAAAACCGGAGAGGTATCCCATATCAAAGGGCTGGAGTTTTTCCATGTCAAAAGGCAGGACTCCTTCCACGAGAGCGCTGTTGTTCTTCTTAAGCGCATTTCTCGTGACATTCTTTACATCAAGCTGTCCCGCGCGTTCCATCCGGTACTTTTTATGCTCCGTGTAGCGGATATTTCCCGTCACCCAGGTCCGGTTCTTCTCGCCTTCCGCCTGGATCTTTCCGTCGACCTTGCAGCTGTACATCAGGTATGGGAAGTACACACCGGAAAACTTCTCGATCTGGTCCTTTGAGAAGAAGTCATCCGGAATATATTTTTTCTTCTTGATCCAGTCAAGGAATATCCCCGTTGCCTTCTTCTTATCCATGGCAAAGGGGATCACATAGTCCGGCAGGAATTCGCCGGAAAGCTTTCCTGAGAGCACCACCGGGTTGTGACAGTAGTAACAGAATGTCGCCGCCGTCGTTGCGTCCGTCACGACCTCCGCGCCGCAGCTCGGGCAGATATAGACGAGGGCATCCCCGTTCTGCTTCGCGCTGCCCGCATTCTTCCGGGCTGTATCCTGCGCATTGCCAGTCTCGTTTTCGCCTGCTGCCGCAGTTCCATCCTGCGCCTCTGTTCCATTCTCCGCAGCCCCAGCCGCACCGCTCTCATCCTGCGCACTTCTGGTCTCCGTAGATTTTAACGCCGCGGCTTCCATCTCTTCCTTCGTAAATTCCGACATACAGAACTCACAGCAGAACTTCTGCTTCTTAGGATCAAAGACTACCGAGCCGCCGCAGTTGGGGCATTTATAACTTACAAGTGCCATTTCTTTTCCCCCTGTATCTGGCTTAAGCTCCCCATCTGCCCTAAAAGGCAGCCAGGGAGCTTACATTTTTTACTGTCTCGGTTTTCCGCAGTTCGCGCAGAAGTTTCCTTTATTTTCCTGTCCGCAGGAGCAGGTCCAAACGGCATCCGGGCGTTTCTTTCCGCAGTTGGAACAGAAATTGCCCGTATTCTCCTGGCCGCAGCTGCAGGTCCAGGATCCGCTCTCCTCCGGTTTCTTCTTTCCGCAGTTGGAGCAGAATTTTCCGGTGTTGCCTTCCTGTCCGCAGGAACAGGTCCATCCGGATAACGGTGCCATCTTCGCCGGACCGCCGGATGACTGCTGCGCCTGGTCTGCCATAGCAGGATTTCCCTGCTGTCCCTGTCCGGCTGCCATGTTAAACAGCCCCTGGGTGTTGAATCCCCCGTTCTGCGCCGCCATATTCATTCCCGCGAATGCCATCATCGGACCTGTGGAAGTATTCTTCGCCGCGCTCTGCATCGCCTCAGCCTGTGCGCTGACTAAGTGCGCCGCCGCCATTCCAGGATTTCTGAATGTGGCATTTCTCTGAAGCTCCTTGATCATCGCCTCGTCTTCCTCGGAGGCCTTCACGGAGCTCACGCCGATCTTGCTCACGGTGATTCCGTACACATCATCCCAGCTGTCGGAGAGGATCTCACGGAGCGCGTTCGCAAGCTCCACCGTATGACCCGGAAGCGCGCTGTAGCGGACTCCCATCTCGGAGATCTTCGCGAAGGCCGGCTGCAGGGCTGTCAGAAGCTCACTGCGGAGCTGGGAATCGATCTTATCTCTCGTGTAATCTTCCTCGATATTTCCACAGATGTTCTTATAGAAGAGGATCGGGTCCACCATCTTGTAGGAATATTCACCGTGGCAGCGGATCGCGATGTCCACATCGAGGCCGATATTCTGGTCCACAACGCGGAACGGGACCGCGTTCGCTGTGCCGTACTTGTTTCCGACGATCTCCTTCGTGTTGAAGAAGTAGACTCTCTGGTCCCTCGCCGTGTCGCCGCCCATGGTGAAACGCTTTCCAAACTGCTTAAAGCTGTCCCCGATGCTCTTTCCAAGGTTTCCGTAGAAAATACTCGGCTCCGCGGAGGTATCATATACGAACTCACCGGCCTCCGCACATACCTCGACGATAGCGCCCTGGTCAACGATCATCATGCATTGTCCCTCGTTGACTGCGATGATGGAGCCGTTGGAGATCAGGTTGTCGCTGCCCTTTGTGTTGTAGCTTCTCTTTGATTTCCGGTTCTCACCTTTCTTTACAAGAACGTCCGCCTCCATGGACGGGCAGTAAAAATACTCGCGCCACTGGTCTTCCAGCACACTCTTTAACGCGCCGGCACCAACTTTTAAAATACCCATATCCCGTTTCCTCCTTTTATCACTCACCGGTCGGATTCCTGGACGGCAGTTTTCGCCGCCTATGTCCGCCGGTCCGAATTTTTCCGAAAATTATCCGATCCTATGATCTTTCAAGAACCTGATCTCCTCCGCATACCCCGGAAGCTCATTCGGAGTCTCCAGACAGAACGGCAGATTCCTCAATTCTGGATGGTTGATCACCCGCACAAGCGCCTCTGCGCCGATCCCGCCTTCCCCGATCCGCGCATGGCGGTCCTTTCTGGCTCCCCGGACGTTCATGCTGTCATTTAAATGGACCGCTTTCAGGCGTTCAAGCCCCACAACACGGTCAAATTCCGCCAGCACTCCGTCGAGATCATTCACGATGTCATACCCGGCATCCCATACATGACAGGTATCCATACATACACCCATCTTATCAGAAAGTTCAACTCTGTCAAGAATTTCCCGAAGCTCCTCAAAACTTCTTCCGACCTCGCTGCCCTTTCCCGCCATGGTCTCCAGGAGCACCGTGGTGTGAAGCTCCGGCTTCAGGATCTCATTCAGCATCTCCGCGATATAGGTGATTCCAACCTCCACCCCCTGCTTCACATGGCTTCCCGGATGGAAATTGTAAAGGTTTCCAGGAACCGCCTCCATGCGCTCCAGGTCATCCGCCATGGTCCGCTTCGCGAAATCCCGGATCTTTTCATCCGCTGAGCAGCCGTTCAGTGTGTATGGCGCATGGGCCACCAGAGTCCCCAGCCCCAGCTCTTCTTTTAGTTTCAGGAACGCCGCGATGTCCTCATGGTCTAACGGCTTCGCGCTTCCGCCCCGGGGATTTCTTGTAAAAAACTGAAACGTCGTCGCACCGATCTTTTCCGCGTCCTTTCCCATGGCGAGGAATCCCTTCGCCGAGGAAAGATGGCACCCGATATAAAACATGTCTATGACCTCCGTCCTGTTCCTGTGGGCTTTCCAAAGGAACCTGTTTTTTTCGATCTCTCCGGCTTTAAGAAAAATACCGCTCCCCAGGTAAAAAGCACGGAGAGCACCGCCTGGATCACCAGACTGCAGAATACCCAGTGGTTTGTGATAAAATTTCCGCCGTTGTCACCGAGGAACTTTGTGATTGTAAAGTTTCCGCCGCCACCTGCCACCTGATTCTCCAAAAGCTCCGCGAACATGATTGCCGGATTCAGGAGAAGAAGATACACCGACGGTCCGGAGCTCGCCTTCGGGATCATCTCCCCGGAATTGATCGCCATCATGTTGATCTCTGTCTCGGAGATATTGAAGAGAAACACGTTCAGCATGTAGGTTCCCACGACAACAACTAACAGAATCCCGTAAGTGATCACATTGGAGAAGGTGGACCGCTTCATGAGAGAGGAGGCGAAGATTCCGAGGCTTCCGCAGTACAGCGCTCCCACCACATAGCTCACAAGAAGGATCATGAGATCCCCGGAGCTGATACTTCCATAGATAAAGGTCAGCATCAGGATCGGCAGACTCGATACCACTAAGATCATAAGCTGGGAGAACGCGGACATTAGCTTCCCGACAACGATCTCCACAGGACGGATCTTCGTGGTAAACATGAGTTCCAATGTGTGCCGCTCCCGCTCCCCGCTGATGCTGGCGGAGGTCAGGGCAGGCATGATAAACATCAAAAGCATAAATTCCAGTGCTGCCACAAAGGCGTAGAGCTGGAGAAAATTTTCATAGCGCACCGAGCCGCTGACCTTCACCTGTGCGATGCTCTGGTACATGTTTAAGAGTGCCACCACAGCCAGGATCCCGTTGAAGATCATGATGATGAGCGGGATCCGGAAACTTCTCGAACGTACCAGCATTTCCCTCTTATAGACCGGATTATTCTTCACTCGTCATCACCACCTTTTCCATATCATGATCCGTGATCTGCATGAAGATGCTCTCAAGATCACCTGGCTCTCTCCAGAATCCGCAGATTCCAATATTGTGGGCCACAAGTTTTGCCAGCAGCATCGCCTCAGCATCTTTTCCGCCGTGGAATCCCACGACGATATCGTTTCTCTCCACCGTGATGGTCTGGACCTCCGGCTCCGTTCGGAGAAATTTCACCGCTTCCCAGACATTCTCCACAACCTGGATCCGGATCGGGTTAGAGTCATTCACCTTCTTTAAGATCTCCCCCATGTTTCCCGAGAGGACGATCTTTCCGGCATCGATGATCCCGATATCCGTACACATCTGGGCCAGCTCTGAGAGGATGTGGGAGCTGACCACGATGGTCTTTCCCTCGGCGCAGAGTTCCTTTAAAAGCTCCTTAAACTCGATCCTGGCTCTCGGATCCATGCCGGATGTGGGCTCGTCTAAAACAAGGAGCTTCGGATCGTGGATCATCGCCCGCGCCAGGCAGAGTCTCTGTTTCATTCCCCTGGACAGACTGTCCACAAAAAATTCCTCTTTGCCCGCAAGTTTTACCTGTTCCAGAAGCTTTGTGCAGCGCTCTCTCGCCACAAGGCCGGAGAGTCCGTAGCAGGAGGCGAAAAAGTCCATGTATTCCCAGACCTTTAAATTGTCGTAAAGTCCGAATTCATCCGGCACATAGCCGAACTCATTTTTCACCTGCCCGCTGTAGAGAAGCGCGTCCTTTCCGCCGATCATGACGGTTCCCTCATCTGCTTTCAGGAGTCCCGTGATAATGCGGATCGCTGTGGTCTTTCCGGCTCCGTTCGGTCCGACAAAGCCGTAGAGTGCCCCCTCTTCCACTTCCATATCAAGCCCGGAGAGAGCCTCAAAATTTCCGAATTTTTTTTTCAGTCCCTGTATCTTTAACATCAGTTTTCCCTCCCCGTCACCATCAGGAGTGGAAGTGTCTGGCTCACTCCGCTTTCCGCATCGCTTCCGGCTGTGTAGCGGACCGTGATCTTTCCGTCGGCAGCGATATAATCTGCCAGCTCTTCCCTTGAGAAATCCTGTTTCCGGATATCCACCGGGTCATAGCTTCCTGTCTTTTCGTTGTAAAAACTCGTCTCCCCGGAGAATGGGCGGATATAGGAATACTGGCTGCCCTGGAAAAAGTCGTCGGACACCGGAAGAAATGAGTATTTCTCGATCACAATGTCCGTTCCCGGGTCATATTCCACCACCACCGGGTCTGTCCCGTAGAGGATCATGGAATTTCCATAATTTGCCCCCATGCCGGAGGTCACGGACGGTTCCCGGATCTGACCGCAGCGGTAGACCTCGCCGTCTGTTCCCATGGTGCAGTCGATCTCCTGGGTGTAGAAGGTCCTTCCGTCCCAGTTTTTTCCGAAGAGTTCGCCATTTCCCTCATAACCTTCCGGGAGGAACGCGCCGAAGCGCACCTCGCCGTTGTAGGACGAGTAGTAACGATCCGTAAAGTATCCGCTGAGGTTGGATTTCTGGACATTTTTAATGTACTCCTCATCGGAGTCTTCCTGACGATCCGGCGTTCCGGTCAGGGTGTCCGAAAGCATCCATGTTATGCCCAACGGCCATACCTTTAGCGGCTCCCGGTCGAATTCCAGACGCTGTCCCGGTTCCATGTTTCCAATGATCAGCACCTGGCCATAGAGATAGACTGCCGCGTTCTCAAGCGTCACAGGAAGCTTGTTCTCCACATACCCCGTGATCGTCCCGTCCGAAACAGTAAAATCCGCCTCCACATTTCCAGCCTCCAGGTCTTTCTCCCGCTCCAGAAGGAAAAATCTGGAATCGAAGGCTTTGGACTTCCGGCTCCAAAGCACAGTCTTGTCCGCCTCTTTCCGGATCCCGATGGATGCCTGGTGCTTTTTCGTGTAGTCTTCCAGCTGGTTCATGTCGTAGCGGGCGCTCCTGGTGAGGGGTGTGACCCTGTAATCCGTCGGAAGATCCACGGTAAATCCACTGCTGTCCGGAGTCCGGACGTTTAAGAAGGTCAGCTCCTCCGCGCTGTCCCCGGATGCATCCAGGATCGTCGCTGTCGTGCAGAATTCACTGGTGAATCTCGTCTTAAAGCCCATGCCCCAGATCACGACACAGGAGGCTGCGGAAAAAATAAACACTGCAGTCCCGTAGTACCGGTTGATCCCACGCTTCTTTAAGAGAAGATACAGCCCAGGTCCCACGATCACCAGATATCCCACAACGATGATCCCGTAGACTGCGAGATTTGGGATCCGCTCCCCGTTTCCCCCGCTGACGAGATTGTAGGCGTTCCAGTAATCAGCATCGCCACCCCGGGAATAATAATAGATCGAATTCAGTTCATCCTCGTTAAAGATCTCACCGATAAAATACGACGCGAAGGACGGGTTCTTTTTCGCAAAGCCGGAGAGGTCCGACAGGCTCACCCCATAGACACCGATGGTCCCCTTTCCGTACTTCATAGTCTTAAGAAGCGGCGTTCCATCCGTCACCATCCGCTCCTTGGCCCCGGAGATCACAGGTTCCGTGTAGATCACCCGGACTTCCGAGTCCCCGGGACTGTTTTTCGTGTATTCCGTTCCCATGCCGACCCAGAGAACCTCCGGATCCCTTAAGCTGACCTTCTGCTCTGCCTCTCCCAGGATATCCAGGGTCTTATCCCTGTCTCTTCCCGTTCCGATAAGCAGTGTTCCGCCATTTTCCACCCATGTGAGGACGGCTTCTTTCTGGGCATCGTTCAAGGTCCGGCAGTCGTATCCGTTTACGAACAGCACATCAAACATGGAAAATCCCCTGGAATCTTCCGGGAAGTCTTCCCCTGGGATCTCAACGACCCGTGTGGTGAGCATTCCATAATTCAGCCCAATCCCGTCAATCCATGAGAGACTTCCCGCCTTGTTCTCCAGGACACCTGCAAGCAGACGGTTTTCGTCCTTAGAAACGTCAAAATCCATGGAGGTCTCCCCCATGGTCTTCTGTTTCCCGTCTTTTAATGTCAGGTGGATCGTCCCGCTCTTCTGTCCTAAGGGGACATAGAACTCCATCGTCTTCGTCTCCGCCGATTCCACCTCTACTGGGTACGAATACTCGTATTCCTCCGTGCCCTCATCGTTATCGCTCTCTAAAGTAGAGACGGTAAGTCTGCCGGAAAACGGTGCCTCCGTCTGGCCGTAGATGCTGACCTTTATGGGCACAAAGCTTCCGGACTTCGCATTTCTTCCGTAAACTGCCGTGATGTCCACCGCCACCGGCACAGAATTCTGCGAGCCGGACTCCATGTTTGTGCTGAAGCTGTCCTGGTCCTGGGCAAAGGCCGGGAATGCCCCCGCGGACAGGACCAGGGCCGCAAGACAACCAAACAGCAGCTGTTTCTTTTTATTTCTCATACATTCTTCCTATCATTGATCAACGGGTATCCCTGTTCAGTATTCTCAGCCGTTTTTCTGCTGTCAGGGCAGGAAATTTGCGTTTTTGCTGAACAGTTGTTATCTCTCTTTACTGGATCATACCAAAATTTTCTTTATTCACATCAAAATCCACCTTCAGCTTCACCGTGAACACCGTTCCATTCAGGTCGCTGACCACGGAGATCGTTCCGCCATGCATGTCCACGATATTCTTCGCGATGGCAAGACCGAGACCCGTTCCGCCTGTCTTTGAGGACCTCGACTGCTCTACCCGGTAGAACTTGTTGAAGATCAATGGCAGTTCCTCCGCCGGGATCACATAGCCATAGTTCGTGACAGACACCGTGACGATATCGTCCTTCGCGAATACCTGGACCAGGACCTTCTTTCCCTCGGCACCGTACTTGATGGCGTTGTTGATCAGGTTATCAAAAAGTCTCGCCAGAAGGTTTCCGTCCGCCGTGATGATCTGGGACGGGACATTGCTCTTGAGCTCATAGGTCAGGTCCTTGTCCGCAAAGCTTGGATAAAATTCCTCCAAAAGCTGCCCTAAGAGCTTTACGATATCCACCTTTCCAACATTCATGGATATCTTTCCATAATTCATCTTTGTGAACCCGAACAGGTCCTCAATGAGTTTTTCCAGGCGCTTTGCCTTCACATAGGCGATATCGATATACTTTTTCTGCATATCCAGGCTGATGGCCGGTCCGGAAGACAGGAGTTCCAGATAACCGATAATGGAAGTCAACGGTGTCCTTAAGTCGTGGGCCACGTTCGTGATCAGCTCATTCTTCGTCCGCTCCGACTCTCGCTCCTTATCCATGAGCTTCCGGATATCAGCTTCCATCCGGTTCAGGTTCGATGCCATGGCAGAGAACTCGTTGTCCCCCACCACCTCGATCTGGGTGTTTAAGTCACCCTCGGAGATATTCTGGATCGCCACCGCGATCTTTCCTATGTACTTCATATTTTTCTTCTCGATCATGAGAAACGCCAGCGCGAAGATCCCGATTCCAACGATCACATAGAGGATCGTGGTGATCGTCCCCATCTTAAAGATCTGCAGGATCAACAGATTCGCGTACCTGGTCTGGTCCAGGTACGCCAGAAGGAAGTTCATATTCATGATGAGGAACGCGTCCACCAGACATGCGATCAGGGCACTGTAACAGATGTTCACCGCGATCTGCCTGTAAAAGCTTCTGCTCCAATCATTTTTCAATTTTGTATCCTACCCCCCAGACCGTCGTGATGATCTTATCCTGTCTCGTGTCCTCTTTCATCTTTCCGCGGAGTCTCCGGATATGTACCATGACGGTGTTGTTTGCCTCATATACTTTCTCGTTCCATACCTTCTCAAAGATCTCGTCGGTGCTGAACACCCGGCCCGGGTTCGATGCCAGAAGGTACAGGATATCGAACTCGATGGGTGTCAGCTTGATCTCCTCGCCGTAGACAACGACCTTGTGGTTGTCTTTATTGATGGAGAGGCCGCGGATCGAGATCTCGTTCTTTGCCGCTTTTCCGGTGCTGCTGTTAGGGTTTAACTGGGTGTAGCGGCGGAGCTGGGATTTCACGCGGGCCGTGAGCTCCAGCGGGTTGAACGGTTTTACCACGTAGTCGTCCGCGCCGATTCCCAGACCCAGGATCTTGTCAAGATCCGTTGATTTTGCACTCAGCATAATGATCGGGATATTGTTGGTTTCGCGGATCTTTCTGCACATCTCAAGTCCGTCCATTCCCGGCATCATGATGTCTAAGAGTACCAGGTGGATCTCCTCCTGATCCAGGATCTCCAGCCCCTCTTTCGCGTTATTTGCCTTAAATACTTTATATCCATCGCTGACCAGATAGATCTCTACAAGGTCCGCGATCTCTTTTTCATCATCCACTACCAGGATATTGATCTGCTCCATGATTTTTCCTCCTTTTAGACTTATTCCTAATACCCCTATCGTATCATATTTCGACCTTTTTTTCCTTACTTTTTTCTGAAAACTAAGGAGTAAATGTTACAATTTTTTCCGTTCTCTGGAAGGTTTCCGAAAAACAGCGAACTTTGCTCAATAAACGCCATGTCTCATGTATACACGCATTTTGGCTCATTATCTGTGTATAGAAGAGGCAGCAGAACTACTCTAAAAAGAATACGCCCCACTGCCTCATTTTAGATTTTATGTAACTGTTCAGCAGGTCTGCGCACTTGCTGCGCTGACCGTAAGAAAACAATTCTGTTTTCTCCCTACCGTACTCTTACAGCCCTAACTCCTCAAACACGCCCTTCAGGATGATCTTCACAGAACCATCCTCCAGCACCTTGTGAAGTCCGCTGTATTTCAGAAGGTCGAAGTATCCCATGGATCCGCCCGCCGCGCAGAGCTTATAGTAATCTGCCCAGGCTGCCTTCCGGTCTTCCTTCATCTTTGTGTAGAACTCAAAGGCGCCCATCTGTGCCATCGCGTAATCTACATAGTAGAACGGATACAGGAAGATATGCTGCTGTTTGATCCAGAATGCTCCACTCTCGAGGAACTCATTTCCTGCATAATTTCTCCACGGCATATAGATCTTCTCCAGACCGCTCCAGACTGCTCTGCGCTCCATGGCAGTCATTTCCGGATTTTCAAATACCTTATGCTGATATTCGTCTACGCAGAGCATATACGGGATCTTCATAAGAGCGTCTGCCAGATGCTCTTTGCGGTATTCCTCCGCCTTATCTCCAAAGAATTTCTCCATCCACGGATAGGTCCAGAGCTCCATGCTCATGGAATGGATCTCATTGATCTCACTGGTGGAATGGCATAATTCCGGGGTCTTCTGGTATTTTGCCGCTGTAAATCCAGCAAACGCGTGACCGGCCTCATGGGTCAGAACATTGACATCCGCATCAGTTCCGTTAAAGTTTGAGAAAATAAATGGTGCATGATACTGCGGGAGTGTCGTACAGTATCCGCCGGCACGTTTTCCGTGCTTGGAATCCAGATCGAAGAGCTCGTACTCCATCATGAAATCAAAGAACTCTCCGCTCTCCTTGGAAAGCTCACGGTACATCTTCTGGGCTTCGCCGACAAGATATTCCTTATCTCCGATCGGAACCGGGTTTCCGGACGGAGAAGCAATGGATTCGTCATAATAATAGAGTGTATCGATTCCAAGAGCTTCCTTCTGACGCTCGTACAGCTTTGCCGCTGCCGGAACCACGACCTCGCGGACCTGTTTCCGGAATACCTCCAGCTCCTTTTCCGTATAATCAAAACGGCGGCGGCGCAGGTATCCCATCGGAATAAAGCTATTAAATCCAAGCTTCTTTGCCATACCGGCACGGACCTTTACAAGACCGTCATAAACTTCCTCTAACGTCGGCGCAATTCCCTCATAGAGTCTTGCCCATGCCTCAAACGCTTCTTTTCTCTCCGCGCGGTCTGTGCTCTGCATGATCTTTAAGAGTCCGTAATTTCCGATCTGCTCACCCTTAAATTCCACGGTGGCAGCCGCCTGTGTCTTCATAAAGCGGCTGACAAGCTCCGCTTCCTTCACCTGATCATCCACGATGGATTCGTCAGAAAGCTGTTTCTGGGCCTCCATGTTCTGGATCAGGATCGCGCCGAATTCTTTTTCCATTTCAGCCTTAAACGGAGATGCCACGATCACCTCGCCCATCTCTTTTTTCAGAATTTCGTATTTCGGCATCTGGCTGTTGAAATATACCATCTCCGCCTCATAGAATTCATCTAAAAGATTGATCGTATTCCGGACATATGCGACAGTCTTTGATGTCTCAAGCTCTGTGTCGGCTTCCACATAATCCATGTAGGCATTCCGAAATTCCTCGTAGTTTTTCGCTTCCTTCAACACCGCGATATCCCCCGATACACGCGCGAAGATTTTTTCCATGTCCGGACGGACATACTGAAGCTCTGCAAATTTTTTCATGATAGGTAACCCCTTTCCCCAAGTTTCTCATCCCGTTCCCTGCTGTCCGCAGGAACCGGGCACCTAACTGAAGACTACCCCGTTCTTTTTTAAGAACTTCTTCACATTCTCGTCCCACTCGTTCTCTAACGTTCTGTCCATGGTAAACTGTTTCATGGACGTCCCCGTAACGCAGATCATCTCGTGGTTCTCATACTGGATATTGATGTAGAGCCCGCCGACCTGATCCGGATAGATTCCCGGGACTTTCCCGGCCACGAACCGGTCCCTGGCGGATGGGGGCATCTGAAATACAATGCGGAAGCTCTCCGGAAGCCGTTTTCCCTTGATTAAGGAGTAGCAGACCGGCTTTAAGGTCTTCCACGACGAGTACTCTTCGATCCTGTTTTCTTCCAGTTCCTCTTCGGAAAAATAGCCCTGACGGACCTTTCCGTCGATCGTGAACTGGTTGTAGGTCACGATCTCCGCTTCCCGCACCAGAAATTTATCAAAGATCTCCCCGATGAAAAGCCCTGCCGTAAACGCTTTCTGCTCTTCGATCTTTAATGCAACCATTATTTACCTCCGCATGTTGTTTCCCTGATTCTGTCTGGAACTTTTCACCTGTTCCATATCTGTCCTGCTTAAAATAGTTACTGTTCACGCTTTGCGCAAACAGTAACTTAGAATATACTCTTATGCCATTACAGCTGTGCGGACCTGGTGAATATTTTTAAGCTGTTAACTGTCTGTACCTTTACATACTGTTTCAAATATCTCGAAAAAGTCCGCCGATGTCCTCTCCCCATCTGTTATCGAGAGATTCTTCCACAGGCTGTCATCCTTCGCGAGATGGACCTTCGCCGCGTACTCCGAGTAGGTCTCGTAAAACACCTCATTCTTCTTCTCCCGGACCATCTCTTCCTTCCGGACCTTTGTGGCAGCCTCATCGTAGTCATTGACGCAGCGCAGGATATAATATTTTCCATCCGCCTCGATCACATCGCTGATCTCCCCTGTGGCCAGGGCGTAAGCAGCCTTTTCGTAAGCCTCCGGTCTCAAGCCTCTGGAGATCTTCTTCTCGATCTCCTGATCCTCAGAAACCTCCTTTGCAACGGTCATAAAATCGGTTCCTTCCATCTGGGCTTTCTTTAACACCTCATCCGCCTGGTCCTTATCGGAGAGCACGATCTCATCCACGGTGATGACCTTCGCCTCGCTGTCGCTGACTTCCAGGTTGACGCTGCCCGTCAGCGTCTCCACCAGTTTTTCGGTCTTCCAGTAGTCTTCATATAAAGATTCTACCACATCTTTGTCGATTTCGGAACTCTCCCCGGCATTTTTCAATTCTTTCATGTACTGAGCCGCTGCCTGTTTTGCCAGTTCCCGCTCTTTTCCGGAGAGCGTGACTTTTTCCTCGTCCGCCATGCGGCTCATGGTCTTTAATTCCTTTAAGAAATCATGGATCTGGGACAGCAATGTCTCCTCGAAGGTAGTTCCAGACTCATCCACCACCGTATCCCAGATCTTGTCTGTATATAATTCTTCATAACGGAGCCGCTCCGTGGTGACGATCACCATGGTCTCGGCTTTCCCGTACTCTCTTTCACTTTTTCTGCCGGAAAGCAGCGTTTCCTTCACGCCGCATCCGCAGACGACTGCTGCCGCGAGGACGACCGCCGCGAGCGTCCGTCCCCATCGGTTCCATTTTCCCATATTTCTGTCTCCACTTCTACACAGCGCCAAGTTCTTTCAATCTCTGATACACTAAATGCACCGGAAGTCCCATCACATTCGCGTAGGATCCCTTCAATCCCTCAATATATCTCGCAAAAAATCCCTGGACCGCATAAGATCCCGCCTTGTCCATGGGCTCCTCGGAATCTGCGTATTCACGGATCTCCGCCTCTGTCATCGGGGACACGTTCACGTCCGTCTCATCGTAGAAAGAAACAACGGTATCTTTCTCTCCCGCAGTTCCTTTTTTCACGATGCACACGCCCGTATAGACCTGATGGCTGCGTCCCGCGAGTCTTTTTATCATCTCATATGCCTCTTCATGGCTCTTCGGTTTCCCGAGGATCTTTCCATCTGCCGCAACGACCGTATCGGATCCTAAGACTACCGCGTCTTCCGGCATATCTTCCGCAACATCAACCGCTTTCTGCTCTGCAAGGCTCATAACTACCCCCGAGGGCACATCCGATGTGATCTTCTCCTCCACATGGCTCACGATGATCTCCGGGACGATTCCGATCTGCAGAAGCAGTTCTTTCCGTCTCGGGGAACCGGATGCCAGGATGATTCTCTTCTTTTCCATCTTGTTTTTCTTTCCTTTATGTCTTTCCTGCGCGGACAGTTCCATGCTCAGGCTACCGCATTTCTTCTGTTTTATAGAAGAAAGAGGCGGTCTGACATAAGATCCAGCCGCCTCATCCTGTCCTAATCACTAAGTTTTCCAGTAATTAGAAGCTTAATTTTTCCTCAAAATAGCTCTTTAACTCTGCGATCGGAATACGAACCTGCTCCATCGTGTCTCTGTCACGAACGGTTACAGCTCCGTCTGTCTCAGAATCAAAGTCATAGGTTACGCAGAATGGAGTACCGATTTCATCCTGTCTTCTGTATCTCTTACCAATGTTTCCTCTGTCATCGAACTCACAGTTATAGTACTTGGAAAGCTCTGCATATACCTTCTCTGCACCCTCGTTCAACTTCTTGGATAACGGAAGGATACCAACCTTCACCGGTGCGATCGCCGGATGGAAGTGCATAACGGTGCGGACATCGCCGCCCTCTAACTCTTCCTCGTCGTATGCGGAGCAGAGGAACGCAAGTGTTACACGGTCTGCACCGAGAGACGGCTCGATAACGTACGGGATATACTTCTCATTTACTTCATCATCGAAGTAGGACATATCCTGACCGGATACAGTCTGATGCTGTGTCAGGTCATAGTCGGTTCTGTCTGCGATTCCCCAGAGCTCGCCCCAGCCGAACGGGAATAAGAACTCAAGGTCTGTGGTTGCCTTACTGTAGAAGCAAAGCTCTTCCGGAGAATGGTCGCGGGCGCGCATCTCGTCCGGCTTGATGCCGAGATCCTGCAGCCACTTGATGCAGTACTGTTTCCAGTATGCGAACCAGTCAAGGTCTGTACCCGGTTTGCAGAAGAACTCTAACTCCATCTGCTCGAACTCTCTGGTACGGAATGTGAAGTTACCCGGTGTGATCTCGTTACGGAAGGACTTACCGATCTGTCCGATACCGAACGGAACTTTCTTTCTGGATGTTCTCTGTACATTCTTGAAGTTTACGAAGATACCCTGTGCTGTCTCCGGTCTTAAGTAAACCGTGTTCTTTGCGTCCTCGGTAACACCCTGGAATGTCTTAAACATTAAGTTGAACTGACGGATATCTGTGAAGTCATGCTTTCCGCAGCTCGGGCACGGGATCTGGTTATCATCGATGTACTTCTTCATCTGCTCCTGGCTCCAGCCATCGATCGGAGTCTCCGGCTCAACGCCTTTCTCTGCCATATAGTCCTCGATGAGCTTGTCGGCACGGAAACGCTCTTTACATGCCTTACAGTCCATTAACGGATCGGAGAAACCGCCGATATGTCCGGATGCTACCCATGTCTGGGAGTTCATTAAGATCGCGCAGTCAACACCTACGTTGTACGGATTCTCCTGAACGAATTTCTTCCACCATGCGCGCTTTACATTATTCTTAAGCTCCACGCCCAGATTGCCGTAATCCCATGTGTTTGCAAGACCTCCGTAAATCTCGGAACCCGGATATACAAAGCCTCTGGATTTCGCAAGTGCTACAATTTTTTCCATTGTCTTTTCCATTGTGACTCTCCTCTTGATCTCTTTCTGTCCGTGCTGGTTTACACGGCAGAGTAATTCTATCTACAACCACCTGGGATTTCGGGGTAGCTCCATCCCATATGGCGTATTGTCATAATAACAGAATCCGTAAATACTGATTCCTCTGATATCAGATCCGCAGGATGAATATCTGCTTTTCTGATAAATGCAGCTGGCAGCTGTTCTTTTTTCTAAAACTGCCTGCATTTTTATTTGAATATGATGTACGAAGTTTCACCGGCAGGCGTCTCGGCTACGTTTCCGGTTAATGTCACACCCTCAGACACATACTGGACCGCGCCGTCTGTCTGGATCTTCGCGCTGCCCTTCACGCATGCCACATAGAGTTTTTTCTGTTTTGTGATATCCACAGCGGAAACCTCGGTGTTCTCGTCTCCCGCTTTGTAGAACGTGGATCCGATGATATAGCCCTTTTCCACTCCGTCTGCCACGGAAACGACATCCAGACTTTCGATCTGGATCCCACTCTCTGTATCCGGATATTCCTCCGCGAAGCGAATATATTCCTCCGCGTCCGGGAATGTGATGAGAAGCTTTGCGGTTCCGTCCTTCACGGTGCATTCCGTGATCTCAGCCTTTTTATCGCTGTCCCCGGACTGGTTTCCGCTCTCGAACGCTGTCAGCATCTCTTCCGCATAAGCCTTTAATTCATCAGCACTGTAGTAATCATTCTCGTAAGTCTCCACATCTGCGCTTGTGACAGTGCCTTCCTTTGTGATATAAAGGCTGGACTCCGTCGGGGCAAATGCGGTCTTTCCGGTTCCTCCGCTGCAGCCGTTTAACGCCAGCGTAAGAAGGAGAATGGCTGCTGCCGTCTGTCCTTTTTTCATAAATTCCTCCTTATCCTTAAAGCTCCTGCTGTTTTTCCATATGTACGAACCAGCCGCACAGATGCCCGCCGATTTTAAGGATTACCCTATTTATATACAAGAACATCCAAAATGTCAAGTGAATGGAAGGTTTTATCTACGAAACGCCGCTTATTTTCCGCCACGCACTTTGTAAATTCTTCCAGGACCTTCTCCGACACCGTGAAGGTGTAGAGTTTTTCCACCGGCGATGCCAGAACATATTCCCAGGTGTAGATCGTGGAGTCCTCCAGTTTCCCCAGAGGTTTTTCCATGTACTCGCCGTTAATCTCCATGAGCTTTAGTTCAAAGACTGCCCGCACGAGACGGTTTGGAATCGCGTTCTTTAAGAGGGCCCTGAGGGACTGGTAGAGAAGCTTCAGCATCTCCACCGCCTCCAGATTTTCTCTCCCATAGTAGTCCGCAAACTCCAGGAAGTAGGAGCCGTAGCATGCCGCCTCCATATCCTCGGTGATCTCCCGGAAGTAATTCTGTACATCCACAGAGACGAGGGAATAGGCGTCCCGGCCCTCATAAAGGGCAAATGTGCCGAACACAAAGGGCGCGGATGATGCCATCAGCGTACTTCCGGGCCGCCTCGCGCCCCTGGCGAAGGCCGTGATCTTTCCCCGCTCACAGGTCAGGATCACGAGTCTTCTGTCGTATTCGCCCGCCGGGGCGGATTTAATGACCATCCCGGTCAGAATCACCTGTTCTCTCATTTTTTTGTTCCTTCAAAATCCACTGCACTGCCTCAGCCCTATGCCGCCTGCAAAGTCGATCTGAAACCAACTTTTACACACTGCCCAAAAGGAACTGTGCAGTTATATCACCCTTTAAATATCTTTAGAATTATAACCGTAGTTCTTCATATAAAGCTCAGAATCTCTCCACTCCTTGCGGACCTTGACCCAAAGCTTTAAATTGACCTTCGTGTCCATAAGGTTCTCGATCTCGATTCTTGCGGAGGTTCCGATGCGCTTTAACATCTGACCGCCCTTTCCGATGACGATTCCCTTGTGGGACTCTCTCTCGCAGATGATCGTCGCGTCGATATCAAACATGCCGTTATCGCGCTCTGTCATTCGCTCGATGGTGACTGCGATTCCGTGAGGGATCTCGTCAGACATCATGCGGAGTGCCTTCTCGCGGATCAGCTCCGCGGCGATCTGGCGCATCGGCTGGTCTGTGACGGTGTCCTCATCGTAATACTGCGGTCCCTCCGGCAGATACTGGAAGATCGTGTGGATCAGGGTATCCGTGTTTGTCTTCTTCATCGCGGATACCGGGATCACCTCTTTAAAGTGGTACGCGTCCTTATAGGTCTCGATAGTCTTTAAGATGTCCTCTTTCTTCACCGTATCGATCTTGTTGATGACGAGGATCACCGGTGTCTTTACGGTCTGCAGCACCTTTAAGATATGCTGCTCGCCGGAACCGATGTAGGTTCCCGGCTCCACAAGCCATAAGATCACATCCACCTCGCGCAGCGTATGCTCCGCAACATTCACCATGTACTCGCCAAGCTTGTTTTTTGCCTTGTGGATACCAGGTGTGTCCAGGAAGATGATCTGACCGTGCTCATCTGTATACACGGTCTGGATCCTGTTTCTCGTGGTCTGCGGTTTTTCCGATGTGATCGCGATCTTCTGTCCGATCAGGTGGTTCATCAGCGTGGACTTACCAACGTTCGGGCGTCCGATCAACGTCACAAAACCAGATTTATATCCCTTTTTCATGAAGTCTCCTTAATTCTTTTCTATGTATCTCTCTCATACCAGGTTGCTCCGCACTGCGTGCTCCCGCATCTGCGCTCCGCTCCGGTCGGTGCGGGCCAAAAGGTCAAAACTTCTCCTGCAGGCAAGCCTGCGTCGAAGTTCCGGCCTTTTTTCCCTTGGTAATCTCTCTCATACCAGGTTGCTCCCGCAACCTTCAAAAGCATTCGTAATCCGCTCATTTTTCTTCGAAAAATGGCTACTTACTCATGCTTTTGGCGGGCCAAAAGGTCAAAACTTCTCCTGCAGGCAAGCCTGCGTCGAAGTTTCGGCCTTTTTTCCCTTGGTATTATGCAAACAGCGGCTTGATCTCCTTAAATATCTCGCTGTCTGCCTTGATCTTATCCTCATTTCCGACCACGCATACCGCGCCAGTCTCAAGAACCGCCTTCGTGATCGGTGCAAGGGCGCGGATGTCTTCCACAGTCGCATTTAAGATCTCCTCGCGCTCCTTCTTTAACATCTCGTCCGTCACTCCGGAATACCATGCGGAGAGTCCGCGGCTTCCCTGTAAGGACGGGGTCAGCGGTGTGTCGATATCGCTGATGGTTCCGATGACATATTTTGTCATGGTGCGCTCATCCGCCTCGAAGTTCTCAAGATAAGCCGGAATACCGAGATAAATATCATCGCTCTTCTTCACTTCCGGATCGCGGTAGGAGACAAAATATCCTTCGCCGGAGCGTCCAATGCCGCTCATGCAGCCGTAAGCGCCGCCCTTCACGCGGATGTTGATCCAGAGGTAATCGTAGCTCAGCATCACCTTCAGGATCCGAAGCGCGCCTGTGTAGGAATATCCGCTTCCCGCGAAGGTTCCGCAGTGTGCCACATAGTTGACCTTTGAGGAGGAAGTGAATCCCTCGTTTAAATTCTCCTTCGGAGCCGCAAACGGATAGATTTTTCCGCTGCCCACCGGAAGCTTCTCAGAGAGCTTCTTCATAGCATTCCCGAGATAAGAGAATCCCTCGTCGTCCGCCGTGTAGCTGACGGTCATATTCTCCCTTGTAAAGAGAGCTTCCATCACACGCTTCAGACCTGCGATGATCTCGCTCTTCTTCTCGTCAAAGTTCTTCGCCCAGTCCTCCAGGAACTTGAAGTATCCAATCCCGCCTGTCATATCATTATAGTAGGAGGTGTCAGAAAAGTAGGATGTGGCTCTCGCGACTGCCGCCGTGTGGCCGGATCCCATGAGTTTCATCTGGGACTTTGATTTTCCCTCGCTTAAGATCTCGTTTAACCTCTTCTCATCGTCGAGAACAGAGCGGTTAATGATCTCCTCCAGGATCTCGAAGCCGAAATCAAGCTTCTCGTAGAGCACTCTCGCGCTGCAGACAAAGACGCCTGTGAAGCTTCCTGCCTTTGTGAGATCCGGGTAGGATGTCACGGAGAAGGAAATTCCGCCGCTGTTTAAAAAGATCTCGCTGCTTAAATCGCTGTAGCTGTAATTTTTCGTATCTACATATCCAAGGACAGATTTTAAGAGTCCGAGATACGGCAGGTCTTCCATCGGAATCCGGTCCGTGTTGAAGAGGACCTTCAGATAACCGATCCCTGACGTAAACATGTTGTGGCGGACCACTGTGATTCCGTCCAGCTTCGTCTCCTCGTAGATCAGTTTCGCCGGTTCCCTTCCGATCTCCTTTCTCGTGAGCATCGGGATCTTCTCGAGATCTTCCTTCGGTGACGGGGTATCCTGGTATTCCTTTAATTCCTTCGTCTGGCGTACCAGCGTCTCGATTTCCTCTTTGGAGAGACTGTCCTTATATTCTTTTAACTTCTTCGCCGTCTGCTCCTCGATCCGTGCGGTGAGGTTCTTCTTCGGGCTCGCGATCACAACGGCCTCATACGGGTTATCGAGAAGGTATGTCCTGATCAGTCCCTCAAAGTATCCGCTGTCCGCGCCTTTCTTCAACGCTGCGAAGGTGTCCTCATACTCTAAGTGCATCATCGGATCGCCGCCGTAGAGCCAGCTGTCCAGGCACTGGAGACCGTACATGAGTCCCTTCGGCGTGGAGCCATAATCCGCCTCGCGGTACTGGAATTCATAGTTGTTGATTCCGGCTTTCAGGCACTTTTTGTCGATGCCGCCGTCCGCGAGCTTCTTTAACTCCGCCTTTACGATCTTTACGAACTCGTCCTTCTGCTCTCTCTCCGCGTTCTTCGCGATCACGGAGAAATACGGCTGTAAGATCCCATACTCGTAGCCGCCCATGATGTCATCGCCGATCCCGGCATCCAGAAGCGCTTTCTTAAGCGGCGCGCCCGGGGCATCTAAGAGCACATACTCCAGGATCTGGAATGCCACATACTCCTTCGGGGAAAGTTCATTTCCCGCCTGGGTATTGATGGAAAGGTAGGTCGCGTGGTCAAGGCTCTCGGACTCGGATACGGAGTAGAAGATCTCCCGCTCGATGGGCTCCTTAAATTTCTTCTGGATCTGGATCTCAGAATCGATCTCTTTTCTGTCGTACTTTCCGAGGTACTCCTCATCCAGCCATCTTAATTTCTCCGCCATATCCATATCTCCGTAGAGGTAGATATAGCTGTTGGACGGATGATAATATTTATGATAGAACGCGAGGTAATCCTCGTAGGTCAGCTTTACAATGTCTTCCGGATCTCCGCCGGACTCCACGCCGTAGCAGGTATCCGGGAACATTGCCGTATGGATATAGCTGTCCAGGACACTCTCCGGGGAGGAGAACACGCCTTTCATCTCGTTGTATACAACGCCGTTGTAGGTGATCTCGCCTTCCGGATCTTCCAGCTCGTAGTGCCAGCCTTCCTGCATGAAGATTTTCTTCTCTTTTCCGATATTCGGGTGGAAGACCGCGTCCATGTAAACGTCCATGAGGTTCTGGAAATCAGTATCGTTGCAGCTTGCGATCGGATAAACGGTCTTATCCGGGTAAGTCATGGCATTTAAGAAGGTGTTTAAGGATCCCTTGACGAGCTCCACAAACGGATCCTTCACCGGGAATTTATCAGATCCGCAGAGCACGGTATGCTCGATGATGTGCGGAACGCCGGTGCTGTCTGACGGCGGCGTCCGGAAACCGATGCAGAATACTTTATTATTGTCCTCGTTGCTCATGAGGAATATATTTGCGCCTGTTTTTTTATGCTCTAAGATCATACCGTCGGAATTCAGTTCCGGGATATGTTTTACCTGCCGAAGCCGGTACGCGTCAAGGGCTTTGACTGATTCGATCTGGCTCTCCATATCTGAATGTCCTTTCTGTTATTGTTGCTCCGTGGGTATTGTAAGCTGAAGTAAAACGAAGTAAACCGGATCGCTCCGCACTTCGTGCTCCCACGATCCTCCCAGCCACATTCGTAATCCGCTCATTTTTCTTACGAAAAATGGCTACTTACTCATGTGGCTAGCGGGTCTCAAAGTCATCCATCCTCCCGCAAGCAAGCTTGCGTCGGATTCCTGACCTTGATCCCCTTGTTTACATATTACCCACAAATTTATCTTTTAATATCGCGAAACATTCTCTCACGCAAAAATGCACAAAAAGCACCGGATCCGACTTCGCGGAGATTCCGCTGACGTTCGGGATTCCGACGTGTCTTGCGATTCCTTTTGCCCGGAGTTCATGGAAATTGCTGGTGAGGATGCCCACGCGGATCGTGATCTCCTCATCCGGCGGAAGAAGGT
The DNA here is from genome assembly GCA_902496665.1 of uncultured Clostridium sp. Lineage (GTDB taxonomy): Bacteria > Bacillota > Clostridia > Lachnospirales > Lachnospiraceae > Pilosibacter. Next base: position 21,260 of record CABVBU010000003.1, on the reverse strand, counting down.
AACCGTATTCCGCCATGGCCGCGCGAAGCGTTGCCCGGCGGAGACGTTCTCTTTCCGTAATCAGGATCTTACTGTATACCATATTTTCGTAAGTGCTGCGGGACGATTCCTCTAAGAGGAGCTGGTAATCCGGCACCCCACGGCTCTTCATATATCGGTACATGGCGGATGCCTCCGTCACATCCTCATCTTCGCCCTGTCCGCCGGAAAGGACGAACACCGTGTTCGGGTGATAGGCCGCGTATTCCACCGCCTTATCCAGGCGCCGCTCCAGGGTGCGGCTGATCTTGTTTCCGCGCACCTGGGCGCCGAGAACGATCACATAGTTCACGCTCTCTTTCTGAAAGGAAAGGGAGCTGAATCCCATCATGAGTTCCACAATGACAAAAATAAAGGCGATGGCAGAAAAAAACGTGATCACCGCCACCTCCAGCTGCACCGGCACCTTGTCGCGGAATCTCGGGTAAAACTTCATCACCGCGGCCGCGGCAAAAAATCCCAGCGCCAGAATGATCCAGATCGCCGAGAATGAAGTTCCCGCGCCGGAGTAGATCACGATCACGCCGTAATAAATGAGGCATAATATTCCAAGGATGCCAAAAACTACTGTCACAATTATGCCCCCTTTCCAGTCTTTCCCATTATTATCTGCAATTCTGTCAACTTTATAAATATTTCTTTCCAGCCCCGCAGGATTCCAGCCAGCTCTTCGTGCTGCGAACATTTCTGCTCAGAAAATTACCCCCGGTAATCTCTTACTCTGCCTCTCTCTTACGCAGAATATCGTACTGCTCCACTTCCCCGTCCAGGTCGATGTAGAGGATCTGTTTCGGATGCGGTGCGCTCTCCTGGCTCTCGCCTTCCTCGGTGTAGATGCCGCGGACGAGGGCAGAAATATTTCTTCCGTCCGGCTTCATGATCTCGATGATCTCGCCGACGGAGAACTTATTCTTCTGCTCAATCTTCGCGAATCCTCTCGCATCGCGCTCTTCCACGGTTCCGAGATAGATATAGTTCTTTACATACGTGTTGCTGTCGTAGATCTGGGTCTCGGACGTCGGTTTTCCAAAGTAAAAACCTGTGGTAAACTCACGGTAAGTGCACTTTCCGATTTCTTCCTTGTACCACTCCATGTTCGCCTTATACTTCTCCGGGCTCTCCAGATAGTCATCGATGGCTTTGCGGTAGGTTCTGGCAACTGTCGCCACATAGAGCGCCGTCTTCATGCGGCCTTCGATCTTAAAGCTGTCGATTCCGGCGTCGATCATCTCCGGCACATGCTCGATCATGCAGAGATCCTTTGAGTTGAAAATATAGGTTCCTCGCTCATTCTCGTATACCGGCATATACTCGCCCGGTCTCGTCTCCTCCACGACGGAGTATTTCCAGCGGCACGGATGGGTACAGGCACCCTGATTTGCATCGCGGCCCGTAAAGAAGTTGCTGAGCAGGCATCTTCCGGAGTAGGAAATGCACATCGCGCCGTGGATGAAGCTCTCGATCTCCATGTCCTCCGGGATATGCTCGCGGATCTCCTTGATCTCCTTTAAAGATAACTCTCTGGCGGAAACCACACGCTTTGCGCCGAGCTCATGCCAGAAGAGATATGTTCCATAGTTTGTATTGTTCGCCTGGGTGCTGATATGGATCTCCATATCCGGAAGTACCCGCTTTGCGATGGTAAAAACACCCGGGTCTGAGATAATGAGAGCGTCCGGACGGATCGTTTTTAACTCCTCAAAATACTCCTCAACACCCGCAAGGTCGTCGTTGTGTGCGAGGATATTCGCTGTGATATACACCTTTACGCCGTGGTCATGGGCAAATTTGATGCCCTCCATGATCTCTTCGTTCGTAAAGTTTTTCGCCTTGGCGCGGAGTCCGAATGCCTCACCGCCGAGATATACAGCATCAGCGCCGTAGATAACGGCTGTCTTTAAGACATCAAGGCTTCCTGCCGGAATCAGAAGTTCTGTTTTTCTCATAATTCATCCTTTCCAAATGTTCAAACGGTCTGCACACCCGCTGCTCTGACCGCATGAAACAAGTCCGCCTCTATTTTGCCGGACCGCTTCCTTTTTTCACACTGAGCGCGACCCCGTCGCCCACCGGCAGGATCGAAGTCTCGAATTCATCCATATGTTTTAACGTATATAAATACTCCCGCATCCGCTCGTGGATCGTCCGGTCACGGCGCTCCACCGCGTAGCGCGATTCCATGATCGTTCCGTCCTGGAGGACATTGTCAGACATTAAAAGTCCGCCATCCCGCAGAAGGCGCAGGATATCCGGCAGCCAGTTGATGTACTGGCCCTTTGCCGCGTCCATGAAGATAAAATCAAAGGAGCCGGAAAGACCCGCAAGGATTTCCCCGGCATCGCCCTCCAGCAGCGTGATTTTTTCTTCCATCCCCGCAAGGCGGAAGTTTTCCTTCGCCTCCGGGATCCTTTTTTCATATTTTTCAATGGTCGTGATCCGGCACTCTTTTGGCATCACCGATGCCATCAAAAGTGCCGAGTATCCGACCGCAGTTCCAACTTCAAGGATCCTATTCGGGGCCACCAGCGTCACCATCGTCTTTAAGAGCGATGCTGTCTCCCTGCGGATGATCGGGACCCTGTTCTTCACAGCAGTCTCAGCGATCGTCTCAATAAGCGATCCGTCTCCCTGGTCCAGGGAATTTATATAAGTCGTAAGTCTGTTTTCCGTGATCATGATTTTGTGTCTTCCTTCGCGGTATCGTCCGGATTTTCCTTTAAAATATCGATCAGCTCTTTGGAATCCTTCGAGGTGTTTAACTCGTAGGTTCCCCCTTTCACTTCATATCCATAGCATTTTGCCTGGATCGTAAATGTGCGGGCATCGCGGATCAGACCGGCTTTCTTTAAGATCTTTCCGACCTCTTCCACCGACTCATCCCCGTCCAGCTTGATACTCTTTTCTGTTCCAGGCTCCTCTTCCATCGCCGGTGCGTAGAAGATCCCATGTCCGAAGGAGTAGGCGCTTCTCGCCCCTGTAACGATGAGTACCGCAGCGAGACCGTACAGGATGATCCTTCCGGATGTGCTGATGACAAACAGGCTGATTTTATTGATTTCTCTCGTTATCTTACTCATATCATTTCCCTTGCAGGTTACTTTACCGCTTCTCTTTTTGTTTTCATATGCAAGAAATCAGGGGCGTTGCCCCTATTCTTAGTTATGCAAAAATTGCTTATACAGGCGGGCTTGCAACGCAATTTTCCACATAACTAAGTGCACGGTTCACTTTAGACTTCCATGATGATAGGAAGGATCATCGGGTTTCTCTTGATGCGCTTCCATAAGAAGTCGCTTAAGCTGTCTCTGATAATGTTCTTGATCTTGCCCCAATCGGAAACGTGGCGCTCTAAGCAGTCTGCCACCGCCTGGTCAACAATTGCCTGGGCCTCTTCCATCAGATCCTCGGACTCACGCACATAGACGAAGCCGCGGGATACGATATCAGGTCCTGAGAGCAGCTGGTTGGAATGCTTCTCCAGTGTGAGGACAACGATGATAATACCATTCTGGGCAAGGTTCTGGCGGTCGCGGAGAACAATGTTTCCGACATCTCCAACACCGAGTCCGTCAACGAGAACACCGCCGGACTGTACATGATCGATGACGTCCGCTCCGCTCTCACCGATCTCAAGCACGTCTCCTGTGTGGAGCATCACAACATTCTCCTTCGGGATTCCAAGAGAGATCGCAAGCTCCTTCTGTGCCATTCTGTGACGATACTCGCCGTGGATCGGGATCGCAAATTTCGGGCGTACTAAGGAGTAGACAAGCTTGATCTCCTCCTGGCAGGCATGTCCGGATACGTGGGTATCCTGGGAGATGACCTTCGCTCCCTTCATGGAGAGCTCGTTGATGACTCTTGATACGGCCTTCTCATTTCCCGGGATCGGGGTGGAGCTTAAAACAACCACATCACGCGGGGTAATGGAGACCTTTCTGTGCATGGAGGATGCCATTCTGGAAAGGGCTGCCATGGACTCACCCTGGCTTCCTGTTGTGATGAGGACAGTATCCTCCTCCTTATAATTCTTTAACTGTTCAATATCCACGAGCGTTCCATCCGGGATATTGATATATCCGAGCTCCTGGGCAGTTCCGATGACGTTGACCATGCTGCGGCCTTCCACAACGACTTTTCTGCCGTACTTGCATGCGGAGTTGATGACCTGCTGGACACGGTCCACGTTGGAAGCGAATGTCGCAACAATGATGCGGTTCTGCTGATGCTCCGCGAAGATCGCATCAAAGGTCTTTCCGACGGTTCTCTCGGACATGGTAAATCCAGGCCGGATCGCGTTTGTAGAGTCGCAGAGAAGGGCAAGAACGCCTTTCTTTCCGAGCTCTGCCAGTCTCTGGAGGTCTGTCACATCGCCGAATACCGGAGTATAGTCGATCTTGAAATCACCGGTATTTAAGATGATTCCCGCCGGTGTGAATACGGCAAGGGCAGCCGCGTCCTCAATGGAGTGGTTCATCTTGATAAATTCTACACGGAAACAGCCGAGATTGATGGACTGTCCGTGCTTTACGACCTTGCGCTTTACGCTGCGCAGCATGTTGTTCTCTTCGAGTTTATGGTCAATTAATCCCATGGTCAGCTTTGTCGCATAGACCGGCGCGTTCACCATTTTTAACACGTACGGAAGCGCTCCGATATGATCCTCATGACCGTGGGTGATAACGAATCCTTTTACCTTCTCATAATTGTCTTTTAAATAGGTCACATCCGGAATGACAAGGTCGATTCCAAGCATATCATCACTTGGGAATGCAAGTCCGCAGTCCATAACGATGATGCTGTCGCCGTACTCGATGGCTGTCATGTTCATTCCGATCTGTTCCAGTCCCCCGAGAGGGATAATTTTGACTTTGCAGTCTGCTGTATCATTTTTCACGTTCTTCACGATTCATAACCTCTTTCTTTTCATTCTTCTTCCTGCATTCACTGCAAAGTCCGTAGAGCTTCACCTCGTGGTTCGTCACGAGAAAGCCCAGTTTCTCCATGACCTCTTCTTCCAGGCTGTCCAAAAGGTCTGATTCCAGGGAATACACCTTTCCGCAACCGGTGCAGATGGCATGGTGGTGGCGGTGTCCCGACGCGCTTTCTTCACCGTTCAGCTCATACCGGGTAAAACCGTCATCAAATGTGACTTTGTCGATTATATGCAGGTCTAAAAGGACCTGTACAGTCCTGTATATCGTAGCCAGTCCGATCTCCGGGCTGTTTACTCTCGCTAAATCATAAATTTCTTCCGCAGTCAGATGTTCCGCTGGATGGGACGCAATAATATCAAGTACCATCATACGCTGATTTGTTACTTTGAGTCCTGCCTTGCGCAGCAGTCCTTTTACCGTTTCGTCGTTCATTTTCATTGTCCCCCAACATCTGTCCTCCGAAAACCTTCCTGCTGCCAGCGTTCTGTGCAGACAGCAACCGGTCCTGTATTCGATCAGTTTCTTTTCCAAGCAGCAGGACCCGCCTTTTTCCCGTCATCCAGACGGGCAAGTTTCCTGACTGTCAATACGATTGTTTGTCTGTATCTGTATATTAAATGTTTGTTTTCTGCTTTTTATACGTGCTCTACTGTTTCTCGAGGTCCACGTCGTCAAGAAGCTCCGCGAAGATCTTCATGAGACCTTCCAGCTCGTCCTCATCTTCCACGAACTCATAGAGGGCATCAGACTCGTCTGCGCCGGACATATCCTTTAAGATATAGCAGTCGCCTTCCTCGTCGTCATCTTCCGCGTCTGTGACAAGAAGATAGTTTGCCCCGTTTAATTTTGTCTCCTCCACAACATAAAATTCCAGTGTCTGGTCTTCGTCGACCAGTGTGATCTTTCTCTCTTCCATACATATTCTCCTGTCTCTGAAAAATGCGTAACTGTTCAGTACCCTCACAGTTACTCGTCCTATTCTCTTTCCTTCGTTTTCAAGCAGTCCAGATATCCCTGTAAGATCAGTCCTGCAGCGACTTTATCGATCACCGCTTTTCTGTTCTCGCGGCGCACTCCGCTCTCCATCAGGATCTGTTCCGCAGCAACGGTCGTGAGACGTTCATCCCAGTAATGCACCGGAAGTCCAGTACGGCGCTCCAGCATTTCTCCGAAGGCTTTCGTCTTTTCGACGCGCTCTCCTTCTGTATTGTTCATATTTTTCGGAAGTCCCAGCACGATCTCCGTGATCTCGTACTCCGCGATCAGCTCCTCGATCCGGGCACACGTCTTGCGCAGTTTATTCTCGTCCTTGCGCTCGATGGTCTCGACACCCTGTGCCGTCAGGAGAAGTCCGTCACTGACTGCGACTCCCACGGTCTTTGAACCGAAATCCAGTCCGAGTATTCTCATAACGTATATTATCCTATCTGTTTTTCCTTATAGCAAAACCAGCCGGTGATTCCCGGCTGTCTGCATATTCTTTCTTATCTTTCCCGGAAACTAGCGGAGTCTCGTATCGATATAATTCTCCATCAGTTCTTCCAGGATCTCGTCACGTTCCACCTTCATGATCAGGCTTCTTGCGCTCTTGTAGCTTGTAATATAGGTCGGATCACCAGACATGATATAGCCGACGATCTGGTTGATCGGGTTGTATCCCTTTTCTGTGAGGGCCTCGTAGACCTCACGGAGAACCTCGCCGACCTCCAGTTTTTTATCTTCCTGTACCGCTTTAAAATATTGTGTATTACTGATATCGCCCATAAATATCCTCACGTCCTTCGGCGGCTGTCCCGCGCTTTTTGCGCAAAGCCGCCCCTTTTGTTGCTATCCTTATTCTACTCTACTTTCATATTTTGTGCAATATAAAACTTACTCGCCCAATTTAACGCTGTTTTTCATTTTCAGCCAGCAAAATCGGGACTTCCAACACTATTTTACGGCATTGGGGGATGCCCAAAATACTTATTTTTCGTTCAGAAGCAGAATCTCCTCTGTCAGGAAATCTCCAAGAATGCCCGAAACGAACGTATTTTTCAGCGCTTTCGGATCACGTCCGTCGAGACGGATCGCTGCCTTTACATATTCCTTTGTATATCCGGTCATGTAGACCTCGTCATTGATGGTCACCGGTTCCTCCAGAAGGATCTCCTGTTCTGTTCCCGCGAAGGAGCTTCTGTACTCCCCGGACATCTTCTTCTCGAGCTTTAAGAGAACTGCGCTGCGCTCTTTCTTCACCGGCTCCGGCACCTGGTCAGGCATCCGGTCCGCGCGGGTTCCGGCACGTCTGGAGTACGGGAACACATGCATCTCGTAGAAGTGAACTTTTTCGAGGAATTCCCTTGTTGTCTCAAAGTCCGCATCCGTCTCCGCCGGAAATCCGACGATAACATCCGTCGTGATCGCCGGATTCTTGAAGTGTTTTCTTAAGATCTCACAGCGGTCCGCGTATTCCTCGCAGGTGTAATGGCGGTTCATCCGCTTCAAGGTATCGTCGCATCCGCTCTGCAGGGACAGGTGGAAGTGCGGGCAGATCTTCGGAAGCCTGGAAAGCTCCGACGCGAACTCTTCTGTGATGACACGGGGTTCCAAGGAACCAAAGCGGATCCGCTCGATTCCGTCAATCTCGTGAAGTCTCTTGATCAGTGTCAGAAAGTCGATTCCCTCATCCTTGAAATCGATGCCGTAGGAGGTCAGGTGGATTCCGGTGAGGACGATTTCCTTGTAACCTTCCTCTGCCAGGATCTTTACTTCCTCCTCCACATCCTCCGGGCGGCGGCTTCTGACGCGTCCTCTCGTGTACGGAATGATGCAGTAGCTGCAGAACTGGTTGCAGCCGTCCTGAACCTTGATGAAGGCGCGGGTGTGCTCCGCCTGTTTGTTGATATGAAGTTTCTCGTACTCGTTGGATCCCGCAAGATCCGTGATGGACTCCCTGATCTCTTTTCCGGCAAACCACGCATCCAGAAGCGGGACAAGATCTGCCTTGCGGTTGTTTCCGATGATCAGATCAACGGCGGCATCCTCTCTCAGTTTGTCCGCCGCTGCCTGGACATAACATCCTGCCGCAACTACCACCGCATCCGGATTCTTCGCCTTCGCGCGGTGCAGCATCTGTCGGGATTTTTTATCTGCAACGTTTGTCACGGAACAGGTGTTGATGACATAGACATCCGCTTTCTCCTCAAAGCTCACGATCTCATAGCCAGCGGCCTCCAGAAGCTGTTCCATGGCCTCCGTTTCGTATGCATTTACTTTGCAGCCAAGATTGTGCAGCGCTGCTTTTCTCATATTCAATCTCCTTGTAATTACTGGGGTGATTTCTCTGCCATGCCATGTTTCTGTCCTCAAAATTTCAGAATCATATCATGTGCAAAGCTTATTTTTTATTCAAGATACCTCTTGACTTTTCATGCATGTCCATTTAGTATGAAGATAGGTTTTTTTATTACCAGAATTAAAAAATATTCGAATATTGGGAGGAACACTGACATGAAAACCGTTAAAATTTCTTTAAACTCCATCGATAAAGTGAAATCTTTTGTAAATGACCTTACCAAGTTTGATACCGATTTCGACCTTGTTTCCGGCAGATACGTCATCGACGCAAAATCCATCATGGGTATCTTCAGCCTGGACCTTTCCAAGCCGATCGATTTAAATATCCACGATGGCGGAAATACAGAAGAAATCCTTACTGTACTTGCTCCGTATATCATCGAGGCATAAGAAAGTGTTTTTAAAAACTGCCGGAAACTAAATTCCGGCAGTTTTTTTGTTTCTTTTTCTGCCAGCACAGCTACTTGAGAACTTTGCAGCTACGCATCCTTTTTCCATCGTGTACAGCATTTTTACCGTACTGCAATGTTTCTTTGCCATGAAACCGGAATACTGCATTTCATTAGATGCAGCGGATCACCTCTCTCGTCTCCAGCGCTGTCTTCATCAGCTCGTCGATCTTCTCATCCAGCTTTTTCTCGGAATTTTTGATCTTCTTTAAGCTCGGCTTTGTAACCGGATGCTTTGCGACGAAGATCGTGCAGCAGTCCTCGTAGGGAAGAACCGATGTCTCGTAAGTCCCGATTTTTAAGGAAATATCCACGATATCCTGCTTGTCGAAGGCGATGAGCGGTCTCATAACCGGAAGCTCGCAGACTTCGTTTGTGACAGCTAAGGACTGCATCGTCTGGGATGCAACCTGACCGATGCTCTCTCCGGTGACAAGTGCCAGACAGTCGTTCTCCTTCGCGATCGTCTCTGCGATCTTCATCATATAGCGGCGCATGATGATCGTAAGCTCGTCGTGCGGACACTGATCGTAGATGTAGAGCTGGATATCCGTGAAGTTGATGATATTCAAGCGGATCGGTCCTGTGTATTTCGCGACAAGCTTTGCGAGATCAACGACCTTCTGTTTTGCGCGCTCACTTGTGTAAGGCGGTGCATGGAAATAGGTCGCGTCGATGGTCACGCCGCGCTTTGCGATCATCCAGCCTGCGACCGGGCTGTCGATTCCGCCGGATAATAATAACATGGCACGTCCCGCTGTTCCGATCGGCATTCCGCCCGGTCCCGGGATCGTCTCGGAAAAGATATTGATCTTGTGGCGTACTTCCACGCGAAGTAAAACGTCCGGTGTGTGGACATTTACCTTTGTCTCCGGGAACGCGTTTAAGATCACCTCGCCGAGGTCACGGTTGATCTGGTCAGAGACGACCGGATACTGCTTGTTGGCACGTCTTGCAACGACCTTGAATGTGAAGTGCTTGTCCTCGTAAGCGTCATCGATATACTTGACTACCTGGGCCTTTAAGTCCTCGTAACCGTTGTCCTCGATCTGGACCATCGGGCAGATGCCGACGATACCGAATACATGCTGAAGAGCATCGATCACCTCATCATAATCGAAATCCTCTGCTGCCTCCGCATAGATTCTTCCCGCCTCTTTTGTGACGGAGAAATTGCCTTCCAGATTCTTTAAACGGTGATGGATCTGTTTTACAAGGGCATCCTCAAAGAGGTAACGGTTTTTTCCCTTTACGCCGATCTCTGCGTATTTGATTAAAAATGATCTGTATTTCACGGAATATCCTCCATAGTAATTAAATTGTTTACGCTCTCCGATATCTTCTGAGCATCGGCACAAGTTCATTCAGTACTTCCAGACAGTAATCCACTTCCTCCTCAGTATTAAACGCACCAAAGGAGAAGCGAAGCGTGGAATCCAGCAGGGAATCCTTCACGCCGATCCCCTTTAAGGTTCCTGACACACCCGGATGGTTGGAGGAGCATGCGGAGCCGGAAGAGACGTAGATTCCCTTATCCTCCAGCGCATGGAGCAGGACCTCCGCTCTCACGCCCTCAAAGCCTGCCGCCACGATCTGCGGTGCGCTGTCCCGGCCTGTGAGACCGTGTACCGTCACGCCGTCCATCGCCTGAAGACCTTTCACCATGCGGTCCTTGATCGCGTAGAGCTTATCGATCTTCGCGTCATGGTCCGTGTAGACCATCTTTGCCGCAAGTCCGAGACCTGCGCATCCCGGAACATTCTCCGTACCGGAACGCATGCCTTTCTGCTGCCCGCCTCCGTAGATGATCGGTTTGATCTTTACCTTCTCATCAATATAGAGGAAGCCGGTTCCCTTTGGGCCGTGGATTTTATGCCCGCTGGCAGATAAAAGGTCGATCCCCTGTTTCTTCGGACGGATCACATATTTACCGTAAGCTTGGATCGCGTCCACATGGAAGTAAACGGACGGCTTTTTCTCTTTTATGATCTTTGCGATCTCCTCAATGGGCTCTACGGCTCCGATCTCGTTGTTCACATACATAATTGAAACCAGGATCGTATCATCGCAGATTGCTTCCCGGAGCGCGTCTAGGGATACATGTCCGTTGTGGTCCACCGGCAGGTAAGTCACACGGAATCCAAGCTCCTCGAGGAACGCTGTCGTATTGTAGATGGACGCATGTTCCACGCAGGAGGTGATAATGTGGTTTCCGGCACGCTTATTCGCGAGCGCCGTTCCGATCAGCGCCAGATTGTTGGACTCGGTTCCGCCGGAGGTGAAGAGAATCTCCTTATCCTTCACTTTTAAAGTCTTCGCGATCTCCTCCCGGGCAGTCTTAATGTAATTTTCCGCCTCCACGCCTTTCATGTGTCTGGAGGACGTATTGCCGTAGTCCACGGTCATTGTCTCCGAGACGATATCGCGCACTTCATCAAAAGCGCGGGTCGTCGCGGAGTTATCAAAATAAACTTCTCTCTTTTCCATGAGTTTTATTTACTCCCAGTCTGGACCGGCAAAACATTCTCTATATTCATGATACCGGTCTTTTTACTTCTTAAAATTTACCCTTTATAGCATAATGCTATTTTCAGCTTTTCTGTAACCGTTCAGTTATTCACAGTTATAATTAAAAACTCATCCTGAACTTTTCTTCGGTCTGCACTGAAATTTTTACTTCTTTATTCCAGTAATAATCCCACAGCCGCCATCACAAACATTCCGGCCGTCTCTGTTCTGAGGATTCTCTTTCCGAGCGTCACCGGCTTCACCCCGGACTGCATCGCAAGTTCCACTTCCCCGTCGGAAAATCCGCCTTCCGGTCCGATAAAGATGGACAGGCTCTGTCCCGATTTTAAGCTTCCGATGAGTTCTCTCGTAAGCGCCATTCCGCCCGCTCCCGGAAGACTCTCGGAATCTTCGTAGGGAATGATCGCCAGATCATCCAGCGCTGCCGCCTCAATGGCCGCCTTGAACTTCATCACATTTCCAACTTCCGGAACGATCATGCGCTTTGACTGTTTCGCCGCGCTCTCGGAGATCCCGTACCAGCGTTTTCTCTTCGCTTCCTCTTTTTTTGCGTCAAGCTTCACCACCGCGCGGTCTGTATCCACCGGAACGATCTTTGTGACACCCAGTTCTACACATTTCTGGATGATAAATTCCATCTTATCCGCTTTCGGAAGTCCCTGGTACAGGGTCACCTTCACTGGAAGCTCCGTATCGTCCACTTCCTCCGGCAGGATCTTTGCGAGGACTTTATCCGGGAAAAGCTCCGTAATCTCACAGAGGCAGTTTGTGCCCTTACCGTCACTTAACAAGAGCTTTTCACCCGGTTTCATCCGCAGCACGTTCTTAATATGATTCACATCGGGACCGGTGATCACGGCCTCCGACTCTGTGAAAAATTCTGTTTCCGTAAAAAAATGATACACTATTTCTTCCTCGCTGTGAAGGATACCCACTCGCCCTGTCTTGTCACTTCGATGATCTCGAAGGCATCGTTCGCCTCAAGCGCTTCGCGGACGGCCTGTTCCTTCATATCAATAATGCCGGAGCTGATGAAGATTCCGCCTTTCTTTAAATGGAACGGAACCTGTTTCTGGATCATGATGATAATGTCAGCAAGAATGTTTGCCACAACAATATCGTAACACTCATATCCCGCTGCATCCTGTGTCGCCTTATCGTCGATGATATTTCCCTGGATCACACCGAACTTCTCCTCCGGGATATCGTTGGCTGCCAGATTTTCATGGACTGCGGTGATAGCGTTCTCATCGAGATCCGTTCCAAATACGTACTCCGCACCAAGCTTTAACGCGGCGATTCCGAGGATTCCGCTTCCTGTTCCGAGGTCAAGGACCTTTACGCCCGGCTTTACATACTTTTCAAGCTGACGGATACAGAGCTGTGTCGTCTCGTGTTTTCCGGTTCCGAACGCGGTTCCCGGATCGATCTGGATCAGGAGCTTGTCCTTATGCTCTTCCGGGATCTCCTCCCACGTCGGCTTGATCAGGATATGGTCAACCGTAAACGGTTTGAAGTACTGTTTCCAGTTGTTGATCCAGTCCTTGTCGTCCGTCTCGGACTCTGTGATCTTCGCGGTACCGATATTCACGAACTGTCGGATCTCCTCAAGTCCCTCATGGACTGCCTTCAGTTTTTCTTCCGTATCCTCGTCCTCGTCTAAATAGAAGCTGACTCTCGCGGTACCGTCATCCGGCGGAAGCTCCGGGAGAATATCGATGAACATTCCCTTCGTCTCGCTTTCGGTAAGCGGTACATTGTCCTCGATCTCCATTCCCTCGATTCCGATATCATCAAACATGCTTCCGAGATAATCCACTGCGTCCGTGGTCGTCTCAAGCGTAAATTTCTTCCATTTCATATATCATTTCTCCTTCTATGTTCTTTTGCCTGTCCAGGATCAGAACTTCCCGCTGCACTTTCACGTTCTTCGCCCATCATTCCGATCTTTGGTTCCAGACTCACCGCACATATGCCCGCATCCAGCATGGACGCAGACGAAATCACATGATATCATAACATAGTTTTACAGGGTTTGCAAGGTGGGAAAATGCTGAAAGGGTCTGCGTTTGAATGCATTTAGGAATCGCAAAATCTCCATAATTCACAAAAAGCAGAGCAGAGAAAGCTGGTATATGCTATCTCTACTCTGCTTTTCGCAAAATAAGGTTTGGGGTATGGGTAAATGACTTCTACAAGGCAAAATTAAAAGTCCGCAAGAACACATTAAACGGCAAGACCATCGGTCTGATCGGCTGCGGCAACATCGGAAGCCGCGTTGCAAAGCGCTGCCTCGCATTCGAGATGAATGTTCTCGCATATGACCCGTACAAACCAGCTTCTGAGTTCCCGGATGGCGTTGAGGTTGTCCGCGACCTTGACCGCATCTTCAAAGAGTGCGACTATGTTTCCCTTCACTGCCCGAACACTCCGGTTACCAAGAACATGGTAAACAAAGAGCGTCTCGCAATGATGAAACCGACAGCATTCTTAATCAACACTGCACGCGGCGGCTGTGTGGACGAGGATGCCCTCTACGAGGCATGCAAGAATGGCGTGATCGCAGGTGCCGGTCTTGATGCAATCAAGAAAGAACCGGTTGATCCGGCTAACCCGCTTCTTACACTCGACAATGTTATCATCTACCCGCATATCGGCGGCAACACATCTGAAGCGGCTCACCGCGCTTCCTACTTCGCAGCTATGGGTGTTCAGGAAGTTTACGAGGGCAAGAAGCCGACATGGCCGATCAACGATGTTGACTACGAGACAGCTAAGACATACACAGACACAAAGAAACCGGATACAAAACCGGCTGGAATGTTTGATTTCTAATCAATCGTTTGCCAACTTCTTTTCTCATATAATGAAAGCAGGCAGGACTTATCGGAGTGATAGGTTCTGCCTGTTTTTTTATTAGCGCTTCTTTATTTTCAACTCTTCCTTAATTTTCTCAAGATCATACTCCGGCGCTGCTTTCACCACAGCCTTGTAGATTTCCTTCAATTGATCTGCTGATGTCTCTAAAGCATCTGCAATCTGTTCCAGCGACTGGCCTTTCCGGACTTTTTTAATGATTAAGTCAACCTCTTTCTGCCTGCGTCCCTGATCAAGTCCGCTATCATATCCATTATCGTATCCTTCTTCATACCCACATTCCCGCACATTTTTCAGATGCAGTTCCTCGTTATATTCTGTCAATACCACGTTTCGCACCTCCGCTCTGTTTTTCTTTAAGATATCTTTCAGCACGCCCTCTTTCAAGGACTTACTGATTGCTTCATCTACAGCTTCCTCCAATGTTTTTCCGGCACGGACTCCCTGTCCCACAGTTTCTCCTGTCATTGTACACGATATAGAGTTTTTTTGCAATTTCGTGGGAACGATTTCAGAACTGAAGTCAGATACCACAGACGCCCGTAATCATGGGCAGTGATCTCAAGAAAAGAGATCTGTTTGATGATCCTATATTAACATATTGGCTTCGCAAAAGGAAGAACTATAAAAAAATCCCACCAAACATATCACATTTTCTCATGTCATACATTCGGTGGGATTTTCATGATCCTGTCTGTAGCGACTCTATGTTATTTAAACAGCCCGCGCTTCTTCTTCGGCTCCGGGGAAATCCCCTTCATGGCGTCGTCGAAGTGCTTTAAGGCCTCTTTCTGCTCCTCCGTAAGCTTCTCCGGAACTGTAACAACAAGCGTTACATAATGGTCACCACGGATGTTCTTATTTCTTAGTGACGGAACACCCTTTCCGCGGAGACGTACCTTCGTGTCGGTCTGGGTTCCCGGTTTTACCTCGTACTCAACCTCGCCGTCAACGGTCTTGATCTTGATCGGGCCGCCAAGGGCTGCTGTCGCGAAGGAGATCGGTACTGTGGAGAAGATGGATGTCTCCTGGCGCATGAATACCGGGCTTCTGGATACCGTTACCTCAACGAGAAGGTCTCCTCTCTCGCCGCCGTTCGTTCCGGGCTCTCCTTTTCCTGCGATACGGATGCTCTGTCCGTTGTCGATACCTGCCGGGATCTTGACCTGGATCTTCTTCTTGCTGGAGATATATCCGGTACCGTAGCAGTCCGGGCACTTCTCCTTGACGATCTTACCGGTACCGCGGCAGTCCGGACATGTCTGGACATTCTGTACCTGGCCGAAGAAGGACTGCTGGGTGTAGACGATCTTGCCTTTACCGTTACATTTCGGACAGGTGACCGGAGATGTACCGGGTTTTGCGCCTGTTCCGTGACACTTCGGGCATTCATCCTTTAATGTGAGCTCGATCTCTTTCTCACAGCCAAAAATCGCCTCTTCAAATGTGATTCTTACGCCGGTTCTTAAATTTGCGCCGCGCATGGGACCGTTGCTGCTTCTTCCGTAAGCGGAACGTCCACCTCCGAAGAAGTCTCCGAAGATATCTCCAAAGATGTCTCCCATGTCGGCTCCGTTGAAATCGAATCCACCGTAGCCGCCGGCTCCGCCTGCACCGCCCTCGAAGGCCGCATGGCCAAACTGGTCATATTTTCTTCTCTTTTCCGGATCACTTAAAACGCTGTATGCCTCGGAAGCTTCCTTGAACTTTGCCTCCGCCTCTTTATCTCCCGGATTTGCGTCCGGATGGTATTTCTTTGCAAGAACTCGATATGCTTTCTTTAACGCCGCTTCGTCCGCATCTTTCGGCACGCCGAGGACTTCGTAATAATCTCTCTTGGTCTCTGCCATTTCTTTATTCTTACCTTTCCTGTTAGTGAGCGGTACCACGCATCACGCGTACCTTTTTACGGAACCTGCCGACGGAAGCTTTCTTCAGACGTCACGGCTGAGTCCCGCCGCGGCAATATTTCCGGATCATTGCCGATCAAAATCTTGATATAAGGCAACCGAAAGAACGCCCCATCTTGGGCGTTCTTTCGGATTTATTGTGCCTGACTCGGGCTGCCTTCCTGTTTTCATTTCACAAAAACAAGAGACCTTTGGCATCCGCCAAATGACAATTCCGGCTAAAAAGGACTTATGCAAGCTGGCTTGCAACGTCCTTTTTAGTCTTCATTGCCGCTCGATCAAACTATTATTTAGACCTCTTTGTAGTCGCCATCAACAACATCATCGCCGTATCCAGCCTGGCTTGCGCTCTGTCCAGCCTGCGGACCTGCCTGGCCCTGTGCGCCAGCTGCGCCCTGAGCTGCCTGCGCCTGCTCATAAACCTTTGCGAAGAGCTTCTGCGCACTGTTCATGAGTTTCTCTTTCGCTGCCTTGATCTCCTCGACCTGGGCATCTGTCATCTGCTCTGCCGGAGCTTTGTTGATCGCTTCCTTGAGAGCATTCAAGTCAGCCTCAACAGCGGCCTTATCGTTTGCATCGATCTTGTCGCCGACTTCTTCCATTGCCTTCTCTGTCTGGAATACCATGGAATCAGCTTCGTTTCTTGTATCGATCGCTTCTTTCTTCTTCTTATCCTCAGCCTCGTAAGCCGCAGCTTCCTTAACAGCCTTATCGATATCATCCTTGGACATGTTGGATCCGGATGTGATCGTGATGTGCTGCTCTTTGCCTGTGCCGAGGTCCTTAGCGGATACGTTTACGATACCATTTGCATCGATATCGAAGGTAACTTCGATCTGCGGAACACCTCTTCTTGCCGGAAGGATGCCGTCAAGGCGGAACTGTCCAAGAGTCTTGTTGTCTCTTGCGAACTCACGCTCACCCTGTACAACGTGGATATCTACGGCTGTCTGGTTATCAGCAGCTGTGGAGAATACCTGACTCTTCTTTGTCGGGATCGTTGTATTTCTCTCGATCAGCTTAGTCGCTACACCGCCCATTGTCTCAATGGAGAGGGAAAGCGGAGTTACATCAAGAAGAAGGATGTCGCCTGCACCGGCATCGCCTGCTAACTTACCACCCTGGATTGCAGCACCGATGGCTACGCACTCATCCGGGTTTAAGCTCTTGCTCGGCTCTTTGCCTGTTAACTGTTTAACCTTTTCCTGTGCGGAAAGCATACGTGTGGAACCACCTACAAGGAGAACCTTGGAGAGCTCTGCAGCTGTTAAACCAGCGTCTCTTAACGCGTTCTGTACCGGAATTGCTGTTCTCTCGATGAGGTCGCTTGTCAGCTCATCGAATTTAGCTCTTGTGAGGTTCATATCTAAGTGCTTCGGACCCTCAGCTGTTGCTGTGATGAACGGAAGGTTGATGTTTGTTGTTGTTGCGGAAGAAAGCTCCTTCTTTGCTTTCTCAGCGGCTTCTTTTAATCTCTGAAGTGCCATCTTATCACCGGAAAGATCTACGCCCTCTGTCTTCTTGAACTCGTCGATCATCCACTGTGTGATACGGTTATCGAAATCATCACCGCCAAGGTGTGTATCACCGTTTGTCGCAAGAACTTCGATAACGCCGTCACCGATCTCGATGATGGAGACATCGAATGTACCGCCGCCAAGGTCATATACCATGATCTTCTGCTCTTTCTCGTTGTCAAGGCCGTAAGCAAGTGCTGCTGCCGTCGGCTCGTTGATGATACGCTTTACATCAAGACCAGCGATCTTACCTGCATCCTTTGTTGCCTGACGCTGGGCATCGTTAAAGTAAGCCGGAACTGTGATAACTGCCTCTGTTACCTTCTCACCGAGGTAGCTCTCAGCATCTGCTTTTAACTTCTGAAGGATCATCGCGGAGATCTCCTGCGGTGTGTACTTCTTGCCGTCGATGTCTACCTTGTAGTCAGTACCCATATGTCTCTTGATGGAAGAGATCGTTCTGTCAGCGTTTGTAACCGCCTGACGCTTTGCCGGCTCGCCCACAAGTCTCTCACCTGTCTTTGTAAAAGCAACGATAGACGGTGTTGTTCTAACACCTTCTGTATTGGCGATAACAGTTGGTTTACCGCCTTCCATAACTGCTACACAGCTGTTTGTTGTACCTAAGTCAATACCAATGATCTTACTCATAATGATTTTCCTCCTCTAAATTTGGAATATTAGGAATGAGTGGCCATCCCGCAGCTTCTGCTGGATGATCACATTGTTTCAATGTCAGTTTGCAACCTGCACCATACTGTGGCGGACGATAGAGTCCTTGTAGGTGTAGCCCTTCTGAAGCTCCACTGCCACAACATTCTCGCCGAGATTCTCATCCTCCACATGCATCACTGCGTTGTGGAAATTCGGGTCGAACGGTTTTCCGACTGCCTCGATCGGCTTAACGCCCATATCATCGAGTGTCTTTACAAATTGCTTATATATCTTTTCCATTCCGTCTGCAAACGCGGATCCTTTCGCGTCTTCCGGAATGGAATTAAGACCTCTTTCAAAGTTATCGACGATCGGAAGGATCTTCTCGATCACGTCCTTCGCGCCGATCTCATACATTGCGGACTTTTCCTTGTCCGTTCTCTTGCGGTAGTTATCAAACTCCGCCATGGATCTCTTGAGCTTATCGTTTAACTCATCGATCTTCTCGTCCTTCGGATCTTTCTTCGTTTCAGAAGTCTTTTCCTCTTTTTCGGACGTCTCTTTATTTTCTTTTTCGGAAGCGGCTGCCTCTTTGGTTTCTTTTTCCTCAGAAACGGCTTTTTCCGTTTTCTCTTTTTCTAACTCTTTCTCTTTCACTGCTCTCTTCACCTTTCATTTTTAAACGTTTCGTTCAGCTGCGCGACCAGCGATCTCAAGGTTGAAACAACCTTCTCGTAATCCATTCGTTTCGGACCAACGATACCGATCGTTCCGCGCATCCCATCGCCGAGCGCATAATTTGCGGTTACGATGCTGCAGTCTTTCATACTCTGGACCGGAGTTTCATCTCCGATATAGACCTGAATTTCATTGTCCGGATCATCCGTTTTATTCTGCTGCTGCCCATCGATCAGTCCCCTGAGGAGTTCTTTATGTTCCAAAGTACCGATCAGCTGGCTCGCTTTTTCCGTATCGGAAAGCTCCGGGTATTTGAAAATATTGGTTGCCCCGCTGGTATAGATCTGGAGATCTTCGTCCTGGGAGCGGATCACTTCACTGACTTCATTCAGCACCAGATCCACCACTCTTCTGTGGGATCCGGCCTGTTCTTTCATCTTTGCGATCACACCAAGGTTGATCTCCTCGATCGTCAGACCGTTCAGGCTGCTGTTTAAAAGAATATTTAAATTCAGAAGCTCTTCATCACTGAGTTCCTCATCGATCGTAACGAAAGAGTTTCTTATAATATTTCCTTCCACAACGACTACCACCAGAAGTTTGTGTTCCTCCACCTTCGAGAGCTGGATAAACTTTAACTTTGTCTGGTTGTAACTCGGTCCGCTGATCAGGGTCGCATAGTTCGTATTGTTGGCAAGAACCTTTGCAAGCTGCTTCAGGAGCAGTTCCACGCGGTCTACCCGCTGGATCATCAGTTCCTGCATATGCTCGACCTGACTGTCTTTTTCCTTGATGATCTGGTCAACATAGAAGCGGTAACCTTTATCGGAAGGAATTCGTCCCGCCGAGGTATGCGGCTGAATGATGTAACCAAGTTCTTCCAGATCAGACATCTCATTTCGGATCGTCGCGGAGCTGAGCTTCAGATCCGAGTATTTGGAAATCGTTCTGGATCCCACCGGCTCACCGGTTTCCAGATACGTCTGGATAATCGCTTTTAAAATTTTTTCTTTTCTCTCATCCAGTTCCAAATCTCTCACCTCTTCTCTTTTCTTTATTAGCACTCTTTATTGAGGAGTGCTAACATTTACAGTTGTTACTATATTACTTAGTGTGTTGTTTGTCAAGGGCTTTTGTTTATTTTCACATTTTTTTCACTATTTTTTTCATCGCCTTTTTCTGCCAGGATTTTACAGGATCCGCCCGGCTTTCCCCTGGATTTTTCTGTGAATCCCGGGGGCTTTATGTCACATTAAGAACATTTCTGCCATATGGGGGGACTGTTTGCGTCCTGGCAGTAATACCCAAAAACTTGACAAATCTGGAAAATCATGTATAATACATACTTGTTTCCAAATTGTTACATTTCTGTTACATATCTGCATATATTTTGTAATAGATATGAAACAAAAAAGAAAGGATTGTTATATGAAGAAATTTAGATTGACCATCTGTGTTTTACTGACCGTCATCTCGATGCTCTTAAACACCGTATGTGCATTCGCAAGTACCCCGAAAAACTCTGGCCACCTGGACAGCATCGACGGAAATAAGGTTTCCGGATGGGCGTGGAACTCCGCTGCTCCGGATACCCCGGTCTCCGTCACCGTCACTGTGGTCAACTCCCATACAGGCGAGTCTCTCTTAGCGGAGACCGCCGAAGCTGATATCGAGCGCAATGACTTAAAGGAAAGCGGTATCGGAAACGGTGCCCACGGCTTTGAGATCATGATCGACTGGTCCTCCATCCCGGATGACACCTACATGATCAAGCTCAGCGTGAACGGCACAGCACTTCCGTTAGCTTACCAGTACGATACCGCAACAAAGATCATCAAAAGTGCCACACTCGTTTCCTTAGGTACATTTAAGACCACAGCTTACTGCCCATGCAGAAGCTGCTCCGAGGGCTACGGCCGTCTCACAAAGACCGGAACCCAGGCGACCGCAAGCCGCACCGTAGCCGTTGACCCGCGGGTCATTCCGCTTGGAAGCCACCTTTTGATCGATGGTGTCGAGTATGTCGCTGAGGACGTCGGAGGCGGCGTCAAAGGAAAACATATCGATATTTTTTACAACACACATTCGGAAACAAGAGATCACGGCGTTGAGCGGTCTGAGGTCTATCTGATCCAGTCTTAAGTTCATCTGCCCCGTTATATGAGTTTCCACCCGATATATGGCAGGACTGGAAGGACATCCACTAATAAATTCTTCCTGCTGCATGGCAAAAAAGGGGCTGTCGCACTAACGTGCGGCAGCTCATTTCATATTCTCAACACAAAACGCCGAGCTTCGAAAAGCCCGGCGTTCGTGGTATAATCAGTTTAT
>CABVBU010000002.1 GCA_902496665.1 uncultured Clostridium sp. | reverse complement strand
TGATGAACCAATTATCTATAAGCGAGTATAATCCAAGAATGGAATATTGCGATAAATTCCAAATTTGCAGAATCAAGAGCATGAATAAACTATACGAATCGCATTCTGCACCGTGGTATACAGAAGCATTACTGTATATCGCTGCCTCGCTTTTCGTGATTGTCGTATGTTTTGTGCTCAGAATAATCATTGGACGAAAGATGAAGAAGAGGTGAGTTATATGTTTATGCTGTTTGAGTTTATGTTTCCGATTATCTTCGTAATGGTTTTTGGCATGATCATCTTCCAGTTTGTGACAGGAATCGGAACATGGCATAAAAACAATCAGTCACCGCGTTTGTCGGTGAGTGCAACCATCGTCGCAAAGCGTGAAAATATCACACATCATAGCCATGCAAATGCGGGTGACCTGTCTGGAACCCATGGCTACTATTCGACTTCAAGTACCAGCTACTATGTCACGTTTCAGGTAGAGAGCGGTGACCGGATGGAACTGCCAGTTTCTGGCAGAGAATATGGAATGCTGGCGGAAGGCGACATTGGGAAACTTACGTTTCAGGGAACGAGATATCTGTCATTTGAGCGCGTGTGATTCTTGAAGTGATAGTGTGAAAGAAAGTAGACGAGGAAGTGATTTTATAAAAAAGTTTATGTCCATTATCTATGTTATAGCATTTGTTATTGGTATTATCTTCATCGTAACAGCAGATACAGGCTTGATTACAAGTTATTATCCTGCTTTGATTGCAGGCATAATCATTAGTTGCTTTGCGGGAGTGTACCTTGCTATCTACTTATATGCTTGGCATAAGCAATCTAAATGAGTTATGTCAATTCAAGTTTGTAGAATTCAAAAATTTAATATGAAATGTGAGATAGATCGTATGGAAATAATCTATACGTTGTAAACGCACCATAGCGTTTACTATACGTTTTTGGAATATCAAACCCTCAAATAGATACATATGCCGCTCGGATCCATGAAAAGGGATGAGCGGCTTTTAGTATTTTAGTATAAATTAAGTTTTTATTTAGATGGTTTACATAATATATTTATGTTAATCTTCGCGCAGCCTTACAACATTCCGTGCCGACCGTCTGCGTTCTTCTTCCTGAGCCGCATAATGTTTTCTGGTCGTATTGACATCATTATGGCCTAAGACGGAGGCGACGAGGTAGATATCGCCGGTTTCCCGGTAAAGGCTTGTACCGTAGGTGCTGCGGAGCTTATGCGGAGTAATCTTTTTGAGCGGTGTCACAAGCTTCGCGTATTTTTTTACGAGATTTTCCACGCTGCGCACATTGATCCGTTTTCGCTGCATGGAGAGGAAGAGGGCGTCCTCATTTCCCGGAACCGCGTCGATCATTTCCCGCTCATCAAGGTAGTTTTCCAGCACATCACGGACTTCATCGCTGAAGTAGATCACGGATTCCTTTCCGCCTTTCCGGTAAACTCTGGCACCGCAGGTATCAAGGTCGATATCATTGATATTTAATCCAACGCATTCAGAGACACGGATACCGGTTCCGAGGAGGAGTGACATCATTGCAAGATCTCGAACCTTTGTTCGTTCATGGTAAAGTTTCTGTTTCTCGGTCAGTTTATCGCCTTCCTCAACCTCATCCAGGAGCTTTGCCACCTCATCGATCTCCAGACGGATAATTTCCTTCTCGTGGAGCTTCGGCATGCGCACGAGGGCGGCAGGGTTCTTTTCGATCAGTTCATTTCGGAAGAAATAGCTGTAGAAGCTGCGGAGAGAAGAGACCTTTCGCATGAGTCCACGTTCTGTATTTATAACATCTTCATTCGTATCACTCGGATGACATTTCAGATAATCAATATATTCCTCCAGATCTGTCACCGTCAGCTTTTCAAGATCGGACGGTGTGAGAGTATGGGACGGATTGTCAAAGGTGCCGGGATTGGCGGTCTTTAAGAACTGAAAGAATATTTTCAGATCATATGCGTAGGCAATTCTGGTTCTTGTGGACGTACTTGTCTCGATTCCGCGGAAAAAATCGGAACAGAAAGAAGGGAGTTCCTTCTGCAGTTCCCGAAGTTTCTTGATATTTTCAATATCTTTCTGTTCATGGTAGGAGAGTGCAGCCATCAGAATTCCTCCTTTCTATTCTTGAGTTCACAGTCATTTTCATGGCAATTACGTGATCCGGAAAGTTGTTCTTCCGCACCGGTCTGATCTCTCTGCATTTTCGCAGATGTCTCCGATCGACAGGCTTTATCATCCACCTCCTCAGATGTTCCAGCCATTCCGATATTCCCAAAATTCCATCCTTCAATATTTCCGGAAATTACCGCATGAAACAGCCGTTCCTTAATTCCCGGATTTTCTTTATTTAACTGTTTGGTTAAATTTTTAACATATTCGCGTTTTGTGTGTCCATCAGCAGGGCATGGATTTTTGCACACCGGAAGGTTATATTTATTCTTAAATCCGATCACATCCGCTTCAGATACATACATAAGAGGGCGGATCACCGTGAGCTCTGTGCGGTCCAGAAATGTCTTTGGTGGAAACGTATAAAAACGTCCTTCGAACATTAAAGACAACAGCATCGTCTCAATAATATCATCCTTATGATGCGCGTAGGCGATCTTATTGCATCCGGCGGCCTTTGCCTCAAGGTTTAAGGCTCCTTTGCGCATTTTCGCACACAGAGCGCAGGGATTTGACTCTTTACGGGTCTCAAAAACGATTTTCCCGATCTCGGTGGGGATTATCGTGAGTGGTACCTGAAAGCCGTCGCAAAAAGCCTTTATGCCGCTGAAATCCTGAATTCCGAATCCGAGATCGACTGTGAATGCATGAAGCGTAAAATGTTTCGGGTAAAAGCGCTGCAGTTCATGGAGCGCATAGAGAAGAGCCAGACTGTCCTTGCCGCCGGAGACACCGACAGCAATATGGTCCTGATCATCGATGAGAGCATAATCATCAACAGCCTGACGAACCAGGCTTAAAAGTCTTTGTAATTTCATTAGAAAACCTCATTTCATGGAAAACATGGTAAATCACTGGAATTTCGCCATAACTATTCGATAAACTGTTCTTTCACGAATAGTTGGAAATCACTCTCATTCTATCCCATATCCATTTAAAAGTCAATATTTGGAGGTGCGAATTTGCTGGATGCGTTTGACGGCGTAATTTTCGCTACTGACTCGGACGCCGAAGTGATTAACGATGTGGCGTCCGGAACTGAAACTGGTGTTCCCGATCTGAACGGCATTAAGTCGCTCATGGTCGTAAACATATTTACTGTTGGAATCCTCGCGGGGCTTCTGATGGGAATTATCTTCTGGAGGAAATTGTAAATGATTGATGACGTGTTAAAGCTCTATTCTGTGGGCGTTGGATGCGGCTTCATGCTTTCTTTCCTTCCGTGGGTGGTTTCTGCAATCATTCGTTTCGCGGCGGATATCATGAGAAAAGGAGGATTTTAGTATGGAAGCAATCACAACCGCATTAACAGGTGCTGTTACCACAATCGGTACAGATGCTATGGACGCAGTCGCTAAGGTTTTACCGGCGGCACTCCCGATCTTCGGCGCGATCGTTGTTGTCGGCATCGGTTTAAAGGTTTTCAAGAAAGTTACTGGACGTTAGTCAGTTACTCTCTCACCTAGGGAATGGGCGAACGCCTGTTCCCTTTTTCTATTAAGGGGGCAATTATGCATAAAACAACAAAACGGGCGCTCGCTCTCCTGCTCGCTTGCACGCTTGTCTTTTCGTCCGGTATGCGTTCCAGATCGTATGCGATGGCGGGCGGCGGCGTGATCGCTGGCGGTGGTGCTGTGATCGGCGCGGAAACGGCACTCGCTTACATGCTCGGTATCCTCGGCTTTTCTGCGGCTAGTGCGGTCGTGTATGACAATCGGGACAGTATCGCAAAATGGGGCAAGGAACAGGCAAAAAAACTTGACACCTTTATTGCGGATCAAAAGGAAAACATTGGTTGTACCGTGGAATCTATGCAAGACTGGCTTACGAAGCTTGGCAAGGGGACGCTTGACACTGCGGCTGCGGAATGGACAGCGTTCCGGTCGTGGGTTGGATCGCTTTACAAGACAGGTACGGGCGGTGGCGCGATCACAAATCAGAATGATTTTACTTTTGTAGATGGCGCGGCGGCTGTTGGCAACTTCGGTAGTTGGGTTACACCTATGGATATGATGGACGGTGATGAGCGTTATGTGCATCTTAGTATACCGGTAACCGATGCGAATAAAAACGCTTTCTTCTTTTCGTATGGGGAAAAGGAGGGATCATCTATCAGTTATTATATTGCTTTAATGACAGCATCCGCGGGTACGTTGAAATATTATACCGTCAATAAAACTACGGGAACTACATACGCTACTCAAACATATAAAGCGAAGTATGCCATTGGAGGAGACGGTTGGTATATGACAAATCCGGTGTGGATCGGACACGCCGATGCGCCGGGGCTTCGCCCGAATTTTATAGGTGTCTATGAATCATCGCAGTATGGTATAGAAAACACATATTATGATATGGGGGGACGAGCTTACAAAGCGTATTTAGAACATAAATTTGACGCTCCAACAAAGGCGGAAACATATAAAAAAATCGGCGGGATCTCCTCTTCCCTCGATGCAGGCAAGACCATTGATAATATATCCGTGGTTGGTGTCGGGAACAAAGCAGGCGTTACAGATGTTACGATTCCATGGCCAAAGGATAACACAATGGGTGGTCTGATCGGCGGCGCGATCACTGGTACGAATACATGGACTGATGTGATAGACGCGGCCGGTGTCGGCGTGATCTCCCGTGAGAACGAAAAAGACTACGTGATCGACAACACGGGTGTCACTACAAAGGAATGGGACTACGCCACGGACATTCCGGGAACCGGAGACATAGACAAGCCCGGAACCGATACCGGAGACACCGATGCGGACGTTTCAAAGGATCTCAGTGATTACACGTTCGCGGGGCTGGAAAAGATCTTCCCGTTCTGTCTCCCGTTCGATCTCATTGACTTTATAGGCGTTCTGGACGCGGATCCCGAAGCACCCAAATTTACAATACCAATTAAAGTCCCTACGGACTCTGGATGGGGCGTTTATGACATCGACATAGATTTATCAAAGTTCGACAGCGTGGCGGCTCTCCTGCGTCAGATGGAGACGCTGGCGTTTGTTGTGGGGTTAATCATGATTACGCGTCAAAAGATGATAAGGGGGTAACGATATGCTTAAATGGCTTGCGGAACTCATGAACGCGTTTGCGGGGGCATTAACAAAGGTGCTCCCTCTCTCGCCGTTCCAGCAGTATATAGAAAGTTTCAAGAATCTCCCATATCTGGGGTATCTGAATTGGTTCGTCCCGGTGGGAACATGTATTAAGATCGGTGCGGCGTGGCTCTCTGCAATCGCACTCTTCTACCTCTATTCCATCGTGATGCGCTGGCTCAAGATGATCGGGGATTAAGGAGGTGTGGACATGATCTATCTGTACAGTGGGACACCGGGAAGCGGGAAGTCCCTTCATGTGGCGAGGGTGATAAAGTCCACTCTCCTACTCAATAAGCCCGTGATCTCAAACATTCCTATAAATGAGTCTCTGGTAAAGCATCCTGACAAATATCTGTACGTTACCGACGGTATGCTCCGTCCTTCCGCTCTGGTACAGTATAGCCAGGACTATTTTGCGGATAAGCCGGTCAAGGAAGGACAGATCCTGCTCATCATCGACGAAGCGCAACGCATGTTCAACGCTAGAGATTGGAGTAAGTCGGACCGCGCGGGCTGGAATGAGTTCTTCCAGCTTCATAGACACTACGGGTTCGACATCATCCTTGTGGCACAGTTTGACCGGATGCTAGATAGACAGGTGCGCTCCGTGATCGAGTATGAGCAGATTCACCGCAAGGTCAGCAACTACGGCTGGCGCGGCTGGATCCTGTGCGCGTTTATGGCGGCTCCGTGTCTGTTCGTATCGGTTAAGATGTGGTATCCCATGAAGGAACGGGTCGGAAGTGAGTTCTTCCGGTACTCTAAGCGGCTGGGGAAACTGTACGATACATACATGACGTTTGACGCGATCGAGGAAAAATAGCGGCGTGGTGCAGGTTGGCGCGGGGATGTGGGGACCCTGCGCCAGCGTGCGCCGCGTGGCTATTGTCTGACAATAGCCGCTTTCATCGGCTGGATCCACGCGGGCCGGAACTTAATTGTCAGAATTGTTTGCTACTCTTCTACATTTATCTTTCCGTGATCCTCTTCCCATGCATCGACATATTGTTTGATAATGTGTTTCATTTCCTGGTTTCTCGTCCTCGTGTGTTGCGCTGCTATGTATTCCAGCTTCTTTATTGTCTCATCATCACAGCGAAATGCATACTGTTTTTCTAGGTTTTTGCCCATGATATTTCTCCTTTTAAGCAGATATATGCTTGACATTCGGCAGATATCTGCTATAATAGAGTTAAGCAGATATCTACTATATATCCTGCTGATGTCTAACAACATTATATCATGAACGCCCTTCCAGTAGCAACGAGAACATACTTTTGTAGCAGTGAGAACCGGAACCGCGTTCATGAAATCCCCTTTCGCAAGGGGTTGTGTAAAAGCTGTTCTTTCCGGTCTCATTGGTAACCGGTGAAAATGTCATTTTTAAGCTGTTCCATGCAGTTCTTCCCCGTTGATGGAAACTCCGGGGTAAGCCACTTTGACAAATAAATAACAAAATGGAGGTATACGTTATGATCGCACGTGTATTAGGTGTTCAGTATCTCGATTATACGTCCCGCAAAACAGGAAATCCGGTAAAAGGACTTTCTCTGCACTGCGCGTATAAAGACCAGCAGGTGGAAGGAGAAGCGGTTTCTAACTTCTTTGTGTCCGACAACCTTGGCATTCCGCTTAAGTTCCTTCCTGGGGATAGTGTAAACATTGAGTTTAACCAGCGCGGCTCTATCTGCGATGTAAAGCAGATTTCCGCCAGCAAATAAGCGCACTCTCCCACAAATCTAACCGCCCATAGTCCGCGCAAGCGGGGGCGGTTGTTCGCAATCCCTTGACCTTCCGCCCGGCGCCGTTCTGGGGTCTGTCCCCGGCGGCGCGGTGGAACCGGTCGAGGTCGGCAATGAAGGGCATTCGTGTTGACTATGCCCTTCGCGCCCGCGGGCGTGGTGGTCGAGGTTGCCGTTAGTATTACCGGCAACCTTTGTCGCAACCCCCCGCAAACTCTTATTTTATGCTGGCTCAAGCCAGTGCGACACGAACTTGTCGCAAATGTCGCTGTCGCAAATAGCACTTTGAAAACTGTATAGGGGGATTTCGAAACATGGAAAACAATTCACAATCACGCAAGTGGCAATTGACCATTAACAATCCAGATTACCACAATGTAACGCACGATACCATCAAAACCGCGGTCGGCTCCATGAAATCAGTCACTTACTGGTGCATGGCTGACGAGATCGGCGAGGAGGGAACGAGACATACACACATCTTTCTCGCTGCACGATCCGCAATTCGGTTTAGCACAATCAAGAAGCTTTTTCCCGCCGCACACATCGAAATGTGTAAAGGAACCTGTCAGCAGAACATGGAATATGTCTCTAAAACGGGTAAGTGGGAAAAAGACCGCAAACATGAAACCTGTGTCGATGGCACGTTTGAAGAGTTTGGAGAGATGCCCGTGGAACGTCAAGGAAAACGAAATGATCTTGATGATCTGTATGATATGATTAAATCCGGTATGAATGACCATGATATCGTGAACGAAGATCCGACATATATGACACTTCTGGACACGATCCAGAAAACAAGACAGCTTGTGGTACAAGAAAAGTTCCGCGAGACCTTCCGCAACCTCGATGTTACTTATATCTGGGGTGATACGGGAACCGGAAAAACACGGAGTGTCATGGAGGGACATGGATATTCAAACGTTTACCGCGTAACTGATTATTCTCATCCATTCGATGCATACTCCGGTCAAGACGTGATTCTCTTTGATGAGTTCCGTTCTTCGCTCCCCCTCACAGATATGCTGAAATATCTGGATGGGTATCCACTGGAACTCCCGTGTCGATACCTTAACAAGTACGCCTGCTTTACGAAGGTTTATATAATATCAAATATCCCACTTGTTAAACAATATCCGCTAGTGCATGAAGAGTCTTTTGAATCGTACTTAGCATTTATCCGCCGTATTCACACGGTCAAGGATTTCCATGATGGGAAAATAGATATATATGATATAGAACAGGACAAGGATGGATGGAGACTGGTGTTAAGAGGGGAATCACCTTTTTCAACTAATTCGTGAAAGAAGCTGTTTCGCAAATAGTTGACAAGCTCGCCGCGCTCCAACGGGCAAAATTGATGTCGCGCGGCTGTCAACTACCATTCCGATACACTTCACTTTCGCGAAACGCATTGAACTTTCACGAATAGTTTGAAATCTATCCATATCATACTCTATTCCATCCCCAATGTCAATATTCCGGCTTTCAAAACAAAAAATGCCATAATATATCTATCATCATTTATTCAGCATACTAAATCTAAATAAAGCAAGCACCTTCTCTCCAGCCGCATTCCAGTCTTTCTAGACCCCTGATGTGCTGTAAAGAAGGTGCTGCACATGATCTGCACAAAAATGTTCTTCACAATCATCAAATCAATTTCATACAGATCAAATTATTTAAAATTACTTTTTAGTCCCCAGAACCAGACAAATCGGTTAATTCCCAGAACTACATTCCATTAATCCAGCAGATTTCTATAATACGGCCAGTTCGCGTTCATCACGCCAATTGTGACATTGTTCGCGGAACCCGTCTCATGGACACACTGGATCTGTCCGTTTGAGGTAAATCCGAGGAACATGATAACATGCGGCGTGGATCCTGTGATTACCACAATATCGCCCGGCTTCAAATCCTGACGTTTTACCTGGCGTCCAAGAGTCCTTAAGCCCTCTGTGCCCTCATACGGCAGATGCGTTCCTGTGACGGACCAGTATACCCAGTTGACCCATCCGGAGCAGTCGAGTCCCTTTAAGATACGTCCCTTATGGTCCGGGATCGTGACGGAACCGAAATTGTTGCCAGTATAATTCTGGGCGCTGGCCTTTCCACCCCAGTAATACGGAACTTTTCCGACAGACTGAAGGGCATACCGGATAATATTCTTTCTCGTCTCTGAAGTATCTTTTGGAAGTCTGCTCATGTAGGAGTCAATCTCTGTCGTTGAGAGCGGCGCTCTCGTGCCCTCCACGACTACATTGAGCCCATATGTCTCTGTCCAGTCCTGGCGGTTGATATGGCTTACAAAGGACATCATTCTGCGATTCCAGCCTTCCCAGCCGGTTCCATCCGCGGATACGGACTCAGTCTCTCCAACAGTGTTTCCTGTGTCATCGACACTGTAAAGATTTGAATTTTCGCTGAGTGTGCGGATGGTCGCTGAGATCTTCAGATCGATATGTCCGGGACAGATCAGCGCATGGGATGCCGCCGCCGTATGGACGCTATATCCGTTGGCAGTGCTCTCTTCCACTTCGGCTGCCTGTTCCAGACCACCAGTTTCATTGCCTGCTTCACTTCCTGCCGCTGTTTCCGGCTCTAAAAGGAATGTCTCCGCATTCTGCTCTTCCGCTGCCGCCCGGACAGCATAACCAGAATATTCATGGTCCGCTTCTTCATTGCTGCCGACTCGGATGACCTTCACGGAAGTCTCTTCCGTTCCTTCCGTGGAAGGCGCAGCGGTTTCGCGAACCGTCTCCTCTTTCGTTGTCGGTGCTGCAGTCGTTGAAGCTTCCGTCTCCGGAGCTTTCGTGGCTGCCTCGGTCTTATCCTCCACACGGATGATCGTCGCTTTCTTTGTGGTCTCCTGGATCACGCTCTCAGCCGTCTCAGCCAGGGAATCCAGGGCGCTTGTAGTGGATTCTTTCGTCTCGACACCTTCTGTATGGTTTGCAGCCGATGGAGGAACTGTCGTTGTTTCAGCCACCACGGACGTATGTGCGGAGGAATCCTGGGCGGAACCTGATGCGGTGGAACCATCACTGTGGCTCTCGCCGTTTACAGAAACCGTATCTCCGGCCTGGTCGATGACCTCATCGCCTGCGTCTGTTCGGATCTCCGTGTCGATATTTCGTCCAGATACAAAAGTATCCTCGCCTTCCAACTCGGAATCTCCCTCTTCCGCAGACGCGTTTGGATCCACGCAGCCGTCGCAGTAATAGACATTTCCAAGGGATGCCTGGTAGGAATGGGACTTCGTCCAGAGGTCATTCACATAGGCGCGGATCGTGTCAAGATCCGTGATCCCGTTATAAAACGCATAAACACTTGCCATGGAAAGAATATCCTGGGCATTTGACACTGCGGACGTGACCTCGCCGTCGCCATTGTAAAACGTAACCTTGACATTCTTAAAATGCTCCACATACCAGGAAGCCGGATTGTTCTTATCCTGAGTCTTCGAGGTCGGATTATACTGTCCGAGAACAGAGGACGCCTTGCGGCCAAAGGACGGGGCAAGCTTTGCCGGAGCTTTGTTTGCCATGTCATAGATCGCAGCAAACCACTTGGAGTCCTTCTGGATCAATTCCTTCATCAAGATCTCCGCATAGCTGGTCTCCGATCCCTCCTCGTACATATTTGAAAAGTTTAATTTATATGGAGCCGGTGCATCCGGATCGATCTCCGCTGTGGTCTCATCCGTCGTATTTTCTGTAGGATCCTCGAGAATATCGACGGTTTCCGGCTCATAGATCCGCTCCGTACTGGTCTCCGCCGGGGCGATCACCGGAATATAGGGAAATATGGCGGAAAACGCGATACAGGTACATAAAGCCAGCGCTAAAAGTGGTCTCGCGTTCTGCCTGCTTGTCACCCAGTGCATGCAGTCCGCGGCGATCTTCTCCACCTGCGCGCGGATCTTTTCTTTATCAAAAGGTAATTTATGAAAATCTAAATGGTCGTTCAACTTCATTTTCGAGCGTACATCTCCTGCATTATGTAAATATAACGGAGTTAGTATAACATATAGAGGAAGGAAAATTTGTTAAGATTTTTTTAATTTTCCCCATGGAAACAGGCGCGGATTGACTTTCCAGCCATTTAATACTATAATCGTAACAAGTTGGCTCGTGCAGTCGCCAGGGGGGGATACAGGAATGTCCCGTAAGCTTGCTTACAGGAAGGTTTCTGCGTCCCTTCTGAACATTAGGAAGGTCCCGCAAGGTCCAAAAGACAGCATGACGCCCCATGAAACATAGTCTAATATTACATAACGAAAAACTGGAGATGAAAATATATGTGTGGAATTATCGGATACTGCGGTCCTTTAGACGCGCAGACAGTACTGCTCAACGGTCTCACCCAGCTTGAGTACCGCGGCTACGACAGCGCGGGAATCGCTTTATTTGACGAGAACTCAAAGATCCACTTTATCAAAAAAGTCGGAAAAGTTGCTGCCCTGCGCAAGGTATGCGAGGAAGATCCCATCGTTTCCCACTGTGGAATCGGCCACACCCGCTGGGCAACCCACGGCGGCGTGACAAGTGAGAATGCTCATCCGCATGTGGCAGGAAAAGTGACGATGATCCATAACGGTATCATCGAGAACTACCATGCCCTGACAGCAAAATACCACCTGGAGGGAAAGCTCCATTCCCAGACAGACACGGAAGTTGCCGCTGCGACCTTAAACGAGATCTACAACGGTGACCCGTTCTCCTCCATCCGTGAGTTCTTAAGACAGCTGGAAGGTTCCTACGCCTTCTGTATCATGTTTGAGGACCGCCCAGGTGAAGTTTATGCAGTGAGAAACGTAAGCCCGCTTGTAGCCGCTTACACAGCTTCCGGAGCCATGATCGCCTCTGACCTGACGGCTCTTCTTCCGTACTCAAAGAAATACTTTGTTGTCCCGGAAGGAAAGATCGTACAGCTCACTGCCTACCACGCGAGCCTCTACGAGCTTGACGGCACAAAGGTGGAGCCGGAGATCCTCGAGGCATCTTGGAACACGGACGCTGCCATGAAAAATGGTTTCCCGCATTTCATGATGAAGGAGATTCATGAGCAGCCGGAAGTATTAAAAAAGACGATTCTTCCGCGCCTCACAAAAGGCCTCCCGGACCTCTCCGATGAGAAGATCCCGGATGAGCTCTTAAAACGGATCACAAATATCCGTGTCATTGCCTGCGGTACAGCCATGCATGCGGGAATGGTTGCGAGAGCCCTCATCGAGCCGCGCCTCAGAATTCCGGTGACCGTGTCCATCGCCTCCGAGTTCCGCTATGAGGAGCCGCTGATCGACGATTCAACTCTCACCATCGTGATCTCCCAGTCCGGCGAGACCATCGATACCCTGGCGGCACTCCGCCTCGCAAGGGAATGCGGTTCCACCGTAATTTCTGTTGTAAACGTAAAGGGATCCACGATCGCCCGAGAGAGCGATTACGTGATCTATACCCATGGAGGTCCTGAGATCGCCGTGGCGAGCACGAAGGCCTACACAGTACAGATCGCTGCCCTCTATCTTCTCTTCTGCCGTATGGCCCTTGTACGCGGCGTATACACGGAGGAACATGCAGAGCAGTTCATGAGTGATCTCTTAAACTGCGCTTCCGCCATGGAGACCATGATCCGCGATGAGAATACGATCAATGAGATCGTCACCCACATCGTAAATTATCCGGATGTTTTCTTTATCGGCCGCGGCATGGACTATGCGTTCTCCTTAGAAGGCGCGTTAAAGTTAAAGGAGATCTCCTACATCCACGCGGAGGCTTACGCAGCCGGTGAATTAAAGCACGGAACCATCGCCCTGATCACAGATCATGTCCCGGTGATCGCCATCGCGACCCAGAAACACATCTTCGCGAAGACCATCTCCAATATCCGTGAGGTAAAGGCGAGGGGCGCCTATGTGGTACTCCTTGTAACTGAAGATACCGCTGTCGACGAGGGAATCGCCGATGTGATCATCCGCATCCCGAAGGAAGATGATAAATTCACCGTATTCCCGATCGCCGTCGTCCTCCAGCTCATCGCCTACTACGCTTCCGTCCAGAAAGGCCTCGATGTGGACCAGCCGAGAAACCTGGCGAAATCTGTGACGGTGGAATAATTACCAAATTTATATCCAATATTATTAGGCCAGCGCCCTAAGCGCTGGCCCTTTTTACATACGAGTGTAAACTTACTCAAGAAATTCCGAAGGTCTTCCATAGCTGGTAATATACACGCCCTTTTGTGCTCTTGTCATTGCCACATACAGCAGGCACTTTTCCGAAGTGATTGATTCTGCTTCGGCAATATCATCCGTTCTATCAATTGCAGACGTCAACGGGAGAATTCTATTATTCACAGCTGCAATAAATACATACTTGAAAAAAAACGGGCAGGCAACAGATTTAACTCTGCTCCCTGCCCAATCTTAATATCACTTACTTCTTATAACCTTTCTTGATCTCCACAAAATCCTTAATCATCTTCACAACTCCGTCATAACCGATCTTGCTGCTGTTCATGCAGAGATCGTAGCTCTTGGAATCGCCCCAGCGCTTGCTGGAATAATAGTTATAGTAGCTTGCACGTTTTTTATCGGTCTTGATCATGACATCCTTCGCCTGGGACTCAGAAATCTTATGGCGTTCCATCAAAGTCTTGATCTTCACGTCCTCGTCGGCTGTAATAAATACGGATACCACGTTCGGATAATCAGCCAGTGCGTAGTCAGCACAGCGTCCGATAATTACGCAGGATTCCTTGTCCGCAAGGTTTTTGATCGTATCAAACTGCGCAAGGAAGATCTTGTGGTTGATCGGCATATCCATATATGCAGAGTTCGTATATCCAAGGGAATATGTATCCATTACCAGGGAATATAAGAAACTGCTCGTCGGCTTCTCGTCGTGGGTCTCAAACAGCTCTTTACAGAGACCGCTCTCTTTTGCGGCCAGATTCAGGAGCTCTTTGTCATAACATTTTACACCGAGTTTTTCTGCTAATGCCTGCCCGATATGTCTTCCTCCGCTTCCGCATTCTCTTCCGATCGTAATAATAAGGTTATCACTCATATGCCACAGCTCCTTTCTGTCATCAAGCTTTCTGATAGCTATATTATACAAAAATTGCGGTCGATATGCAAGAGTTATCCCATAAATTTTCTGAATTTTTGTATCAGTATATGCATAAAGCAGAATAAGTAAGAATGTGCCTTGGCACATTCTCGCGCCGAGCGTGGTCGCTTGCGATAATCCACATCCTCGTGCGAGTGCGCATCATTGGCACGTTTCGAGGAATTTCTTATTGCACAAAAAAAGCCGGGAAAAATTATCCCGGCAATTTTTTCAAAAGCTCCTCAAAATATTCCGGCAGCGGCGCCGAAAATTCCATATACTCCCCCGTCCGCGGATGCACGAACCCTAAAATCCCTGCGTGCAGCGTCTGCCCCTGAAGCTTATACGGGCATTTCGCCGGCCCATAAACGGCATCACCCAAGAGCGGATGTCCAATGCTTGCCATGTGGACGCGGATCTGGTGCGTTCTACCCGTCTCCAGGCGG
The DNA here is from genome assembly GCA_902496665.1 of uncultured Clostridium sp. GTDB lineage: Bacteria > Bacillota > Clostridia > Lachnospirales > Lachnospiraceae > Pilosibacter. The sequence continues at coordinate 157,614 of CABVBU010000002.1, read as the reverse complement.
CACTCGATATGGGTGAAATCCTTAAAACGTGTGAGCACCTTGTAATGGGTCACTGCGGATTTTCCGTTGTTATAATTGACTGCCATCTTCTTCCGGTCCTTTGGGCTTCTCCCGATAGGTTCGTCAATCACTCCCTCATCGTCCTTCAGGGCTCCGTGAACAATCGCCTGATAACGGCGGGTGATGGAATGCTCCTTGAGCTGTGCCGCTATGGAATTGTGGGCGAGATCATTCTTGCATGCAATGATGACGCCGGTGGTGTCCATATCGATCCTGTGGACGATCCCCGGGCGCAGAACTCCGTTGATCCCGGAGAGGTCTTCCTTACAGTGAAACATCAGCGCATTCACCAATGTCCCCGTATAATGTCCAGCAGCCGGATGGACCACCATCCCCTTCGGCTTATTTACAAGAATCACATCATGGTCCTCATATAAAATATCCAGTGGAATATCCTCCGGCACGATCTCCGGCTCCACAGCCTCCGGCACCTCGAAGGAGATCAGATCCCCCTCAGCCACCTTGTAGCTTGCCTTCACCGGGCGTCCGCCTACCATAACTTCCCCGGATTTTAAAAGCTTCTGGAGGAAGGAGCGTGAAAGATTTTCATACTGTTCCGCAAGGAACTTATCGATCCGGTCTCCCGCCGTCTCCTCCGTCACAAAATATTCTTCTCTCACTGGTTACTCTCCTTTTTTCGATGAAAGGAAGGAAAGCTCATCTTCCTTATAGAAAAAGCCGATGAGAAGAATCAGAAGTCCGGCCGCGCAGACTACATAACAGTCGGCAACATTGAAGATCGGGAAATCGATGAGGCTGAAGTAGAAGAAATCCACCACAAATCCTCTCACCGCACGGTCGATCAGGTTTCCGACCGCGCCGGAAAGAAGAAGGACCATGGAAATATAGAGCGGCAGATACCGGTTCCCGGAAGGAAGCTTTGCCACAAAAACAAGGACCGCGATCACGACAGCCGCAGCAACCAGAAAGAAAAACCACTGTTTTCCCTGAAGAATTCCAAAGGCAGCGCCCCTGTTTTCCGAGTACAGAAGCTCAAAGACTCCCTTGATCAGCACAAGCGGCCCGTTGACCCGCAGAGTGCTGTAAGCCATACTCTTCGCCCACTGATCCAGGGCGATGAGCAGGGCGGCACATACGGCAAGAACACCGTAGCGTTTTCCGATGGTATTCATAAAAACTCCTATCTGAAAATAGCTGCCAGGGCGCGCTCCATCTCATCCTTCGTGACGGTGCGGTCGATATAGGCATGACCCACACGGTCTAAAAGAATAAACTTGATAACGCCGGCTTCCATCTTCTTATCATTTTTTGTCGCAGCGATGACTTCTTCCCTATCAAGGCCGGAAACGGATGTCGGGATAGAGAAATACTCCATCAGTGCCTTGTACGCGTCGATCTCATCCTGTTTTACAAGTCCGCGCTCTTTGCAGATATTCATGGCAGCCAGGGCACCGACAGCGACACAGTGGCCGTGAAGCATCGTAAAGTTCTTTAATTTCTCGATGGCATGGCCTAATGTGTGGCCAAAGTTTAAGGTCGCGCGCTCATTCTGCTCCGTCGGGTCGATCTCAACGACCTCCCGCTTAATGAAATCACTGCCCTGGATCAGAAGCTTTAAGGTGTCCGCATCTTTTGCGAGGATCTTCTCCTTATTCGTCTGGATCCAGCCAAAGTACTCTTTATCGCGGATCAGGCCGTGCTTGATGACTTCCCCCATGCCGCCAGAGAACTGATCGTCCGGAAGTGTGCGAAGTACGGACACATTCGTGTATACAAGCTTCGGCATGTGGAAAGCGCCTACCATATTTTTGTAGGAATCAAAGTCCACACCGGTCTTCCCACCGATTCCGGAGTCCACCTGGGACAACAGTGTTGTCGGGATCTGGACGAAATCCACGCCGCGGAGATAGGTTGCAGCGACGAATCCGCAGAGGTCTCCCGTGACGCCGCCACCTAAAGCCACAAGAAGATCCTTTCTGTCATAATGTTTTAAGATCAGGTGCTCGTAAGCGCCCTGGACCGTCTTCAGATTCTTATTCTCTTCTCCTGCCGGGAACACGTAGGATGTGACCTCACGGCAGCAGCCGGAAAGGATCTTTGTCACTTCGTCAAGATACAAGTCAGCCACGTTGGAATCCGCGATGATGCAGATCTTTTTCTTCTCAGTGCCCAGCGCGGAGATCTCCTTTGCAAGGGCATCAAAAGAATCTTCCAGTACGATATCATAAATGGTCTTTCCGTCGAGATGAACCGGGATCCGGTTTACATGTTCTGTGATCATAAGGCTAACCTCCTATTTATAGCGGTACACCACGACGGATGTCCGACCCTTTTTCGTAAGATTTCCCGGCTCTCCGAACCGGAATTTGCCGATGCCGCGGATCGATAAGATCTCTCCGCCCCGCAGATTCAGCGATACATTCGTGCAGACAGCCCCGTTGACAGACACCTTCTCGCCTTCAATATATGATGCTGCCCTCGTCCTGGAAAGTCTTCCGCAAAGCGCGATAACAGAATCCAGGCGGACGGAACTCACTGTTCCGGAAATTTCCTCCATCTCGGGATCCGGAAGCTCAGAAAAATCTGCCGTGATCTCCTTGACAACAGAGGTGTGCCGGATCATCGTGAGATTCTCCGCAAGGTATCTGCTCAACTTTTCCATGACAAACACCCAGGCATTTCCGTCCTGCAGGACGATGTCCCCGATCATGGCCCTTTCGATTCCAAGATTCATGATCGCTCCGAGATAATCTCTGTGGGTCAGCTCCTCCGCGAAGCGCCTGTTTGCGGGAACGATCTTTAAGCACACGAAGGGCGGCGCGTAGAGCTCCTCCTCATAGGACGCCAGAAAGCACAAAACCTTTCTTTCAGACATCGGAAAGCCGCCGGAAAGTACGAACTTCACCGGCGGCAACGTAGCCGACATATTCTGGAAGACAGTCTGTTCTGCGAGCGTCAGAAAATCTGTGTGAAGCGGGATATCGCGGGAGTAGGCGTTTTCCGCCAGTTCCTGGATCCGCTTTCTAAAAAGCTGTTCTTCCTTTTCCATATGGATTCCTGATTAAAGATGGATGTTGAGTCCGGATACGTCTATGTTTCCTCCGGTAAGAAGATCCTGGAAGTCGCCGGACAGCTCAACGGACTGCGGGGTTGCGATAAAAATGTAGTTGGAAATTTTCTGGAGATTTCCGTTCATGGAATATGTGGATCCGGATGTGAAATCGATGATCCGCTGTGCGGTCTCGGTGTGGATTCCTTCCATATTAAGTACAACTGCCTTTCCGGCAAGCAGGTAATCGCAGATTTCCTTTGCGTCATCTAAGGAAGTCGGTTTAATTAAGGAAACTTCCATTCCGCTTCCGCGGCGCATCGGAACGACCTTATTGCTGTTGGTGGCGCGAGGTAAAAATCTCGGCTTCTCCTCCTCATAATCATCTAAATCATCGGCTGTCTGCTTCTTGAAAAGGCCTTTTCTCGCCGGTTTCTCATCCTCATAATCGTCATCTAAGAAGTAATCGTCATCTTCATCGTCGTTCAGACGCATCGTATCCATAATCTTGCCTAAAAAGCTCATATCTAGTTCTCTCCAATCTATCTGGAACCAAAGATTCCGGTTCCTACTCTAATCATGGTTGCGCCCTCCTCAACGGCTACATCGAAGTCGCCGGTCATACCCATGGACAGCACACTCATAGTACCATTATCAATGTTTTTACTTTTGATGTCAACATATAATTGATATAATTCTTTAAAATATTTTCGATTTTCTTCTGCATTTTCGACATTTGGCGCAATGGTCATCATTCCCTTTACGCAGACATGGGGAAATGATTGGATCTCCTTTAAATTCGGAATTACGTCCTCTAAGAACATGCCGAATTTGCTCTCCTCTCTCGCCACATTGACCTCAAGGAGCACATTGGCGATCATATCGCGCTTTGCGGCTTCCTTCTCGATCTTCTCTGCCAGGTGAACGCTGTCACAGGAGTGGATCAGGACCACTTTGTCGATGACCTGTCCGACCTTGTTTGTCTGGAGATGACCGATCATGTGAAACTTTGCGTCCTCCGGGATCTGCGGGCGCTTCTCCGTGATCTCCTGTACCTTATTCTCGCCGAAGTCGCGCTCTCCCGCCTCATAGGCCTCCATCAACATGGAGACCGGCTTCGTCTTGCTGACGGAGATCAGAGTGACCTCCTTCGGATCTCTTCCCGCGCGAAGGCAGGCTGCGTTCATGCGTTCCCTTACGTTCTTTATATTCTCTGCAACTGACATGATAAAAACCTCCTACTGATAGATGATCATTCCGTTTCCGGTCACGGCATTGGCATCCAGGACGATGTGGTCGTAGACGGACAGACCGTAATCGGTGCCCTTTTTGATGGTGTAATACTCATCATTCGAAGAAAGGATCTCAATCCTTCTGAATACTGCGTATCCACGGTTGATATTGTAGACGCCCTGTACGGTCTGGGTCATTCCGATCTGGTAACGCTCTTCGGAATCGTCCTTTGTAAGGAAATCCCCGGCTTTCAGTTCACTGTTCTCCCCGGCATCTACGTAATAGTACTCATCATCCGCGTAGTAGATCGTGCACGAAGTGATGACACCCACCGTCTTTCCATCCGCGTAGGTCTCCTTGCGGAAACCGCTCTGGGAGACGGAGGAGGAATCGGAAGAATCCTTCTTTGCGCTCACGTAATAATCCTTCGGGATCACATAGAAAGTCACATCGGTGACGGAGCTTCTCGGGATCTTGAGTCCCCGGACCTCATCGGTCACGATCTCAAAATCCACATATCGGTCGGAAACAAACTGTTCCATATATTTAGAAAAATCGAGTTTTCCGTATGTCTTTCCGTCCCCGCCTGTCACGGTAGAGAACGCACCGGAAGTCTCAAGATCCCTGCCGTTAAACTTTACGGTGAGGGAAGTCTTTCCATTATAAGTGGTAAGTTCCTGCTCCGACATTGGGAACACGATGGACCAGTCCTCGGAGGTGATGATCTTGTAGGCCGGGGCCCCAGTCTCCACAAGCTGTCCAGAGCGAACGCTGGATTTTTTATAGGAACTTTTGTCAAACATATCTGCTGTCACTTGATTAGGTGTCAGTGTCTCCATGGAATCCACCGAGTAGGATACAATGCCTGACTGATCCGCCCGCACCTGGGTGAAATTTCCGCCCAGTTCAGAGACTGCGCTGTCGAGATTTTTTAAGGTATCAACGCTTACATACTCCAGGACTTCCGCATCCAGGGTGTTTTTCGTATCATAGACCTCCCGGAAATCTTCGTTCGTGAATGTCTGGCTGAAGCTGGACAGCTGCTTTTTTAAGGAAGCGAGGTTTTCCTTTGAGAGGGCTACAGACCCGTCCGTTTTTTCCGCGAGCAGGGCGGAAAGTGTTCCCGTCTCATCGATGGAATAGACTCTCGTACCGACAGCTGCCCTCTTCCCCTCTCTCAGATAAAAGTTGATATTTCCGGCACGGTCCGTGTATTTCGGCTCCTCTGTCCGGAAAATGATTCCGGTGTGCCTCGTATCGTTTACGATACTTCCCTCCACAACTTCATAAAACTCCACCTTGTCCCTGCGAAGGTAGGTATAGAGATAAAACGCCATATATAAGAAAATGAGGGCAAAAATGATCATGCCCACATTGATATTCAGGGGCCGGCGATAACGAACGACTTTCTTGTTCTTTTTCTTCGCCAATTGATAAACCTCCCAACGGTCATATTCCGTAATATGATACCATCATTCGGAAAAAAGTGCAAGCAGACAGACAAAAAACAGAAAAAAAGCCGGCCCCCGGAAAGTTCCGAAGACCGGCGAAAATTTAAAATTTCAGCACCTGGCCAAACGATCAGAGAATTATTTCTCCTCTTCCTTTTTAACCTCGACCGGACGGTTTACACGGCCTGCGATCTCAGCCTTGATGTTTGCGATAAATACGTTGAGATCTTCAGCGCCCTCATCGCCCTTGAAGCGGCTTCTTACGGATACAGTTCCATCTGCCTGCTCCTTCTGGCCGACAACTAACATGTACGGGATCTTCTGTCCCTGAGCCTCACGGATCTTGTAGCCGATCTTCTCGGAACGGAGATCGATCTCAGCGCGGATGTCAGCCGCGTCAAGAGCTGCTTTGACAGATTTTGCGTACTCCTCGTACTTCTCGGAGATCGGGAGAACCTTAACCTGAACCGGTGCGAGCCATGTTGGGAATGCGCCAGCGAAGTGCTCGATCAGGATACCGATGAAACGCTCGATGGAACCGAAGCATACGCGGTGGATCATGATCGGTCTGTGCTTCTCACCGTCAGCGCCGATGTACTCAAGCTCGAAACGCTGCGGAAGCTGGAAGTCAAGCTGGATCGTACCGCACTGCCATGTTCTGCCGATCGCGTCTACAAGATGGAAGTCGATCTTCGGACCGTAGAATGCGCCGTCTCCTTCGTTGATCACATAGTCAAGTCCAAGGTCGTCTAATGCGCCCTGTAAGGAGCTTGTTGCAAGCTCCCAGTCCTCGTCGCTTCCCATGGAGTCTTCCGGTCTTGTGGAAAGCTCTACATGATATTTGAATCCGAACAGGGAATATACCTGGTTGATCAGACCTGCTACGTTCTTGATCTCATCACGGATCTGCTCAGGAGTCATGAAGATATGGGCATCATCCTGTGTGAAACAGCGTACACGCATGAGTCCGTGAAGCTGACCGGATTTCTCGTGACGGTGAACGATACCGAGCTCACCCATACGGAGCGGAAGGTCACGGTAGGAACGCGGCTCGGAAGCGTAAACAAGAACGCCGCCCGGGCAGTTCATCGGTTTGATGGCATAATCTTCGCCGTCGATGACGGTTGTATACATGTTGTTCTTATAGTGATCCCAGTGACCGGATGTCTCCCAGAGGCTTCTGTTTAAGATGATCGGTGTGGAGATCTCTACATAACCTGCTTTTTTGTGGATCTCGCGCCAGTAGTCAAGCAGTGTGTTCTTTAAGATCATTCCCTTTGGAAGGAAGAACGGGAATCCTGGGCCTGCATCGCTCATCATGAAGAGACCGAGCTCTTTGCCGAGCTTTCTGTGGTCACGCTTCTTCGCCTCTTCCATCATGGTAACGTAAGCGTCTAAGTCCTCTTTTTTCGCAAAGGCTGTCGCGTAGATACGGGTCAGCATCTTGTTCTTCTCGCTTCCGCGCCAGTAAGCGCCTGCGATGTTCATGAGCTTGAATGCCTTGCCGACTTCCTTTGTGTTCATGAGGTGCGGACCTGCACAGAGGTCGGTGAACTCACCCTGCTTGTAGAAGCTGATGATGGAATCTTCCGGAAGATCCTCAATGAGCTCTACCTTGTACGGCTCGTTCTTCTCTTTCATAAGGGCGATCGCCTCTGCTCTCGGAAGCTCAAAACGCTCTAACGGGAGAGCTTCCTTGATGATCTTCTTCATCTCAGCCTCGATCTTTGCGAGGTCGTCGGATGTTACCGGCTCATCACGGTCGATATCGTAGTAGAAACCGTCAGCAATGGATGGACCGATGGCAAGCTTTGTCTCCGGCCAGATTCGCTTGATCGCCTGAGCCATTACATGGCTTGCTGTGTGGCGGAGTGCTGCAAGTCCTTCCGGATCCTTTGCTGTGAAGATATTTAAAGTGCAGTCCTTGTCAACGATAGTGCGCAGATCCTTTACTTCTCCGTCGATCTCTGCGACACAGGCCATTCTTGCAAGACCTTCGCTGATGTCTTTTGCGATGTCGATGACAGCCATCGGCTGTGCATACTCTTTAAAAGAGCCGTCTTTTAATGTTACTTTCATGTTCATTCTCCTTTTTCTCTTGGAAAAATTTCGTGCAGCCGAGATATTTTACAGCTGCTTTTTCTCAGTGAAAATCTCACGCGAGCCGTGGCTTGTAATACCGCGTTTTCAGTTTCCTGTGTGAACACAGTCTCTGTTTTGTCACTCGCGCAAACAAGTGAAAACACGCTTCGCGAGTTTCCCCTTGTTATCGCGGCAGTCGCCAAGGTCTCGCGCAAGCGCGGACTTTGGCTCGTTGTTCGCGTAAATAAAAAAGTCCCTTGATTATGCGTTTTCACATAATCAAGGGACGAGATTACCCGTGGTTCCACCCTGCTTGTATAGAATTTCTATACCACTTCATTTGATGATAACGGAATCACCGTTCCCGATTAAGGGACACTCCAGGGTGGTCTTCAGCTCGTTCCGTGCAGGATAACTCTCACCAAATGTATCCCTCTCTGAGCAGTTTCCGAACGTACTCTTCCTGTCAACGTGTTGTTTTTTCACTTGTCATTTAGTATATCACCGGAATCAGATTTGTCAAGATGAATTTGCCGTAATTTTCCGAGTTCCGTTCCGATCCGGAGAAGTTCCCGGTTTTTTTCATTCATAGTTCCGAAGACGTTTAGCGGGCAGAAAACGGCCTCACAGGACTCTAATACTTTCTTCGCCCTAAGAAACGGCTGCTCTCCCACCGGTTCGAAGGCTGCTTCCCGGATCACTTCTGCTGCCAGCACACTCGCTGTCTGGTACTCCATATCGTTTTCATGGATCACGCCCGCAGCAAAGGGGATCCCCGCCCGGTTTAAAGCATGATACACCGGAATCCCGCTCCCCATGCCGCCGATGACAAAGACCCTAGGCGCTCCGTCTGTTCTCGGGAGCTCCGGAAATCCAAGGGACGTCAGATAGCTCCCGTGCTCGATCCCATAGAGCTTTGCGATATAGTCTCCCTCAAACACCTCCCGGGGCGTCCCTGTTCTCCCGATGGTCCCGTTTTCCGCGCAGAGCACATAGTCGGAGATCCTCTCCGCAAGATCCAGCTCGTGAAGCGACATGAGGACTGCCAGATTGCGCTCATGGACCAGTTTCTTTAAGATATCGAGAAGCTCCAGTTTGTGCCGGATATCGAGAAAGGATGTGGGCTCGTCGAGAACGAGAAGCTCCGGTTCCTGGCAGATCGCCCGGGCTAAGAGGATCCGCTGTTTCTGCCCGTCGCTGGTGTTCTGGAACAGGACATCCGCAAGGCTTTCACACTGGACCATTTCGAGGGCATCCATGACCTTTTTCTTATCTTCTTTGGACAGGATTCCGAACCGCCCGGTATACGGATATCTTCCTGCTGCCGCCACGTCAAAACACGTCATAAGCTCCGGATCCGGCCGCCCCGTCATGACCACCGCGGTCTTTTTCGCAAAGTCAGGATCCGAGTAATCCTCCAGGGCTGTGCCGTCAAGAAATACACGTCCGCCTAATGGGGAAAGTTCCCGGATGATGCTCTTTAAGATCGTGGATTTTCCAGCCCCGTTCGGTCCGATCAGCGTGACGATGGATCCGCGGCGGATGTTCATGGAGATGTCGGACAGGATCGGTTTTCCGCAGTATCCGACGGTTAAATTGTCTGCTGTCAGGTAGTTCTGCATGGGCTCTCCTTTCAGACTATTCCTATCAACGTTTCACTCTTTTTATCATCATGGCGATCACCACCGGCGCTCCGAACACCGCTGTCACAGAACTGATGGAAAGTTCTGTCGGTGAAAACAATGTTCTCGCCAGCAGATCGCTGAACAGGCAGAATACTGCACCGCCAAGGAAACATCCCGGGATCACAACGATGGGCTTCGCGGTCTTAAACAGCTGTTTGATCACATGGGGTACCGCGATCCCCACGAAGGAGACGGGGCCCGCAAAGGCTGTCACTGTGGCGGAAAGGACGCTGGATAACAGGATCAGCTCGATCCGGAATCGTTTGATATTGACACCCATGTTTCTCGCGTAGACCTCCCCCAGCTGATAGGCACCCATGGCTTTTGAGAGCAGCATGGAACAAAAGAAAGCTGCTGCAGTCACAAGGAGACAGATCCTTACCCCGCCCATGGAGATGCCGGAAAAGCTGCCCATGGACCAGTTGTGGAGGTTCACGATATTGGAGTCATCGGCGAAGGTCACGATAAAATCCGTTGCCGCCGAACAGATATATCCGATCATGATCCCGCTTACCACTAACATGGACATCTGAGGAAGTTTTTTTGAGACCGCCAGCACGAAGCCCATGGCGGCCATGGCACCGAGAAAAGCCGCACCGATCATGACCCAGGAATTCATGATGAGTCCCTGTCCGAGAAACAGGATCATGAAGATCGAGACGACGAGCTTCGCGCCGGAAGAGATTCCAAGGACGAAGGGGCCGGCGATGGGATTCGAGAAAAATGTCTGCAGCAGAAAGCCAGACACCGATAACGCCCCGCCGAGGATCAACGCCGCCAGCATTCTGGGGAGACGGATATCAAAGAGAATATGACGGGTCATATCAGTCCCCTCTTTTCCACCCAGGGCCGCAAGAATATCTGCTGCCGATACGCGCACACTGCCGACAGCCAGGCTCAGAAAGCTTAAGGCTGCAAGCAGGACAAATAACAGCAGGTAGGCCCGGATGATCCGCTTAGGCTGGGTTGACATAGGCGTTCTCCCCCTTTCGTTTATAATTTAAAATTTTTTTGTGTCCTCATCAGCATATGTGAATTCAACGCAGTGACGATCCTGTGCTGTTATTCATCTGTCACCTGCACGTTACTTCAGCTGATGAAGATATGTAAAGCTATATTCGGTATCGTCGGCAAACACCGCGTTCATATCCCGGATCATATCCCCCAGGCCCATGGTCTCCTGGAACATGTTCTTCCCGGTACACCAGACATTGCCCTCTTTCACTGCCTTGAAATCCGCAAAAAGCTGATTCTTTGCGCAAAGCTCATCGATCGCGGTGAGTTCCCCATCAATGGTACTGTTGTAGATCAGCACATCCGCATCCTTCGCGGCGGCATAGAAGGACTCAAAATCCATGTTCATCGTTGAAAGTGCATTCTCATCAGAACCGGCATTCCCGGGAATGTAAGTTCCGCCTGCCAGGGCGATCATTTTTGCGATATAGTCCCCATTCTTCCTGACATTGACGCTGCCGGAATTCGTCACATAGAAAAACGCGGCTGTCTTTCCGGATGGTTCCATGTCGAGAACATCGGACAGAGCGTCCATATTTTCGCGAAATACCTGTTCCGCCTCAGCCTCTTTTCCCGTCAGGACACCGTAGAGCCGGATCCACTCCATTCTTCCCAGGGGATTACCCTCATAGCTGGACCGCTCCACGAGAACCGGGATCCCAAGGCGTTCCAACTGTTCTTTTACCTCGGGAGTGTGATAGATCATGGTGGACTCCACAGCGAGACCGCAGTCACTGCTTAAGATCTTCTCGTAGTCCGGAGCACTGTACTTTCCGGCATAGGCAATTTTTCCCTCTTCCATTGCCGTTTTTGCTTCCGGCAGATACCATCCGGTGTCCTTTGTGCCGGAGAGCGCAATCAAATCCAGCGCGTCCAGGTGAATGAAATCATCCATGGCGGATGTCGCCACAAGATAGATATTATTTACCGGTTTCTGGAGGATTTTGATGGAATCCGGCAGTCCGGCTGGTGCGGACACACCTTCCGGCAGAAGAAGGAACTGGTCTGTATCCCCGATGGTGATGAGCGAGATGTCATTCTCATAATCATCCACGGAAAACTGATCCGCATAGAGAAGATCCATGGAACTTACCGGAGACATATTGCTCCAGCTGCGGGAAGCTGTAGCAGCTGTCTCCGTTTTTGGGGCTGCCTCAGTGCTGCTGCCGGCTTCGTTTTGCTGGCTGTCTGCCGCAGCGGTCTGTTTCCCAGAGCCACCGGCAGAGCTTCCCTCTGCGTTTTTCCCGGTGCACCCAGCACATAACATGACTGCACTCAAAAGAATCACGGTGAGACAGCTGACATACCGCCTGTGCCTCTTATCTGTCTCCCGCCTTCTGCGGGATAAATGAATTCTGTTCTTGTCCATACCTTGTTATTGTTTCTGTTCTTCCAGCGTGCTGGAATCAAAGGTCAGCGTGTATTCGATCTCATGCGGAGTACTCATGGCCGTCGTGTCGGCGTAAACAGTCAGCGGGCTGTCAAAACCAGTCACCGGGATCACGAAGGTGGAATTTCCTTCCGTATTTACCGGAAGAAGCTTTTCCTCGTCCACCCGCATATAGTCGTAGTTGGAGCTGCTCCAGATGATCGTCGCTTCCGCCTTTCCGTCCTTCACCTCGACCACCGCCGGGGACTCCACGGACGCACGGCCGGATCCGCCGTTCAGAGCGACTTCCACAGTATAGGTTCCATCTGCGAGACCGAGATCTTCCACAGTCTTTAAGGATGTATTGAGAAACGCGTCTGCCGGGATTCCCGATGCCTCAAAGACGAGTTCTCTGTCATACCATTTCTCTTTCTTCTTGCTGAACGCGGTGCACGGAAGCACCTCATTTAATGCCTCCACCGGGACCGTAAAGCTGTGGGTCCCATCAGAATTCTCTTCAAAGGAGATAAGATCGGATTCCGGGGCTTTTGATGCCTCTTCACCGGTTCCCATGTAGACATAGAGATATCCGGTTCCGCCCATGGTCATTCTCGCGGTCATCGCGCCGTCCTTGACGGTCAGGGCACAGGCTGTGATCTTAAACATGGAGGAACTGGACTCTACGGAAATATCGTAAGTTCCCTCTTTCAGGTCCGCTGCGGATACCGGAATGAGCCCAACAGTGTCAAGGGTCTGTTCCGCAGCGGTCTCATCGCCGGAGGCAACGTCGGCTTTTGGCTCAACGGCAGTCGTTTCCACCGTAGTTTCAGCCTTGGTTTCTGCAGCAGAGGCAGATGCTGTCTCAGCCGTGCCGGACTGTCCACATGCTGTGGACAGGGCGCAGACCGCGGCAAGTATAAATGTAAACTGTTTTAATTTATGCATAAAATTTTCCTCTCCCTTCAAAACATCAGTGCAGCGCCTGCTGTCAGCATTCTGGCTGCTTCAGGTAAGGCAGCATCACTACATTCCTGTATCAGAAAAAGGCGGTCGAATCATCGACCGCCCACAGTGAGCTATCTTATTTTGCGAGACTGTCAACGGCAGCCTGGGCATGCTGCACAAAGAGCTGCTGGATCGGCTCGAGTTCACCGAGTCCTCTTACAAGGCAGGTAACCTCATAACCGGCAGCCTCAAACTGGCTCTTCCAGGAATCGTCATCGTCACCGGCCATATCGTTGTTCGCATGGTCACCAGCTACGATCATAAGCGGCTCTAAAACGACCTTCTTGTAGGAGCCCTCTTTTACCTGTGCAATAACATCCTCACAGGACGGAGTTGCCTCAACAGTACCTACATAGTAGTTGTCAAAGCCCTCTTCCTTTAACATATCCTGCATTTTCTGGTAAACAGCGTTGGAATCGGCCTCTGTTCCGTGGCCCATGAAGCAGATCGCTGTCTCGCCGTCATCATACTCCTTTGTTGCGTCTGTGATCGCGGAGATCACAGCCTTGAAGTCATCGTCGGAGGTTAAAAGCGGCTCGCCGACAGCAACATGCTCGAATGCGTCGGAGTTTTCTGCTAACTCATTCACAAGATCTGTGTACTCAAGACCGTTCATAAGGTGGGTCGGCTGTACAACAAGATTCTTGACACCGTTGTCGATGGCACGGTTTAAAGCCTCTGTCACGTTATCGATCGCAACATTGTCTCTTTTCTTTACATGGTCAATGATGATCTGGCTTGTGAAGCCTCTTCTAACGGAATAGTCCGGGAATGCTTTCTCGATGGCGTTCTCGATGGCACCGACCGTCAGTCTGCGGCTGTCATTATAGCTTGTACCAAAGCTTACTACGAGAAGCTCATTCTCGCCGATCTCATCCTGATTTCTTGTGTTATCCATGGAAGCATCTCCTGTATCGTAATTCTCTTCGTCCTCTTCTTCAGCCTCTGTCGCTTCTGCTGTAGTTTCCTCCGCGGTTGTCTCTGCAACTGTAGTAGTCTCTGCAGCAGTTGTTGCTGCTGTCTGGCTTCCGGAGCATCCGGAAAGGATCGCCATGGATACGGCTGCCGCTGTCATAACGGCATAAAGATTTGCTTTTCTCATTTACTCTTCTCCTCGCTTGAAAAATGAATTTTCAGGTCCCAGCCTGGTTCTTTTTTCTCCCAGCAGACATCCGGCAGGTTTCCTGGCTCATCCATCATCGCGCATGAGACGCCTTCCCGGCAGGAACTGCCAGTGACTGTCCGCTTACAACGGACAATGCTCATGCACTCCGGATCTACAGTGACGGGCTCGCACAGGCTTTTGACCTGTTTCCCTTTTAACTTTCATGAACACCTGGGCATATGGATAAAACAACAGCCCGATGGTTCATGACAGCACCGCATGTATATAGACCTTTAACGATTATCATAACATCTCCGCAATAAAAAAGCAATCGGATATCGCGGAAAATCATTAAAACTAAGGAGTATTTCCGTAATACCCGACTGCTGTTTACCATTTACTTCTTTTGAGCTGCTTAAGCAATCAGCTGCTTAAACCAGTCATGACTCCTGATGTACAGAAGCACGGTCTGTTAGCTTTAGTGCGCCTTCCGGTTAATAAACTCTGCCTTTGTCTTGGAGTATGTAAACTTCTGTCCGCTGTAGAGACCATAATATCCCGACAGCGTAAAGCTGATGGCGACCGCTACCGCAAAGTACGGCATTGCCTCAAAGCCAAAAAGCTCGAATCCCAGGAACATGGTCGCGATCGGGCAGTTTGTGACACCGACAAAGGTGGCGAGCATTCCTGCTGCCGCGCAGAGGGACGGTTCAAAGCCTGTGAGCAGTCCGAAGGTGCATCCGAAGGAAGATCCCACCGCCAGTGTTGGAACGATCTCTCCGCCTTTAAATCCGCCGCCCAGGGCAATTGCCGTGAAGATCATTTTCAGCAAAAATCCAAGATACGCTGATTCCCCGTCAACTGCTTTCTCAACAAGGTTGAATCCGGCTCCGCAGTAATCCCGGCCGAAGATAAACGCCAGCGCGATGGAAAGTCCTGCCGCAACAAGGATCCGCGCGTAGACATTCCCGATCTTATTCTTATAGAGATGCTGGGTCTCATGGAGCAGGATGCAGAAGAAGACACTTAAAAGAGCGCAGGCAAGACCGAGACCAACGGTGTAGAGCGCCGGAACAAGAGAAAACTCCGGAATATGAAGGATCTGGAAGGATTCGCCGTGAAGTCCGAGAGCTCCTGAGATCTGTGCCCCGATGAAGGAGGCAAATACGCAGGGAACGAGAGCCGCGTAGTAGGCGACACCAATGCTGATGACCTCAATTCCGAACATGGCTGCCGCAAGCGGCGTCCCGAAGATCGCACCAAAGCAGCCGCTCATGCCGCTCATGATCATGACTTTCTTATCTCTCTCATCCATATGGAACACATCGCCGAAATAATTTCCGATGCATCCGCCGATCTGTAAGGCCGCTCCCTCTTTTCCGGCAGAAGCACCTACAGCCTGGCTTAAGATCGTCGAGATAAAGATACAGGGCAGCGTTGCCATCGGGATCCGCTCGTCCGAGGAGATGGACTCTAAGATCAGGTTCGTTCCCCTGTTTCCGAGCTCATGGAACATCTGGTGGAGCAGGACGATCAGGACGCCGGCCACAGGCATCAGGTACAGCATAAAGCTGTGGGTCTTAAACAGCCGCTGGGCATAGATGACCCCGTATCCAAACGCCGTTCCGATAAGGCCGCAGACGGTTCCCATCACGATGGAGATCGCGGTCCAACGGATAAAATACAGGATATTCTTATTAAGCGCTGTCTGAGTTTCGCTTCTGTACATACATTTTCCCCTTTACTAAGTAACAAATTGCCAGATATCCAGGCATATCTTGCCCGGATCTGCCTGGACATCTGGCAATAAATGAATATTACATATAAATTCCGTTCGTCTTAGTGATCACCGGGCAGTAGCCTGCTGCCTCTAACGCCTTGATGATCTGATCCTTATGCTCGGTTCCGAAGGACTCGAGAGTGATCGTGAGCTCTACGCCTGCGGTACGGTTTACGTTGGCAAATACGTTGTGCTCCAGCTTGATCACGTTGCCCTGCTCCTTTGCGATCAGTGAGGAAACAGCTGCCAGCTGGCCCGGCTTATCCGGAAGCATAACGCTTACGGTGAAGATACGGTCTCTCTGCATCAGTCCGTTCTGGACAACGGTAGCCATGGTGAGAACGTCCATGTTTCCACCGCTCAATACGGATACGACTTTCTTACCCTTAAAGTCAAGATGCTTTAAGGCCGCTACAGTTAAAAGTCCGGAGTTCTCGACGATCATCTTGTGATTCTCTGCCATATCGAGGAAGGATAAGGTCAGTTCAGAGTCGTCCACTGTGATCACATGATCCACGTTTGCCTGAAGGTACGGGAACAGCTTGTCACCAGGTGTCTGTACCGCAGTACCGTCAGCGATGGTATTGATCTTTGATACCGTTGTCACCTCTCCTGCCTCTAAGGATGCCTTTAAGCAGGCAGCTCCTGCCGGTTCAACGGCGATGACTTTGATCTTCGGGTTTAAGAGCTTTGCCAGGGTGGAAACGCCTGTGCAGAGTCCACCGCCGCCAACCGGAACGAGGATATAGTCTACGGTCGGGAGCTCCTTGATGATCTCCATGGCGATGCTGCCCTGACCGGTAGCGACTTCTAAGTCATTGAACGGGTGAACAAAGGTGTATCCGTGCTCATCAGCGAGCTCATAAGCGTGGGCACATGCCTCATCGAAGACATTTCCGTAAAGGACAACTTCAGCACCGTAGGATTTCGTGCGGTTTACCTTGATGAGCGGTGTGGATACCGGCATAACGACTGTCGCCTTAACGCCTGCAAGCTTTGCGGCGTAAGCGACGCCCTGTGCATGGTTTCCGGCAGATGCTGTGATCAGACCGCGGGAGCGCTCTTCCGGTGTGAGCTGGCTGATCTTATAGTAAGCGCCGCGTACCTTGTAAGCACCGGTACGCTGCATGTTCTCCGGTTTAAAATAGATCTTATTTCCGTAACGCTCAGAGAAATATTCGCTGTAGATCAGCTTTGTCTCCTGTGTCACTTTCTTTACGATCTCGGAAGCTTCTTCAAATTTTTCGAGGCTGAGTTCCTGCATTTCCATTTGTATTCTCCTTATTGTTACAGCTTACGCTGTCGTTTACTGTATAATGCCGTGGACAGCCGCATCTGGCGCAGGCATCTGACAAGGCATATTTTTCGGGTTATTCCGGCTGCTTCGCGAACAGGGCCTTCACAAAGTCCTCGGAATTGAATTTCTGTAGATCATCGATCTTCTCTCCGACTCCCACATATTTTACCGGGATGCCGAGCTCGGACTGGATCGCAACAGCGATGCCGCCCTTTGCGGTTCCGTCAAGCTTTGTGAGGATGATGCCGGTGATATCAGCTGCTTCCATGAACTGGCGGGCCTGTACCAGAGCGTTCTGCCCTGTGGTTCCGTCGAGGACTACGAGAGTCTCACGGTAAGCTTCCGGGTATTCTTTATCGATGATGCGGTTGATCTTCTTAAGCTCCTCCATGAGGTTTTTCTTATTGTGAAGTCTTCCCGCCGTATCGCAGATCAGCACATCCGCATTTCTGGATTTTGCTGCGGAGATGGCGTCGTAGATCACAGCAGCAGGATCGGATCCCTCTTTCTGGGCGATCAGCTCCACGCCCGCGCGGTTCGCCCACTCGGCAAGCTGGTCGATGGCTGCGGCACGGAAGGTATCAGCTGCGGCGAGGACGACTTTCTTTCCCTCTGCCTTTAACTGGTCCGCAAGCTTTCCGATGGATGTGGTCTTTCCGACACCGTTGACACCGATGACAAGAACGACAGATTTCCGGTGTTCGAATTCATATGCGTTCTCACCGAGGTCCATCTTGCTGCGGATGCTGGCGATCAGGGCTTCCCGGCACTGCTCCGGGTCCTTGATGTGCTGTTCTTTTACGGTCCTCTTGAGGTCCTCGATGACCGCCATGGTGGTCTGGATCCCCATATCGCCCATGATCAGGGTCTCCTCAAGCTCCTCGTAGAAATCGTCATCGATCGCGGAGAAGCCGGAAAAGATGGAATCCATTCCGGACACAATGTTTTCTCTGGTCTTTGTGAGACCTTCGACGAGGCGCGAGAAAAAGCCTTTTTTCTTCTCTTCCATACGAATCCTCCCTATTTTAAATCATTTTCAATCAGGTTCACGGAGACAAGCGTGGATACGCCTTTCTCCTGCATCGTGATTCCGTAGAGACGGTCAGCGGCGACCATGGTGCCTCGACGGTGTGTGATGACGATGAACTGGGTATGTTTTGTCAGTTTATGCAGATATTTCGCGTAGCGGTCCACGTTGGAATCGTCCAGGGCCGCCTCAATCTCATCTAAGAGACAGAACGGGGACGGTTTTAAGTTCTGGATCGCGAAAAGCAGGGCGATGGCCGTCAGTGCCTTTTCTCCGCCGGACATCTGCATCATGTTCTGGAGCTTCTTTCCCGGCGGCTGGGAAACGATCTGGATTCCCGCCTCCAGGATATCTTCATCCTCGATGAGCTCAAGACTTCCGTGTCCGCCTCCGAAGAGTTCCCGGAATACCTTGTCAAACTCTGCCCGGATCATGGCGAATTTCTCTGTGAACTGCTTCCGCATCCCGATATCCAGCTCCTCGATGATCTTATAGAGGGCATCCTGTGCCGTAATAAGGTCGTCGTGCTGGGTCTTCATGAACTCGTAGCGCTCTGAGATCTCCTTGTAATCCTCGATGGCATTGACGTTGACATTTCCGAGACCGCGGATCGCGTTTTTCCGCTCGGCGATCTGTCGTTTCATGTCCGCCACATTGTCGAGGGATTCGTCTCTCAAGAGCTCCGCCGTCGAAAATGTGAGACCATATTCATTCCACATATAGTCCACCTGGGCATCCTGGCGTTCTGCCAGTTTATCGCTCTGGTTCTGAAGACGGAGAAGCTCCTTGTCCAGGTCGGAGATCCTCGCGGAGAGCGCTTCCCGCTTCTCAAAGAATCCCTTCTGGGCTTCATTCTTTGCCGCTTTCTCCTCCTGGGCGGCAGTCATTTCCTGGTAGAAATTTTCCGCGTCCTTTCCGGCGTTCTCAATCTTCTGCTTTAATTCTTCAATCTGTGCGAGACGCTTCTCCACCTCGTTTTTGATGTCCGTGTGTCCGTTCCGCAGGGACATTTTTTCAGTGAGAAGACGGTTCTTCTCCTCCTCGAGACGATGGATATTCTGGTCGAGGAAGGAATCCTGCTGTTTTAAGTTCGCGGCTTCCAGCTGGACTTCGGAGAGCTCCGCGGATGCGTTATCCCGGTCCGCCTTTACCTGATCCAAAGCTGCGGAATCCGATTCGATCCTTGCGTTCCGGTCGGTATTTTCCTGTTCCAGACGCTTCATCTCTTCCGCGATGGCAGCGAGGCTGTCCCTCAGTTCGTGGATCTGCTCTTCCAGCTGACGGTTCTCCAGGTTCATGTCCGCGGAGGACTCGTAGAGTTCCTCTTTCTTTCCCTCCAGCTGTTTCAGTGCGATCTTTGTCGTATTTTCTTCCAGATATTTCTTTTGAAGATCACTCTTTACATTTTCCAGTTCGCCGCTCTTTTCCTGGAAGATCCCTTCCTGGAATATGGTCTCCGCCTGGATCTTATCGACGGTGGTCAGGGCTTTCTTACAGGCTTCTTCTAATTCCTCCATCTCCCTCTTTCTTCCGAGAAGGTTGCTGGAGTTTTTAAAGGCACCGCCGCTCATGGATCCGCCTGGATTTAAGAGATCTCCCTCCGGCGTTACGATACGGATGGAGTGGCGGTATTTTCTCGCAATGGCGATGGCATTGTCAATGTGGTCCACCACGAGGACGCGGCCGAGAAGGTATCTCGCCAAGGTCTGGTATTCCGGCCGCACATGGACGAGATCCGCGGCGATTCCGATGGCACCAGGCTCTTTTAGGGCACCCGGTGTATTAAATCCATTTCCCGCCGAGATCGCGGATAATGGAAGGAATGTGGCACGTCCGAACCGGTTCTTTTTCAAGTGTTCGATCAGGACCTTCGCGGTCTGTTCGGAGTCCGTGACGATGTTCTGGATCGATCCGCCGAGAGCAGTCTCGATTGCGATCTCATATTCCTTCGGAACATCGATGAGGTCCGCCACAACGCCGTGGATGCCTTTTACCCGGTCACGGACCTCCATGACGCGCTTGATGCTGTTTCCGTAGCCGTCATAGCGCTCCGCCAGGTTCCTTAAGGATTCCAGCTTTGTGTGGGCCGTGTGGTAATCCTGTTCCGTGTGGCTTAAGTTTCTGTTTAAGCGGCGGATCTCTTCGTTTGCCGCCTTCACTTCCTCCTCCAAAGACTCTGCCTGGGAGAGAAGCTTCTCGATCTCCGCATCGATAGCTGTCAGGCGTTCATTCTGCTCCGCAATCTGGTTATCCCAGTTTTCCTCGTCGCTCTTGACCTTTAAGAGCTTCTGGGCGACCTCGGATCTGCGGACCTGTACCTGCTCCAGCATCGTATCATAGCGCTGTTTCTTTACGGATAACTCTGACTTTTCATTCAAGGCCGCGATCAACGCACCCTTTAAATGCTCGATGGACTGCTCAAGGCTGTCGGCGTGGGTGCCGGAGATCTTTAAGGCACCTTCCGCATCGGAGAGATGTTCCAGGACTTCCTGGATCTTATTTCCGAGAGCCTCCCGCTCCTCTTTGAGAGCTTCCTGCTCTTTATTTTTCGCGGATAATTCCTCGTCGATGGCGGCAGTCCTGTTTTTAATGTGCTCCGCGTTCAACTCCTCGGCATGAATCTGCTCCCTTAAGACATTGATCTTGCCTTCCAAGTTCCCCGCGGACATCTTTGCTTCATTCGCAGCGTTCTGCTTTTCGGAGATCTTTTCATCCAACACGCGGACCGCCTCGGAGATCCGGTCATATTCCTCTTTTAAGGCCTCGGCAGCGGCTTTGGATTCCTCCATATCGCCTGTTACCGTGTGCTCTTTTCTTGTAAGTTCCAGTTTCTGGTCCTCGATGGCTTTTAAATCAGCGAGGAAGAGATTTACATCGAAACGTTTCAACTCTTCCCGGAGTCTTAAATACTCTTTCGCCGTCTCAGCCTGCTTTGCAAGAGGTCCCACCTGCTTTTCCAGTTCGCTTAAAATATCAGAAACACGGACGAGATTCTGCTTCTCATCCTCAAGTTTCTTCTGGGCGATGGCCTTTCTTCTCTTGAATTTTACGATTCCTGCCGCCTCATCGAAGAGTTCCCGGCGGTCCTCAGGACGTCCGCTCAAGATCTTATCGATCTGGCCCTGTCCGATGATGGAATAGCCCTCTTTACCGATACCGGTATCATAGAAAAGCTCGTTGATATCCTTTAAGCGGCAGGCACTGCCGTTTAAGAGATATTCACTCTCACCTGAGCGGTAGATCCGCCTGGAAACTGTGACCTCGTCGTAATCAATGGCAAGCTGGTGGTCAGAGTTATCCAGGGTGATAGCCACATAGGCAAATCCCTGGGGCTTTCTCGTCTCCGTACCGGAGAAGATCACATCCTGCATGGAGGAACTTCTGAGCTGTTTTACCTTCTGTTCACCGAGCACCCAGCGGACTGCATCGGCAACATTGCTCTTTCCGCTTCCGTTCGGGCCAACGATGCCGGTAATTCCGTTGTGGAATTCAAATATGATCTTATTAGCAAAGGATTTGAATCCCTGTACTTCGATACTCTTTAAATACATGCGTTAATTTTCCTATTTCTTAAAACTACGTGATCTGTGTCTTACTGGATCTTACAGATCCCGTGGTAGGCGGCAACCTGTTCCGCCGCTTTCTTCGTCCGTCCGAGACCTCTTCCGATCTCCTCGTCCCCGATTTTTACGCAGACCTCAAAGGACTTGTTGTGGTCCGGTCCCTCTTCCTTGATAAGTTCATAGTTAAGCGTTTCTTTGTACTTTGCCTGAACCATTTCCTGCAGGATAGTTTTGCTATCGTAAAAGAGCTGTTTATGTTCAATATCATTCAGGATAAAACGATGGATGAACTCTTTTGCATTAGCAAGACCACCATCCAGATAAATCGCGCCGATGACCGCCTCCATCGCATCAGAGACAACAGACGGCCGCTTTCTTCCGCCGGTCAGATCCTCGCCTTTTCCGAGAAGCAGATAATCGCCAAGCGGGATCACATCCGCGCAGTAAGCCAGCGTCGGCTCGCAAACAAGGCTGGCACGGAGTTTCGTCATCTCGCCCTCCGGCATAGACTCGTATGTGTGGAACAGGAAGTCGCTGGAGATCACCTCGAGCACGGCATCGCCAAGGAATTCCAGACGCTCATTGCAGCGTGTCTTATCCCAGTGCTTTTCGTTTGCGTAGGAACTATGGGTCAGGGCGTGAGACAGAAGTCCTGGATCCTTGAACTGGTAACCGATCACTTCCTGGAGTTTTTCAAGTTTTTCTTTCATGATTAGCCTTTCTTTAAAAGAAGGTGTCCCTGTGAAGAGACACCTTTTCCTGCGATTAATTTAATGCGTTTTTGATTGCCTCAACAGCATCGCCGACACTTGCGATCTTCTCAGCTTCCTCTGTCGGGATCTCAATGTCGAACTCTTCCTCGATACCCATAATGATCTGGAATACATCCAGGGAATCTGCGCCGAGGTCGTCAACGAATGTAGTGTTCATTGTGATCTCCTCCGGATCAATATTAAGAACCTCTGCGATGATCTGCTGTAATTTTTCAAACTCCATAATTTCCATCCTCTCCTATTTTGCTTAATAATTTAGATTTGATTTTATAATGTGTAACGGTTCAGTCCGCAGCGCAGATAACGCCCGGCCAAACAGTTATGCTTCTGTCTCTTCCGGGGCAAGACACTCTTTTATTTTATCAGAGATCTCATTCTCCTTAAAAGAGATACACTGGATGATCGAGTTCTTTACCTCTTTCGCCTTGGAACTACCGTGGGTCTTCACGACAAGTCCCTTTAAGCCTAAGAGCGGTGCGCCGCCGTACTGGCTCGCGTCGAAGCTCTTTAACGTAGATTTTAAAGCCGGTTTGATGAGAAGCGCACCGATCTTGCTTCTGAGATCGCTCATCAGGCCCTTCTTCACCATCGTCATCATCGTCGCGCCCACGCCCTCGTAGAGCTTTAAGATCACGTTGCCCACAAAGGCCTCGCAGACGATCACATCCGCGCCGCCGTGGGGAATTTCACGGGCTTCGATACTTCCGATAAAGTTTATATTTTTACACTCTTTTAAAAGCGGGAATGTCTCTTTTACAAGGGCATTTCCCTTTTCCTCTTCCACACCGATATTCACGATCGCCACACGCGGATTCTCGATTCCCATCACATATTTCATATAGAGGGAACCCATCTGGGCAAACTGTACCAGGTGGGACGGTCTCGCGTCAACGTTTGCGCCGCAATCGATCAGGAGAGAGACTCCCTTTTCCGTAGGAATAAGCGGTGCTAACGGCGGGCGTTCCACACCTTTGACACGTCCGACAATGACCTGTCCGCCGACGAGAACGGCTCCGGAGCTTCCGGCGGATACAAAGCCGTCCGCTTCCCCGTTTTTTACGAGGTTCAGACCGACCACAAGGGAAGAATTCTTTTTCTTACGGATCGCGTTGACCGGCGGTTCTCCCGTCTCGATCACTTCCGGAGCATCAACGATCTCGATCTGCTCTCTTTTATAGGTATATTTTGAGAGCTCTTTCTCGATGACATCTTTCTGTCCAGTTAAACAGACGGTAATGTCATTTCGTTCTATGACCGCATCGACAGCGCCTTTTACGATCTCTCCAGGGGCGTTGTCCCCGCCCATGGCGTCTACAGCAATTTTTATCATGTTTTTCTCTCCAATTCCTGTCCGCGCTCAGAAAAACCTTGATAAATATTTCCATAGCACGGATCATCCCATCAAACGGCGTAAAAGCACACTGCTGCTCTCCGGGACTTTTATAGTAATTAATATACTAAATACCTTTCATAAAATCAATACCTTTTTCATGCAGTTTTCATGAACAGGGAATGACAGGTTTTTGGGAGAAAACACCCTATATATAGAAGAAGCAGGTAAAAAAGTCATGACAATCGGTCTAAGATTCAGATCCGGTCATCATGACTTTTTCTAATTAAATACGCCTGTACCACTTGTCAGAACTAACCTTAACAGGATTCTTACGAGGTCTGCATATCCGTTTAACAGCTTCTTCTCATGCTACTCCTGCACAAGTTTATGGATCATCTCGCTCACCTGTGACGGGTTTGCTTTTCCCTTCATCTCCTTCATGACCTGTCCCATGAGGAATCCGATGACTTTGTCTTTTCCTTCCTTTAACTCTCCCACAGCTTTCGGGTTTGCATCCAGGATCTTTTTCACGGTTTCCTCCAGGAGTCCGGAATCGCTCTCCATCTTGAGTCCATGTTCCTCAACATAAGCTGCCGGGTCCACATCGGTCTCAAACATGACGGCAAACACATCCTTTGCAGTCTGGTTGTTGATGACGCTCTTCTCAAGGAGTGCGATAAGGGATGCCAGATGCTCTGCTGTGAAGATGATCTTCGATGCCTCTGATTCCTTCTCCTTTAACAGACGAAGCGTCTCGCCAGTCAGCCAGTTCGCTGCCTTCTTCGGTGCAGCACCTGCCTTGATGGTGCTTTCGAAGAGTTCAGCCAGAGCCTTATCCCCTGTGAGGATATCCGCATCATAAGCGCTCAGCCCGTACTCGGACTGGTATCTCCTGGATTTCGCTTTCTTTAACTCCGGCTGAGCCGCACGGATGGAAGCGATCCACGCGTTGGAGATATCGATCGGCGGAAGATCCGGGTCCGGGAAGTAACGGTAGTCCTTCGCGTCTTCCTTGGAACGCATCGCATGGGAAGATTCCTTGTTGTCATCCCAGCGGCGTGTCTCCTGGACAACAGCACGACCATCCTCAAGAAGCTCTATCTGGCGCTCTCTTTCTCCCTCGATGGCGTGGGCAATGGCCTTGAAGGAGTTTAAGTTCTTCATCTCCGTTCTCGTTCCAAATACCGGGCTTCCCACCTCGCGGACAGAAAGGTTCACGTCGGCACGCATGGAACCTTCCTGGAGACGACAGTCGGAAACACCGAGGTACTGCATGGTAGACTGAAGATGCTCTAAGTACTGGATGACCTCATCGGCGCTTCTCATATCCGGTTCGGATACGATCTCAATCAGCGGAACGCCGCTTCGGTTGTAATCGACCAGGGAACTGTCGGTCCACTCGTCATGAACCAGCTTTCCCGCATCCTCCTCCATATGAATCTCATGGATGCCGATGCGCTTTGTTCCAGCTGCCGTCTCAAGCTCCACATAACCGTCGTGGCAGATCGGCAGGTATAACTGTGAGATCTGGTAGTTCTGTGGGTTATCCGGGTAGAAGTAGTTCTTACGGTCGAACTTGCAGAACTGGTTAATCTGGCAGTTTAAAGCAAGGCCCGCGCGAAGTGCGAACTCCACGACCTGCTTATTTAATATAGGAAGAGATCCCGGCATACCCGTACAGATCGGGCAGACGTGTGTGTTCGGCGCTGCGCCGAAATCTGTTTTGCATCCGCAGAAAATTTTCGTCTTTGTGGCTAACTCCACATGGACCTCAAGACCGATGACGGTTTCATACTGTTTCATTATAAGGTCTCCTTTCTGGCAAATGGAAGTGTCCATCCACCGCGGACATTCTCGATGGCGGATGCTGCGGTAAACAGGGTCTTTTCTCTGAAGCAGTCACCGAGAAGTTGGACACCGATCGGGAGTCCCTTCTCATTTATGCTGCACGGAACGGTGAGTCCCGGAAGGCCTGCAAGGTTTACGGCAACCGTGTAAATATCACTTAAATACATCTTCATCGGATCGCTTAAGGAAGTTCCGATCGTTGGAGCTGCCGTTGGAGCTGCCGGTCCGAGAATGATGTCGTACTTTGCAAATGCCTCGTCAAAGGCTTTCTTGATCAGGGCACGTACCTTTAACGCTTTCAGGTAATATGCGTCATAATATCCGGAGCTTAAAACGAAGGAACCCAGCATAATTCTTCTCTTGACCTCCGGTCCGAATCCCTCGGATCTGGAACGCTTGTACATGTCGTGGAGACCTTCGTACTCTTTCGCACGGTAGCCGTATTTGACACCGTCGAAACGCTCTAAGTTAGAGCTTGCCTCCGCAGCCGCGATCACATAATATGCCGGGATCGTGTACTCCATAAGACCGAGGTCAAAGTATTCTACCTCTGCCCCGCACTCCTTTAAGTAGGCTGCACACTGCTCGACGGCTGCTCTCACATCATCGTCAAGTCCGTCCGACAGATACTCTTTCGGGATACCGATCTTCATGCCGCGGATATCCTTTCCGATGGCGGAAGTGAAATCTGTGTCCTTTCTCTCCATTGAGGTGCTGTCCTTCTCGTCATGGCTTGTGATGATCTCAAGAAGGGCCGCACAGTCGGCTGCATTCTTGCCGATCGGTCCGATCTGGTCCAGGGAGGACGCGTAAGCCACAAGGCCGAAACGGGAAACTGTTCCGTATGTCGGTTTGATTCCGGTAACGCCGCAGTAGGAGCTCGGCTGACGGATGGATCCGCCGGTATCAGAGCCGAGAGCCGCGAAGCACTCACCGGCTGCGACTGCCGCACAGGAGCCGCCGGAGGAACCGCCCGGAACATGTTCCGTATCCCACGGGTTCTTTGTAACCGCGAATGCGGAAGTCTCGGTGGTACTTCCCATAGCGAACTCATCCATGTTCGTCTTTCCGAGGATCACCATGCCGGCATCTGTGATTCTTGTGACCGCCGTCGCATCGTAGAACGGGACAAAGTTTTCAAGGATCTTTGAGGCACATGTGGTCCTCATGTCTTTTGTACAGATATTATCTTTCACTGCGATCGGGACACCTGCCAGCGGGCCTGTGTATTTTCCGGAACGGATCCCATCGTCCACTTCCTTTGCCCGTGCTAAGACCTTCTCCTCATCCACGGTGAGATACGCGCGGATCTTCTGATCTTCCTTCGCGATCTGTGCCAGGGACGCCTTTGCAGCCTCCTCTGAGGTGATCTCGCCTGCTTTTATCTTCTTTGCCAGCTCTGTGGCGGAAAGTTCCAGTATTTTCATATCCGTCTCCTCCTAACCGATGGTTTTTGGAACAAGGAACTGTCCGTCCTTTTCCTTCGGCGCATTCTTCAACAGTTCTTCCCTCGGGGTACTCTCAAGAACAACGTCCTCGCGGAACACGTTCTTGATCGGGAAGATGTGGGTCAGCGGCTCCACATCGGAGGTATCTAATTGATTCAACATATCAACATAATCGAGCATCTGCTGAAGATCCTGTCTTGACTTTTCTTTCTCCTCTTCTGTCAGGTGAAGCTTTGCCAGGATCTCGATCTCATCCATCGTCTTATCGGTGATCATCTCTGCCATAATCTCAAATCCTTTCTCTATATCATCACGGTTTTAATCTTGTCATATCTCTCGGGAACAGGCACGCCTCGCGGACGTTGTCCTCGCCGATCATCTTCATGGTCAGACGCTCAAGGCCGATTCCGAGACCACCGTGAGGCGGCATTCCGTATTTGAAGCAGTCAAGGTAATCTTCCATCCCCTCGATGTCCATGCCTTTCTCTTCGATCTTCTTTAAGAGCGTCTCGTAATCATGGATCCTCTGACCGCCTGTGGTGATCTCAAGACCGCGGAATAAAAGGTCGAAGCTTAAGGTGAATTCCTTGTTCTCCGGATCGTCCATCGCATAGAACGGACGTTTTTTTGACGGATAGTGGGTAACGAAAACAAAATCTGCTCCGTACTCAGATTTAAAGTACTCGCCGATCAGCGCCTCTTCCTCCGGCTCTAAGTCATGTGGGCTTCTGATCTGTCTGTCATACTTTTCAGCGATCAGCCGTTTCGCTTCATCGAAGCGGACGAATGGGATTTTTTCCACGTTCGGAAGTTCGATCTTTAAGAGGGCGATCTCCTTCGCGTAGTCTTTCTTAAGAAGTTCTACCACGTACTGCAGCATTGCTGTCTCCATCTTGCAGATATCCATGAAGCTGTCGATGAATCCCATCTCAAAATCAAGGCTTGTGTACTCGTTTAAATGTCTCTTTGTGTTGTGCTTCTCTGCACGGAACACCGGACCGGTCTCAAAGACTCTGTCGAACACGCCGACCATCATCTGTTTGTAGAACTGCGGGCTCTGTGCCAGAACTGCCGGTCTGTGGAAGTACTGGAGCTTAAAGAGGTTTGCACCACCCTCTGCGGATTTCGCACCGATCTTCGGGGTATGGATCTCGGTAAATCCCTGGCTTGTCATAAACTCGCGGAAGCCGCGGCAGATACCTTCCTGGATGCGGAATTTTGCGCGCTCGCGGACGTTTCTTAATGCAATGGCGCGGCGGTTTAAGTTTGCCTCTAAGGATGTGGGAAGTTTCCACTTGTCGATGGCGATGGGCATCGGCTCTTCCGGTTTTGAAAGGATTCTGGCATCGGCAAGATGGATCTCAATTCCGTGGGGTGCGCGCTCTTCCTTGAAAACGGTTCCTGTCACGCGGACTGCCTGACCTTCACGGATCTCGGAGAGGACTTCCTTTTCGGCTCCTGCCTGGATCACGGTCTGTAAAAGACCATAACGGCTTCTTAAGATCACAAAGGAGATTTCTCCCATATCGCGGATGCTGTGTACCATGCCTTCAACGGTAACTTCGGTACCAACGGACTCTTCTCTTTCCAATTCTTCAAGAGTTTTTACTTTTCTGTCTTCTAATCCTGTTACAAACTCCATAATCTGTTCCTCCTAAATTTGTGGGGTAATTGAGGCTTTTAATAAAAAGTTACTGTAACAAGCAAAAATCCCGCCCCGGAGAATCTTGCTTAAATAATTCTCCGGGACGGGATCTTTTTTATCACCCGCGGTACCACCCGCATTGCATTTCCATGCCACTCATGAGTCGCCGCTTTCGCTGTCGGACCATCATCCTAACGACTCGGCCGCGTAACGTGCGGCTTGCGTGCTGTCCTACCATCGGATCCGATCTTCGAGCAGCCGGCTCCGGAGCGTTCCCACCTTTCTCGTTTCTTCCATGCTCTCAGCTGTCACACGGTTCTCTGTAAAGTCTTTCGAAAGGGAGTTTCCTTCAACGCCTTTATTTGATATCTTTTTGATGTTTTATGTTTTATCAGAGATTTTTGATTCTGTCAAGTGCTTTTAAAGAATTTTCGTAAGTTCCAAATGCAGTGATCCGGAAGTAGCCCTCACCGGACGGACCGAAACCTGCTCCAGGAGTACCTACGATGCCTGCGTTGTTTAACAGGAAATCAAAGAAATCCCAGGACTTCATGTCGTTCGGAGTCTTTAACCAGATATACGGGGAGTTTACGCCGCCGTATACGGTAAATCCGGCATCCTTTAAGCCTGTGTAGATGGTCTTCGCGTTCTTCATGTAGCGGGCGATCTGCTCTGCAACCTGTGCTTTTCCTTCCGGAGAGTATACTGCCTCACCGGCACGCTGGATGATATACGGGGTTCCGTTGTACTTGGATCCCTGACGGCGCATCCACATTGCGTTTAAGCTCACATCGCCGCACTTTAAGTCCTTCGGGATCACAGCGAAACCGAGACGCATACCGGTAAATCCAGCCTTCTTGGAGAAGCTGCGCAGCTCGATGGCGCATGTCTTAGCGCCCTCACACTCATAGATGGAGTGCGGGATTCCAGCCTCTGTGATATATGCCTCGTAAGCGGCGTCATAGATGATAACAGCGCCGTTCTTGTTTGCGTAGTCTACCCATGCCTGAAGGTCTGCCTTCTTGATGGCTTCACCTGTCGGGTTGTTCGGGAAGCAGAGATAGATCAGATCTACGTGTTCCTTCGGGAACTCCGGAAGGAATCCGTTGTCAGCTGTACACGGCATGTAGACGATCTTATCGAAACGTCCTGTCTCACCGTTGTAAAGACCGCTGCGGCCTGCCATAACATTGGAATCCACGTATACCGGGTATACCGGGTCACAAACAGCGACAACGCTGTCTAAGGAGAATAATTCCTGGATATTTCCGCAGTCGCACTTTGCACCGTCGGATATGAAGATCTCGTCAGCAGAGATGTCGCAGCCTTTCTCCTGGAAATCCTCTTTTGCGATAATATTTCTTAAAAAGTCATAGCCCTGCTCCGGAGCGTAGCCGTGGAAAGTCTCGGCATGTCCCATCTCATCGACAGCTTTGTGCATCGCCTCAATGATCGCCGGTGCGATCGGCTGTGTCACATCACCGATTCCAAGACGGATGATCTCCTTTTCCGGGTGCTCTGCCTGAAATGCGGATACTCTCTTTGCGATATTTGCGAAGAGATAGCTGCCCGGCAGCTTGGCAAAATTTTCATTGACTTTAAACATGTCTCAAATCCTCTCTTTCTGTAAATGCATGTGGGGTCTGGTTGTCAAATGACTAAGCGGCTCTGCGTGCATGCACGCCCTCCGGTTAGTCGCTTTGCAACACTTTTATATGTAAATATACCACACATATGCAAAAACTGCAGTAAAAATCCGGCAAATACTTTAACTTTTTTTCGCAATAACCAGGTAAAGTGCCGGATGATTACCGACTTGCAGGTCCAGCTTGGTTCCCCGCGCACGGCGGGGATAAACATTAATCTTCCTGGATCAGCATGGTGACCATATGGGCGCTCTCTGTCATGGTTCTTCCTGTGTCCATGCTGGTCTTCTGAAGATAGCGGTGTGCCTCCGCTTCGGAAAGATGGTTTCTCTTCATGAGAAGCTTCTTTGCACGTCTGAGCACGCCCTGCTCCTCCGCACTTTCAACAAATCCTGCGAAAAGCGGATGTGCATGGTTCGGTCTTGATTTTAACTCTGGATGAGCCTGAATTCCCACATAGAACGGGTGATCCGGGAGCTCGATCATCTCAACGATATGACCATCCGGGGACTGACCGGAGATCATCATGCCGTGGGATGTAAAATCATCGCGGTAATTGTTGTTGATCTCAAAGCGGTGTCTGTGACGCTCATTGATCAGTTCTGTTCCATAAAGGGCATATGCCTTGGACTTCTTGTCGAGAACACACGGATAGGAACCAAGACGTAAGGTTCCGCCAAGGTTCTCAATGCCGTTCTGATCCGGCATCAGATCAACCACCGGATGTGTTGTATCCGGATTCAGCTCAGAGCTGTTTGCATCCTCATATCCCAGAACATTTCTCGCAAATGCGACCATGGCCATCTGCATGCCGAGGCAGATTCCGAGGAATGGGATCTTGTTCTCTCTCGCATAGTTGGCTGCCAGGATCATTCCCTCGGTTCCTCTGGAACCAAAGCCGCCTGGAATGATGATTCCGTCCACACCGGCAAAGGTGTCATCGAGGATCTCCGGAGTTAAGAACTCGGAATCCACCCACTTGATGGATACCTTTGTGCGGTTTGCGATGCCTCCATGCTTTAATGCCTCCATAACGCTGAGGTACGCGTCATGAAGCTGGATATATTTTCCTACCAGGGCGATGGTCACTTCGCTCGTCGGATTCTTTAACGCGTCCACCATCTGTTTCCAGTCGCCGAGCTGCGGCTCCGGGCACGGAATGTTCAGGCACTCACATACGACCTGGGCCAGGCGCTCTTTTTCCATTGCAAGCGGAGCTTCGTATAAATATTCAACATCCAGGTTCTGGAGCACGTGATCCTCCGGGACGTTGCAGAATAACGCGATCTTGCTCTCGATGCCATCCTCAAGCGGAACCTCAGTACGGCATACGATCACATCCGGGGAGATTCCCATTCCCTGAAGGGCTTTAACACTCTGCTGGGTCGGTTTTGTCTTTAATTCGCCGGATGCCTTTAAATATGGAACAAGCGTTACATGGATCAGAATTGAGTTCTGGTATCCGATCTCGTGGCGGAACTGACGGATTGCCTCTAAGAACGGCTGGCTCTCGATATCACCTACGGTACCGCCGACCTCGATGATCGCGATGCGGTCCTCATCCGGGGATTTCGCGCGGTAAAATCTTGCCTTGATCTCGTTTGTGATGTGGGGGATCACCTGTACGGTACCTCCGCCGAAGTCTCCGTGACGCTCCTTTTGAAGAACGGTCCAGTAGATCTTTCCGGTGGTTACGTTGGAGTTCTTATCAAGGCTCTCATCAATGAAGCGCTCATAATGTCCAAGGTCCAGGTCGGTCTCTGTTCCATCGTCTGTGACGAACACTTCTCCATGCTGGATCGGATTCATGGTACCCGGATCAATATTGATATAAGGATCGAACTTCTGCATCGTTACCTGATAACCTCTTGCCTTTAAGAGACGTCCAAGGGATGCGGCGGTAATACCTTTGCCGAGTCCGGAGACAACGCCTCCCGTGACGAATACGTATTTAACTGCCATACCTTACCTCCAAATTTATATTACTGTTAATGTGGGAAAACTTTAGTTTCATATAATGCTGAAAGCCAGCTGCTCCGTGGCTTCGGCACTCCCGCAGCTGTCGCCAGCATTCGTAATCCGGGCTATCGCCCTGCTTACCATACCGGCTTGGTCGTCAAATGCCTATTCCTCCCTGCGTGTAGGCACGCAGAATGTCTAACCACTTGACAACGCTTTCAAGTAAAAAAAGGTGACAGAAGTACTAAGACTCTGACACCTTTGTCTAATTCATTACATCACTATGAAACTTATTTTTACGCAGGATTAATTGCTCATAGGTTTTGACTGCGCTAAAAAAATATGGAACTACTATATTCCATTTTTTCAAATTTGTAAAGTAGTTTTTTCGCAGTTTGTTAAAGTTTTTTCATCCAATTCCTTCCATACGGGATCCGCAGCCTGAAAAGACGATTCTTATGTCCTGACATAGAATTGTTTAAAGCTGTTTTGACTCCTTGAAACGGCAGAACAGCTGTAAAACCATCCGAAACAGAAAAATGTTTAATAATAGGAACACTGTCTGTGATCGAAAAAAAATTCAAAAAAATGTGTTGACAAATTCTGAAAAACGAGTATATTATACCACCATAAGAGCAAGGGCGCTTGGGTGCATGAAACATACACCCCGGTGCCCTTCTCGCATTTTACGGATCTTCCCCATAAACCCCTATACTTAAATATCGATCCGTAAAGTGACTACTGTCTGTTCCCCACCCCGGAACAGGCAGCAAATCAAGTATAATTTCCCGCATATGAGGAGCAAAGAAGTTCCCCAGCGGAGTTGAAAGGAGAAACATCTATGAGCAAAAGCATTCCTGAACTGTATGGAAGTCTTGTATTCAACGACTCCGAAATGAAAGCACGTCTCCCGAAGGATATCTACAAAGCACTTGCAAAGACCATCAACAGCGGTTCCCATCTGGAACTGGATGTCGCAAACTCTGTAGCTGTTGCCATGAAAGAATGGGCTCTGGAGCATGGCGCTACCCATTTCACCCACTGGTTCCAGCCGATGACAGGCATCACCGCTGAGAAGCATGACAGTTTTCTCTCTCCGACAGGTGTCGGCGAAGCGATCATGGAATTTTCCGGAAAAGAACTTGTAAAAGGCGAGCCGGACGCGTCCAGCTTCCCGTCAGGCGGTTTGCGCGCTACCTTCGAAGCCCGCGGCTATACCGCATGGGATCCTACCTCTTTCGCATTCATCAAGGGACATACGCTCTGTATCCCAACTGCCTTTTGTTCTTACAGCGGCGAGGCACTCGATAAGAAGACTCCGCTGCTCCGCTCCATGGAAGCTGTCAGCAAAGAAGCTACCCACTTACTCCACATTTTAGGAAAAACAGACGTCAAGCGCGTCAACACCACCGTCGGTGCTGAGCAGGAATATTTCCTGGTAGACAAAGAGTGCTACCGCTTAAGAAAAGACCTGATCTTCTGCAGACGTACCTTATTCGGCGCCCCGGCTCCGAAGGGACAGGAAATGGATGACCATTACTTTGGTTCCATCAAGCCGAGAGTTGAGGCCTTCATGGAAGAGTTAAATGAAGAACTCTGGAAGCTTGGAATCCCGGCAAAGACAGAACACAACGAGGTTGCCCCGGCACAGCACGAGCTTGCCCCGGTATTTGAGACCGTCAACGTCGCCGTTGACCACAACCAGCTCGTCATGGAGATGATGAAGAAGGTCGCTGACCGTCATGGTCTTGCATGCCTGCTTCATGAGAAACCGTTCGAGGGAATCAATGGAAGCGGCAAGCACAACAACTGGGCACTCTCCACAGATTCCGGCGAGAACCTCCTGAACCCCGGAAAGACACCGGCGGAGAACACACAGTTCTTACTGTTCTTAGCAGCTGTTGTCGAGGCTGTCGATGAATATGCGGATCTTTTAAGAGTTTCCGTCGCAACAGCAGGAAACGACCACCGTCTCGGTGCAAACGAGGCACCGCCTGCAGTTGTATCCATGTTCTTAGGCGAGGAACTTGAGGCCGTTGTCGATTCCATCAAATCTGAGACATACTTTGAAGGAAAGGGCGCCGTTCAGATGTCCATCGGACCGAAGGTACTCCCGCACTTCACAAAAGACAACACAGACCGTAACCGTACATCACCGTTCGCCTTCACAGGAAATAAGTTTGAGTTCCGTATGCCGGGCTCTTCCCTCTCCCTGTCCGGTCCGAACGTGGTACTTAACACTGCGGTTGCTGAATCTCTCGAAGGATTCTGCAAAGTTTTAGACGGCCTTACAGGCGAAGAGCTTGATTCCGCGATCCACAAACTCTTAAAGGATACATTCACAGATCATGAGCGGATCATCTTCAACGGAAACGGATATACCGATGAGTGGCTGGCTGAAGCCGAAAAGCGCGGACTTCCGAATTACAAATCCACACCGGAAGCTCTTCCGCATTTCATCGATGAGAAGAACATTGAACTCTTCACAAAGCACAACGTATTCACAAAGGAAGAACTCTTCTCCCGTTACGAAATTCTCATTGAGGATTATGTGAAGACTCTCCATATCGAGGCTAAGACCATGGAAGAAATGGTTCAGAAGGACTTCCTTCCGTCCCTGTTCTCCTATGTGAATGACCTTGCATGCACAGGAAGCTCCAAGAAAGAGCTCATTCCTGGCATCACAACAAAGGCTGAAGAAAAGCTGATCACGAAGCTCTCCGGACTCGCGGATACGATCTCCGATGAGCTTGATATCTTAAAGGATATGATCGGTACCGCTGAAGGCATGGATGACTACTTAAAGGCCGGTACCTACTACCACGAAACGATCCTTGCCGAGATGGAAAAGATCCGTCTGGCTGTCAACGATGCGGAAGTCCTGATCCCGGAGGATTATCTCCCGTATCCGACATACGATGCATTGCTCTTCTACATTTAATTGTTTTGCTCATAGGGAAGACCGCCGGTTACCAGAGAGATCTGGGCCGGCGGTCTTTTCGTATCATATTTTACTATGTGCCATTTGCATTTAAAAATTGCTGCAATCATTTCCAGCATCGCTTTCTTATCCGTTCTACCCCCTCATTATGAAAGCTTAACTTTCTTGAACTCTTCCATGAAATCAACAATGTAGTTTGCTGTGGTCTCGAGCATTTCCTTTCCCCACTCTTCTGTAGCAGTACTCGGATGATCCGGTCCAATCCAGCCGCTGTCGGTAACATGCGGAGTCTTGCGGAGAATCTCAACGGTAACTCCCTTGTACTCAACAGAACGGAAACCGGTTGTCTTCAGATTTTCAGACAGGTGCTTAAACTGGAGTTCCCCACCTATCTCACTCTTATCGACTAAAGACGGATCAATTCCAAGAATCGCAGCTGTTTCCTCACCGCCGCCGTGGCCGCCTTTCCACGCTGGGTTCATATCCCATGCCATCAGCCACCAGTTAAGCATAGCAACCAGACAGCCCTTATCCTCGAATTCCATGCCAAGGCGCTGAATCATCTTGATGTTTCCGCCATGTCCGTTCAGGAAAACGAATTTTCTTGCACCGTGACGATACAGACTCAGGAAAACCTGACGGCAAAATTGATAGAGCACCTCGTCGTCAATATCAATTGTACCCGGATACGGAGCAAAATTTGGGCAGGAACCATATGGAATGGTCGGGGCAATCAAAACATCACTCTTCTTCTCAATTTTCTCCAACAGATGCTCCGGAATCAGTGTATCGGTTCCAAGCGGCATGTGACGGCCGTGACACTCAATACTGCCGATAGAAACGAGTACCATATCATTTTTTTCAAAATATTCCTGAGCTTTCGGCCAGGTCAAGTTTTCAAGTCTCATAGTTTCTTTCCTTTCATATATGATTTTATAATTTATCTTAACTGTCAATAATCTCCTGTTCCTCTTTAGCATCGGCTTTATTATCTGACATTTCGGAGATTTTCGAGCCTTTCTTTACAAAACAAGTATAATCTATGCTAATAGGATTGTCAATATTTCCAATCAACAACAATAGCTTAGCAGAAAACGAATCATAAATTAAGGATGTCGATTTCTGGTTTTTACGCCATCGACATCCCTGACACCAATATACATTTGTGTTTCAACAGCAAGAAGCCAGACACCGCGGTGTCTGGCTTCTTGCTGTTGCCGAAAAAATCCCCCGGGGGAAAACCGCCGAGGGATCTCATAATTCTTAATTAGTCTTCAACTTTAACGATTTCACGCTTGTTGTAGCTGCCGCATGCCTTGCATACTCTATGAGGCATCATTAAAGCACCGCACTTGCTGCACTTTACTAAGTTCATAGCGGACATTTTCCAGTTCGCTCTGCGGCTGTCTCTTCTCGCTTTGGAAGATTTATTCTTAGGACAGATAGACATGGTTACACCTCCTTAAACTGTTTGAAAATATCCTGGATGGCTGCCATCCGCGGGTCAGGAACCCATGTATCACAGCCGCAATCTCCTTTGTTGAGATTTGCTCCACATCTACTGCAGATTCCCTTGCAATCATCCTTGCAGAGGATCTTCATAGGCAGGTACAATGATAACTCGTTGCAAACCAGCATATCGGCATCCAGATTATAACCAGATAAATAAGATTGTTCATCCAAGTCCTTCACTCTGTCCTCTTCGGAAGCATTCATATCGATCGCCTGATCGAACTCGATATCTGTAGTGTAATTCACCGGTTCCAGACATCTCGAACAGGGAATCGCAAGAGTCACAGAAGTATTTCCTGTAAGACTCAGTTTCCTGTTTCCAAGGTTTTTTACAGTGATCTTTACCGGGTCCGCAGAGACCACCGGATACTCAACTCGGGAACCCTTATAGGCTTTCGCTTCAAACGGGACTTCCCAAGTCTTCTCTTTACCCTCCAGAGTAAAAACTTCAGATAAATTAATCAGCATATTATGTTTCTCCTAATACGCACTAAGATATTATATATGAACAGGAACAATTTGTCAACAATTTTTCTAATAAAATATTAAATTTTAAAAGCTCTATTTTCCATGCATTTCTGCGCTCAAACCATATTCTTGTGACAAATTCTTAACCGCGCCAAAGCGCGCATTAAGAGCACCAGAAACGAATATTTTCGTACCTGGGATAAAGAAAACCCCAGCGTATGTCGTGTGGGTTCCAAAGCCGTCCTGAGGGCGTTAAAACCTCCAGACAGCACAGAAGCCAACCCGCTCATCTCCTGCTCTCACAGGGTTCTGAACGGGTCAGCGTCATTGCTAATCGATCAAACCGTATGCTGATTCAGATGAGAAAGCACTTATGCAAGCAGGCTTGCAACCCATCTTTTCATTGAGACCGGCGCACGGCTGAACTATACCCTGAATTATTTTACAAGAGCTAAAGTCTCTCTTGCAATCGCAAGCTCCTCGTTTGTCGGGATTACCATAACTTTAACCTTGGAATCCGGTGTGGAGATTACGATATCTTTTCCTCTTACGCTGTTAGCCTCGTCATCGATCTTGATGCCAAGGTAGGATAAATGCTCGCAAACAGCCTTTCTCATGGACTTGCCGTTCTCGCCAAGACCTGCTGTGAATGCGATCACATCTACGCCGTCCATAGCTGCTGTGTAAGCACCGATGTACTTAACAACGCGGTAGTTGTAAGCTGCAAGAGCTTTCGCTGCACGGTCGTTGCCAGCCTCAGCTGCTTCCTCAATGTCACGGAAGTCGCTGGATACGCCGGAAAGGCCAAGAACACCGGACTTCTTGTTCAGAACGTTCATAACGCCTGCGATGTCAAGGTTCTCTTTCTTAGCGATGAACTCCATGATAGCCGGATCCATATCACCGGAACGTGTTCCCATGATAAGTCCCTCAAGCGGAGTAAGACCCATGCTTGTATCTACAGATTTGCCGTTCTTTACAGCGGAAAGGCTTGCGCCGTTACCAAGATGGCAAACGATGATCTTTAAATCCTCGTACGGTTTTCCGGCAACCTCAGCAGCTCTCTTGGATACAAAGCTGTGGGATGTTCCGTGGAAGCCGTATCTTCTTACTTTGTACTTCTCATAGTACTCGTACGGAAGACCGTAAAGATAAGCCTCCTCCGGCATTGTCTGATGGAAAGCGGTATCGAATACAGCTACCATCGGTACGTTCGGCATAAGTTCCTGACAAGCGCGGATGCCGATCAGGTTTGCCGGGTTGTGAAGCGGTGCAAGATCGTTGCACTCTTCGATCGCCTTCATAGCCTCATCTGTGATTACTGTGGAAGAAGTAAACTTCTCACCGCCGTGTACGACACGGTGACCAACAGCGCCAACCTCTGCAAGACTTGCGATAACGCCGCTCTTCTTGTTTGTAAGAGCGTCTAATACCATCTGGATAGCCTGTGTGTGTGTCGGCATCGGGGAAACAGTAACTTCC
This sequence comes from uncultured Clostridium sp., assembly GCA_902496665.1. GTDB lineage: Bacteria > Bacillota > Clostridia > Lachnospirales > Lachnospiraceae > Pilosibacter. Next base: position 118,878 of record CABVBU010000002.1, on the reverse strand, counting down.
TTCTCTCCGCCTGCCGGCTGGTATGTGATCTGGCTTCCTTCGATACCGATTCTCTCGCAAAGACCCTTTGCAAGAACTGCCTCTGTGTCAGAGTTGATTAACTGGTACTTTAAGGAAGAGCTTCCGCAGTTGATAACTAAAATATTCATGACAGATAAAACTCCTTGTTTAAATTAAGTTTAAAAAGGGAACGCCGTCTCCTCATATCGATTTTGCGCCGTTCCCCTTATGTTATTGAGCGATTATGGATTAAGCCATCTGAGCCTGTACAGCTGTAAGAGCAACTACACCAACGATATCCTCAGCGGAGCATCCACGGGAAAGGTCGTTGACCGGTCTTGCGATACCCTGAAGCATCGGACCATAAGCTTCTGCCTTTGCAAGCCTCTGAACCAGCTTGTAACCGATGTTACCACAGTCAAGGTTCGGGAAGATCAGTACGTTAGCATGTCCGGCAACTTCGCTTCCTTTTGCTTTTGCCTTTGCTACGGCCGGAACGATTGCAGCATCAAGCTGTAACTCACCATCAAGGTCAAGCTGCGGGTACTTCTCGTTTGCGATCTTTGTAGCCTCTACAACCTTGTCTACAAGAGCGTGTTTCGCGCTGCCCTTTGTAGAGTGGGAAAGCATAGCCACGATCGGCTTTTCTCCAACAAGTGCGCGGAAGCTCTTAGCGGAGCTGTCAGCGATTGCAGCGAGCTCTGCAGATGTCGGATCCTGGTTTAATCCGCAGTCAGCGAAGAGGAATGTGCCGTTTGCGCCAAATTCACAGTTCGGAACGTCCATGATGAAGAAGCCGGATACAAGCTCTGTTCCCGGAGCTGTCTTTAAGATCTGAAGAGCCGGTCTTAATGTATCAGCTGTTGCGTGGCAGGCACCTGCAACAAGTCCGTCAGCGTCTTTTTCTTTTACCATCATAACGCCGTATGTGATGTAGTCTGTCTTTAAGATCTCCTGTGCTTTTTCGAGAGTCATGCCCTTTTTCTCTCTTAATTTGAACAGGGTCTCTGCGTAGTGGTCAAATTTCGGATCGGTCTCCGGATCTACGACCTTAAGGCCAGTAAGGTCAACCTCCAGCCAGTGAGCACCATCCATGATCTTCTCCTCTTTTCCGATCATGATCAGGTCAGCTGTCTTCTCCTTTAATACCTGTGCTGCTGCGATAAGAGTTCTCTTATCGTTGCTCTCCGGCAGGATGATGGTCATTACATCCTGTTTTGCCTTTTCCTTCATAAGATCAATAAATGCCATGATGATTGACTCCTTCCTCAATATAGGGTTTTCATACGTGTTTTTATTATATCGCAGCTAAATACTGGATACAAGACTATATTCCCCAATTTTTTGCACTTTTTTCAGTACCTCTTGTTAAATATAAAACAATGCAGTAGGAAAACTGCGGATATCCAGTTATTTGGCACCCGATAGATTCGGAACTCCTTTCATTGGCTAAAAGGCCTTCATGGTATATTTTATTGCTGTAAAAACATAAGAGCTCCGACAGGTCAAAAATTGCCGCCGAAGCTCTTTGTACTCTTTATAATTTTTTCTGTGCTGCACTCTCATTCTGGAATTATGTTGGAACAGCATTTACCGTGATTGTTTCCTGGCTGATATCAGATCTTCTCATACCGCTCAACATCTACGACGAAGATCGTAGCGCCGCCCACATCTACGGACATTGGCATGGTCGCGCAGTGAACCATGGAGGAACCGGATACATAGGGCATATTGATAGTGATTTTCTGGTGATGGCCGCATTCCTTCTTAATAATATCGACAGCCTCATCGACACGCTCCGCCTCTGTCACGATCATCAGAGTCGTATTTCCTTTTTTTAAAAATCCGCCGCTGGTGGAAAGGCGGGTCACGCTGAATTTGTGTTTCGTGAGGGATGTAGTCACATCGTCCTCATTGTCATACCGGATAATTGCGTAGATCAGTTTCATATAGCATCCATCCTTTCTGCGTCTTATTTCAAAGATTGCGGTGAGCGCCGCAAAGATGTAACATATAGCATTAACAACATGTCCGCGAAAGCCTGATGTCTATTCTAATCTGATAGTGTCAGGGCTTCCACGCATTGCTTAGACGCAGTATATCACATTTTTTCTTTGATAACAATAAATATTGCATTAATATTTTGTATAGTCTATATTATTAAATGATGACCTGTTTAGGATTTTAGAATTGTGCCTGCATAATATTCATCATTTGCCTTTATTTCCATGGTAATGGATTCAGACATGGTGCGGCATACAAAAATTTCACCTGAGCGTTAAAGGATTTTTCCATTCTGTTGGAATCCATGCAGCTTTTACTTGAGATATCAATAGACTTTGTTTAAGGAGCGTACATTATGAAAACAGCGGCCATCATCGCAGAATACAATCCGTTTCACAACGGGCATAAATATCAGATTGAAGAGACGAAACGACAGACAGGCGCTGATTTTGTCACAGTTGTCATGAGCGGCGACTTCGTCCAGCGTGGAATCCCGGCAATCTACAGCAAATCATTCCGTGCCCGCTCTGCGCTTCTCTCCGGTGCGGATCTCGTGATCGAAATGCCGGTTTTCGGAGTTTTAAGTGCCGCTCAGGATTTCGCCCGCTGCGGCATCTCCCTGTTTCACCATATGGGGATTATCGACGTACTCTCCTTTGGAAGCGAATCTGGCAATATCAAGGAATTAGAGCAGCTGGCGGAACAGGCCGGTGTGGAGACGAACGAACAATCCACTCTGCTCCGTGAAAATCTCAGAAACGGTCTCACATACCCTCAGGCACTGGCACTCGCAAAGAAGGATTCCATACCAGTCTCCCCCAATGATATCCTTGCAGTTGAGTATCTGAAAGCATTAAAGGAATTCTCTTCTTCCATAAGTCCATGGACCCTGAAGCGCTCAGACCCCGGATACCACTCTGATAAACGGAACGGTTCCCTCGCTTCCGCGACAGCCATCCGGAAAGCGGTTTATAAACAGGATCTGGAATTTCTCACTGCAGTTCTTCCGGATTCTCATTTTAAGAGCATGGAGAACGAGCCAGAGGTTCCACTGTTTCCAGATGATTTTTCTCTCCTTCTAAACCAGAAGCTCCTGACTTCCAGTCTGGAAAAGCTTCAGAACACTTCCGGGATGCCGGAAGACCTGGCAGCAAAGCTCTATAAAAACCGGCTGGAGTTTTTGCGGACAGACGCGCTGACTGCCGCCAGTAAGGACCGCCAGTACACCTACGCCAGGGTCAGCCGTGCCCTTATGAATCTCATGCTGGATATCACAGTCAAAGAGCAGATGACTTTCGCAGACTTTCGTTTTGCTCCGTGGATCCGCATCCTGGGATTTAGAAAATCCGCCGCACCACTCCTCGCGGAATTAAAAAAGCACTGCGACATCCCGGTTATCACAAAAACCGCAGACGCAAAAAATATTCTTTCCCCAGCAGCGTATGAACTTTTTACGAAAGATCTGACCGCATCCGAGCTCTGTCGGATGGTACGGGAACTGAAATCGGGAAAAACGCAGAAAAATGAGTTCACACGACCACTTATCATAATTCCATAATTGCCGTCTTAAAGATGAACATGGCTGCCGTATTTGTGTTTTGCTGATCGGCAGCCATGTTCATCTATTTCACGCAGCTATGATTCATTTTTCTTCTTATAATATTTTACCAGGACCTTCAAAAGTTTATGCTGATCCAACGGTTTTGTCAGATGTTCGTTCATTCCTGCGTCAAAGGACTTTTCCTGGTCTTCCGCGAACGCGTTTGCTGTCATTGCGATGATCGGGATCGAGGCAGCATCTTTTCTGGCCAAATGCCGGATCTCCCTGGATGCCGCAAGTCCGTCGAGGACAGGCATCATAATGTCCATTAAGATCGCGTCAAATCCATGAACCGGGGACGCTTTGAACAGTTCTACTGCCTGCCGTCCATCTGCTGCGGTTGTGACAACCGCTCCATACTCCTCGAGAAGCGCCTGCGCGATCTCACAGTTCAGCGCATTGTCCTCCACGAGAAGAACTTTCATTTCCCGAATGCAGTCCGCTTTTACTTCACTTGTCTCTGTCTGAACTGGTTCTGTGCCGATATCAAACGGAAGTGTCACTGTAAACGTCGTTCCGCGGCCAGGCTCACTGTCCACACGGATTGTCCCCTGCATAATATCGATCAGATTATGTACGATCGCGAGACCAAGTCCTGTTCCCTGATATTTCGAGCGGGCCGAATCTCTTTCCTGGGTAAAAGGCTTATAAAGATATTTTTCTATGAATTCACGGCTTATTCCAACTCCGTTGTCCTGCACACAAAATTCCAGGACCGCCTTTCCGTTATGTCCCAGAAGCTCCTTCGCCGTAACACAGATCGTTCCATCCTCCGGCGTGTATTTTATCGCGTTGCTGAACAAATTCAACAAAATCCGGCGAAGATGACCCGGACTTCCTACCAGATACCGGTGCCGGATCTGACCGACATTAAAAAGCACATGAAGATGTTTTTCCTGCGCCTGATCATCCGCAATCACACGGATGTTTTTCATCTCCTCGTCCAGAGAAAACGGAACATGCTCCGCTTCTACATTTCCACTCTCCAATTTACTCATGTCGAGAACATCATTGATCAGCGACAACAGATGATTCGACGCAACATCGATCTTATCAAGGCACTCCAATGTCTTTTTCGTATTCCCCGGATCCCTGCGGATCATCCGGGCCATTCCGATGATTCCATTGATCGGGGTACGGATATCATGGGACATATGGGACAGAAATTCCGTTTTTACCCGGCTTGCCTTCTCCGCCTCCTCGTTTGAGATCTGCAGCTGTTTCTGATAATCGAGAAGCTTACAGATATACTTTTCCTGTTTTTTATCATTCATCCGGAACAGAAATGTGATGCAGGTCAAAAGCAGAGTAGCCATCACAGCGGTGATATAAAATGCGTGATTTTCTTTCCAGATTGCCGCAAAAGACCGGTCTTTTGTAAATTCATCGATCCATTTTGTTCTCAGGCGGTATAAGGTCCCGTCTTCTGCCATATCCTTTAAAACCGAATTCAGCTGTTCCCGCAATTCAGGATTTGATTCTTTTACTGCCATCGCCGGAAAACTCTTCATGATCGTAACACCCCGGATCAGATCCAGCTTGTTCTTTTCCATGGTCTTTTCCGAAACCGCGGCGTGGCAGATCGCGTAATCCACCTCCCCGTTTTCTACTGCCTCCAGGATATCCGTATTGGTATTATACTCCACATATTCACATTGAAGGTCAAAGGTGCTTATAATGACGGACCGTGCCATAAGCGCGACTCTTTTTCCCGCCAGAGCAGCCGCACTGTTCACTTTGGTTTTTCCAAAGACACACAGCTCATCTGAACAGATTGGGATCGTCCTCAGCGTCCCCTCCATATTGGAAAAGATTTCCAGACCAAGAAGAACATCTGCTTCCCCATTTGTAAGTTTTTCGCGGCTCTTGATCCAGGTATCCGTCAAAAATACAGGATTCATTCCAAGACGGTTTGCCACCTCTGTGATCACTTCAATATAAAGACCAGTCAGTTCATTTTCACTGTTAAAGTATGAATTCGGACAAAAATCATAATCTGCGGCAACCCGGAGTATCGGATCGTCTTCACCAGTATGCTCCGCCTTAATCTCCTGCTTTGGTTCACCCTGGAAAAATCCCATCTGGTCTGCGGTAAATAACGCGATCGTTATGATCCCGACTACGATGCAAAGCACCAGTATAAGATTCATAACCGCACTCTTTTGCTTTTTCATGATCTCTCCCCCTATCTGCATATATCGACAACCACTGCCGCCACAGGTATTCTTTTATCCATTTCAAGCATTTCTTTTATACTCATTTTATCATACTTCGTACTCATAAGCCATGCTATCTTTTAATAACCCGCTTTTACGCTGGATTTTATTTTCAAGTCAGCATAATCCATGATATGCTGTTTTTAATTTCCAATCACTCTTATGCTGCTTCCAACTCCCTCCTGGCTTCGATTTTTGGTTACGATGATCTTCCTGTCGATCCTGTCTTTCAATTCGGAGACATGGGAGATAATGCCGACTAATTTTTTCCCTTCCGCAAGATTTCCTAATGCTTTCACCGCCTGGTTTAACGAATCCTCATCCAGAGAGCCAAATCCCTCGTCCACAAACATGGCATCCAGCTGGATTCCGCCTGCCATGGACTGGATCTCGTCCGAAAGCCCCAGCGCCAGGGAAAGGGATGCCTGGAATGTCTCGCCGCCGGAAAGCGTCTTTACGCTCCGCTCACTTCCGTTATAATGATCGATGACATTCAGCTCCAATCCACTCTTGTCCTTTTTATTTTCCGGATTTTCTCTGCGCTTTAACTCGTACTGACCGCTGCTCATTGTCATCAGACGGAGATTCGCCCGCCGCAGGATCCGGTCAAAATACGCCATCTGGACATACGTCTCCAATTCGATCTTGCTCTTTCCGCTCAATGTCCCGCCTGCCGTATCTGCCAGGGAATGGATCCAGATATATTCTAGTTCCGTCTGTTCCATCCTGCTTTGCTGGCCACAGACAGCTTCACAGATCCTGCGATTATTGTGTAAAGCGGAATATATCTTTTCGCGGATCTTTGAGGTTTCTCTCTTCTCCGTTTCCAGCAGTTCTAACGTCTCAGAAAGTTCATGTTCCGGCAGATCCTCCGTTTCCTGAATCTGCTTTTCCAGTGTTTTCACCGCCGAGTTAAGACTTGCCTCCTGATTTTGATATCGCTCCAGAGTCTTTTTCGCGTCAGCCGTTTCCTGATCCAATTCCTTCTTCCTGGATTTCATTGAACGCAGATTTCCTTCGATCTCCGCGGCGTTCTGGCCTTCCAGTTTTCTCTGGGATTCTTCAATCTGCTTCTGTAACATCACCAGTCCTGTCACCAGGTCCTGTTCTGAAACAGCCAGGTCCTTATCTGTTTCTTTCGCGGTATTCAACGCCTTTTCCAGACGGTTGATTATCCCGTCCAATGCGTCCAGTGCCTTCTGCTGTTCCATGTTTGATTTTATGCGGTTTTCCAGCTCGTGAAGTTCCCCATCGAATTTTTTGATTATCGATCCAGCAGCAGTCAAAAACTCTTCAGGGGTTCTGCCCGCCAAGGTTTCATCTCCATTCTCCGTTTTCAGCGCACGGATCTGTTCAGCTGCATTGCTCATTTCCCGATCCAGATTCTGTTTTAACAATCCTGCCCGTTCACTGAGTCTCTGAACTTTTTCTCCTGCCTGTGCCGCTTCCTGCTCTCTCCGTTTCAATTCTTTTTCATCCGGGATCATCATCGATGTTTTTGCCAGATCCGGATGATGGAGGGAACCACATACCGGGCAGGGCATTCCCTCCTCCAGGTCTTTTGCCAGAATACCTGCCTGTGCATCCAGAAACAGCTTTTCCAGGTGTTCATAGATCCCGCGGGTCTCATCACGCCTGCCAACAGCGCTTCTGTACTCTTTCTGGGCCATCTTGAGATCCTGGTTCACGGAATCCACCCGGCTCAGCTGTTCTCCCAATTCCTTTCTGCGGCGCAGAAGTTCTTCTTTCTCCTGCGCAAGTTTCTCCCTTTCCACCAGGATTCCGGAACCGCGTTCTTTGTCCCTACGTCCGTTCTCCAGTTCTTTTTGCAGAAGACCGATCCGGCTTGCGTTCTCTTTTCTTTCTGTCCGGATCTTTGAAAGAGTCTTTTCCTTTTTTCCGCTTTCTTCCCGTTTCACGTCCAGTTCCATAAAGCTCTGACGGCTGAGTTCCAGCTTCTGAATTTTTTCCGCCATTCTTTCACGGATTTCCGACTGTTCTTCTGCTCGTTTCCACTCAGCAAGTGCCTGTTCATGCTCCGGCTTCAGGCGTTCCAGTTCCTGCTTTTTTGTTTCAAGTTCAGCTGTTATCCTGCGAAGCTGGGCTGCCTTTCCCTTTTTTTCGCTGACGCGGCGGATCTGTTCCTCCATGTCACGGATTGTCTTATCCAGCATTTCCAGGTGTGTTTTTTCTTTTTCCGTTTCCACACGCAGCAGATTGATTCCATCGGTTGTTTTTCCTTCAAAGCCAGTCTTCTTCAAAGTAAGGAACTCCTGCTCTGCAGCCGGATCCTCCTCAAAGCAGGCATCATCCAGATACTGGCCGATGCTCCGGCGCAGTTCATCGTAATCTTTTTTCCTGCGCCTCTCCTCATCTCTCAGCCGCCCCTGAAGTGCCTGATAGATCTCCGTGTGGAAGATCTGCCGGAATATCTCTCCACGGTCAGCAGTTCCCGCGATCAGAAGCTTCTGGAAATCCCCCTGGGCAATCATCGCGATCTGGGTGAACTGTTTGTAGTCAAGACCCATAAGCTCTGTCACTGCCTTTGTGACCGCTCCCATCTTCACGACAGGCTGGTGTCCGTCGGGATAGATCAGCTCTGCCTCCGCTTTTTTCGTTGTAAATCCGGTTCCCCGCTTTTTCGGACATTCGTATTCAGGATTTCTTCTGACAGTATAATCTTTTCCCTGATAGGTAAAGGTCAGTTCTACAAATGTTTCTGTATCCGCCTTCGCATACTTGCTTCGGAACATTCCGGCCTCCCGCACAGTTCCGCTGGCCTCCCCGTACAGGGCAAATGTAATCGCGTCAAAGATTGTCGTCTTACCGGCACCTGTATCACCTGTGATCAGGTAAAGTCCATGTTCTCCAAGTTTTTCAAAGTCGACCGTGTTCTCTCCCGCATATGGGCCAAAAGCACTGATCACCAGTTTCTTAGGTTTCATTCTTTTATCTCCCGGATCAATTGTTCTGCAAAGTCTTCCTGTTGTTTCGTCATCGGCTGGTTATTCTGGAGTTCATAAAATTCACGAAACAGTTCTATCTCTGTCTTTTCCTCTACTGCCTGGGTTGCATTGATCTCCTGACTGTTTCTCGTTCTTCTGTTATCATATAGAAGCTGCATAATATTAGGGTAGATCACACGCAGCTTCTGAAGACCATCTGGAACATCATCCTCATCCGTCAGCGTCACCTGGATATAGTCATTGCAGTCCATATCCTGGTAAAACAGGCGGGCAGTCAACTCCAGATACGTTCCGCGGATCTTCCTCATATCCCTCATAGGTCTTAAAGGCAGCAGACGGGTCATTACATTTCCCTTCTTCTCCAGTTCAACCACAGTGACGGATTTTTCCTGATCCGCCTCCGAGAACGAATATTTTAAAGGTGTGCCGCAATACCTCACCATGCCATTTCCCACATTCTGGGGACTATGGATATGTCCAAGTGCAGTGTAATCAAACAGTTCAAATACCGCCGCATCAATATTGTCGAGACCACCGACCTGGATATCCTCCGATCCGCATTGGAAAGCTCCTGTGACAAACTGGTGCGCCACAAGGATATTTCTGTCAGCCGGATCGATCTCCATATGGCGAATCACCGTCTGGACCGCAGACTGGACATCGGTGACCGAGTCCGCCTCGTCCTCAAATACGTGGCGTACGATCGAAGGTCTGATAAATGGGAGCAGGTGGACCCAGACAGTCCCATACTGGTCTTTTAGCGGAATCTTAGTGATCGTTCCGTCGTACACAGGTGAAAGATAAATTCCCCGGCTGTCTAATAGTCTGCCTCCAAAGGCCAGCCTTTCCGCCGAATCGTGATTGCCGCTGATAATAAATACAGGAAGCTCTTTCTCTGCAAGCTTTGTGATAAATGTATCAAATACCTGCACCGCCTCCGCGGACGGAATCTGTTTATCGTAAATATCTCCCGCAAGAATTATCCCATCCGGTTTCTCAGCTTCCACCAGATCCAGGATTCTCTCAAGAATATATTTCTGGTCTTCGATCATAGAAAATTCATTGACTCTTTTTCCGATGTGAAGATCTGATAAATGGAATAATTTCATTCGTGCCTCCTGTAGTCAGTACTGTTATTAATTCTATTTTACCGTTTTGCACCGGCAATATCAAGCAAAGGCTGCGCAAAGAATTTACTCCATCCCCCGTTTTACCGCATATTGCCGCTGGTATTTTACTTCATGTTTACAGCAGTTCGAGTCCACTCCCCCACAAGATAAACTATGAATGCTTCACATTTTAGAAAGAATAAGATCCCAGAACATTTACCTGTTCACGGGATCTTGTTTTTCGTTTAGAAATCCTGTTCTTATCGCAGAACCTGTATCTGTCAAATATCATTTTTGTTTCATATCATTTCTTATATGGATTCCCCGGAGTCTCCGCAAAGTACTCCACAGAGATCATATCCCCGGCACGGATCTCATCGGAGATCATTCCGTTCATCAGCTTCAGTTCATATACGTATTCCCGCACGGACATACCGGAGTGGTGATAATAAATCTTCGCAATGGACCAGAGCGTATCACCTTTTTCTACTTCGATTGTCGTATAGTAACGATTATATACGGTATCGTCGCTCTCCTCATTCGCCATTACCAGGGTCTTTCCAAAAAAACAGGACATAATCATTACGATCATAACAAGGGCTATCAAATACTTCTTCATACATTTTCCTCCTTTGTATTCAGCAAGTGCAAACTCACGTTCGAGAACATCTGTTCTGGTTTAGATTTTACCATGCGAACATATGTTTGTCAATTCTTTTTCGGTATTTTCTTCGAACAAAGGTTTGCTTTTTCACGTTTTTTATGGTACTATGTATACAGAGAAAAAATATTCTTGCAGTCTATAACAGCGGTCGTCAAATGTCTCCCCGTGCAAGCGCGGTTGTGCCATTTTCCTAATCGCCGTGATATAAAAAGGAGGGGTCTCATGAGTCAGGGAAAAATTACTGATAAACAGAGAGAAATACTTGAATATATAAAAGAAATGATCTTAAAGAAAGGTTATCCGCCGGCTGTGCGGGAGATCTGTGAAGCGGTACACTTAAAGTCCACTTCCTCTGTGCACTCTCATCTGGAATCCTTGGAAAAAAACGGCTATATCCGTCGTGATCCGACAAAGCCGAGAACGATCGAGATCCTTGATGACGATTTCGCCCTGACGCGACGCGAACTCGTAAACGTGCCGGTGATCGGTACGGTCGCTGCCGGAACGCCAATCCTTGCGGAACAGAATATCGAAGATTATCTCCCGATTCCCGCAGGAATCCTCCCAAATAAGGAAGTATTTATGTTGAAGGTAAAAGGAAACAGTATGATCGAAGCCGGAATCTACAACGGTGATAAAGTGATCGTTGCAAAGCAGCCAAACGCTGAAAACGGCGATAAGGTCGTTGCTCTGGTGGACGATTCCGCAACTGTAAAAACTTTCTATAAGGAAAACGGTCATTTCCGTCTCCAGCCGGAGAATTCCTCGATGGAGCCGATCATTCTTGACCAGGTAGAGATCCTTGGTAAGGTCATTGGTCTTTTCCGCATGATGAATTAAACCGATTTTTATTTTACGGATATTTCTTAAAGAATCGCTGTGATCCCCGAGGAACGTCTCTCCCCGCCGGAGGTCTCACTCCCATAGTGATGAACTTGCGATGACTTGCCGCTCGAAAAAGGCAGACATCTTATCTGACCGAGAGAAAAAGCCCCACCGGATATCTGTGACGATACGTCGTCATTCGAAATCCGGTGGGGCTTCATGTTTTATTGTATTTCAAATTCTGCCGGTACCGAATATACTCTTCCGTCCGGCAAATAAATCTCTTTTATCATTTTATATCTGCCTTTCTGGAGTTCTCCGTATAACCATGCAAAATCTATATCCATAAACCGAGATTCTCCGGGTTCCAATTCGTAGGCAATCTCTATAAAACCATAATCTTTGGGTAAAACAGGAAGTTTCTCCCATCTATCATCCCGAAAGACCTCCATTGTATACGCTTCCCCATAGATTATCGTTTCATTGCTGACATTGGAAAGCTTCAGCTGAAGGCTGTCAGAAGTTGCCAGCCTAATTTCTGCATGTACATAATCAAGATACTCCGCAGTTTCTTCCTTTGTAGCCTTTTCTGCTTCAAAGAGTGCAAAACCCGAATCATACTTTACATATAGTTTTTGAGGAAATTCCGGATCCCGGTAAACCTCCTGCCCTACGTTTAAGTGAGTACCGTTTAAATCTTTTGTAGGGTATTCCAAATTATTCACAAAGGCTATCTGTCCCAAAAACTCCCAACTTTCCTTTTGTGGGAGATCAAAGCCGGTGGCATTGTACAAATACAGGGAACCATCATAAAATAAAGAGATGCGTTGTACCTCTTCAGAAGCATAACCTGTAGGGGCGATCGTGTTTGTTTCCTGCGCAGCATTGGGTACAGTATGGCAACCGACCAGAAGCAGGCAGGAGATTCCCAAAACGACAAATAATTTTTTTCTCATTATGACACCGCCTCTCCATATGTTTGCATTGCAAGTCAAGGGTTCTATTATTATTATAGACAAACTACTAAGCGGATGCCATAAAGTTTTCCTTATATTTCCTTACATTTTTTTACAATTCCAGATGGGACAAACCCCCTTCCTATTCCATCCTCCCAGTCTGCGGACAGGAATCAGCCCTTACTCTTATCTATCAGCAATAATCCCATATTCCATTCTACCATATAGGAAATCATAACTTCGATTTCGTCGCTTCCGTAGACCAGATTAAAATATCCTTCTTTCTGGGCTTTTTTATTCTCATCGGTGAGCTCATAATTCTCAGGTACAAATTTATTGACAGTCTTATAGAAGCGAAGTTCTGAGCCATCTTCACATACCTTTATCTCGGACTGGCTGCTCTCACTGTCCATAGTGATTTCTTCGAAAAATGTGATATCTTCCATACCAGATTTTTCGTAGGTAACAGAAAGACAAGTCCGCAAGGAAATTGCTGTTTAAGCAATTGCTTTGCAGCCGCCAAACCTGGAAATCGCACCTTGGCATCGTGATCTCCCGCAGATTTTACGGGGTGATCCGAACCTTTGCATCAACCAATCGTAACCCACTAAAAAAACGTGCTTTCCGGTTTCATACCTCTTATTTAAGGTATGGCGGAAAACACGTTCTTCATTTTTAACACTCTTATTTACAAAATTTTTTACAGCTCGTCCACAGACTCCACAATCTTTCCGTCTCTCCAGATCCTCTCTAAATCATAGAAAAGACGGTCTTCCTTGGAGAATACGTGTACGATCACATCGCCGTAATCCATGAGGACCCACGTGGAGCTCATGCTTCCCTCTTTCTGATGACACTCATAACCGGCTTTAAAAAGCTTTTCTTCTACATTATCAACTAAAGCCTGTGTCTGGTTTGCATTGGAAGCGCTTGCGAGAACGAAATAATCCGCGATCACGGAAACGCCCTCAATGTCAATAATTTTTACGTCTTCGCCTTTTTTCTCTTCCAAAGCCTCGACTGCAAGTTTTACCATTTCTTTTGACTGATTCAACTGATTGTTCCTCCTTGTCCTGATGGGTTATTCCGGTCACGGCTGATGCCTCTCCGGCTGTCTCTTTCTTCCTTTCCGAAACGGCACGGCGCATATCCTCACACGCCGCCTCTGTCATCGGATCGATCTGGCACCCCGTACTTTTTAAATATACGAGAATGCTCTCCATGATCTCGAGGCACGCCTCGTCAAGATCGATGAACGCAAGCTTCCGCATAGCCGTAAGGTTGGCCGCCTTGGATCGTCTCGGTTCAATGTAATCTGCCACATAGAGGATCTTGTCGAGCAGGCTCATGCCCGGCTTTCCCGTCGTATGGCAGGTGATCGCGCTTAAGATCTCCGGATCATCCACCCCGTATTTATGTTCCGCCATCCATGCCCCGAGTTTTGCGTGAAGCAGGGACGGGTCCCTCTCCTCCTCAGCAGTCACCGGAATATTGCGGTCCAGACATTTTTGGAGCATGACCGGATCCTCAAAACGCTTTGCCGAGTCATGCAGGAGTCCCGCAAGATCGGCTTTATCAAGATCGTACCCATATCGCATCGCAAGTGCCTGGCAGGTAAACTCCACACCAAGCGTATGCTCATAGCGGTACGCATCGAGTTTTTTCTTTAAATGTTTTCTGATTTCAGGTACACGACTATCCATAATAAATCTTCTTTCTGATTTCCGCATGTTCTTTTCCCGCATCCGAGGCGCCGTCCTGATACCGGAATGTCCGGCAGACTATTTTGCCAGATACAGGCCTGTCTCCCTGATATACTCCGCTACGGCCGCCGGCATGTCTTTTGAAAGCTCCCTGCCTTCTGCAGCTTTTTTCCGGATATCCGCGGATGCCACGTCAATCTTCGGATTATGAAGGATCCGAATGTCCGCGTTGTACTTCTCATTGAAGTAAGCAACCTTATCCTCAAGCGGCACACCACTGTCCTCGTAGGTTCTTCCGGATACCAGAAGCACAGCCTGCGCCATCACCTGTTCCGGATGATACCAGGATTCCAACTGGTACAGGGAATCTGCCCCTATGATAAAATAGATCTCCATATCTGGATATGTCTCTTTTAAGAGCGCCAGAGTCTGTGCCGTGTAGGTGTTCCCTTCCCGTCCCATCTCGAAATCAGAGACAGTAAAATACGGAATTGATTCCGTGGCAAGCTCCAGCATCTTGATACGCTCCGCCCCATCCGTGATAAGATGATCTTTTTTGTGCGGCGGAACATGAGACGGCATAAACCAGATCTCATCCAGTCCATACTCCCGGTATGCCTGTTCCCCAAGAAGCAGGTGACCGTTGTGGACCGGGTCAAATGTTCCCCCAAGAATACCGATGCGTCTCATCGTATCCCCCCTTTGCCCGCGTATAATCCGGGTGTCAAACTTTTCCGGATTGCTGCGATCGTCACACTGTTTACGGAAGAACGATCTTTCTGTCCTTTTCTTCCTTCGCCGGCTTATACAGAACGATCATCTTTCCGATGACCTGTACAACCTCAGAATGGGTCCGCTCTGCAAGGATCTGCGCAAGGTCTTTTCCGTCATCCGCGCAGTTCTTCAGCACATGGATCTTAATCAATTCTCTGGCATTTAATGCTTCCTCAACGGATTTGGTGATCTCCGGTGTGAGGCTGGACTTGCCGATCTGTAAAACGGCATCCATTGTCATTGCAAGTCCCTTTAAATAGGAACGCTGTTTGCTGGTCATAGTAACTCCTTTTCATATATGGAAAAGCATGGTCTCCGGGCATTCATACGGAAGCCCGGAGGAGATCCGATGCATTATTTATAGTAGTCAAATACGAGTCCGTACATGCGGACCGTATCGCCTTCCTGAATTCCCGCCTTTTCAAGATCGGCAAGGATTCCGGACTGCTTTAAGAATTTCTGGAAGAAATCAAAGCCCTTCTCAGAATCAAGGTTCGTGTAACCAAGCATCTTCTCGATTCTCGGTCCCTCAACCACATAGATGCCCTCTTCATCCTTCTCAACAGTATAAGGAAGCGAACGGTCACCCACATACTCGATCTCGAATTCTTTCTCAAAGATCTTCGGCGTGCGGTCTGTCTTTCTGATCACATCATAGAGATAGTAGAGAAGATCATTTACGCCCTCGCCGCTGACAGCAGAAATTCCAAATACCGGAATTCCCATCGGCTCGAACTCTTTCTTTAAGTCTGCGAGCGGATCCGCCCCTTCATCATAAACCGCATCCAGCTTATTGGCTGCGATAGCCTGCGGCAGCTTTAATAGCTCCGGATTATAAGCGGAAAGCTCGTCCATGATCGCATGGACATCCTCGATCGGGTCACGTCCCTCAACGGAAGCTGCGTCTACCACATGAAGCAGGACTTTCGTGCGCTCGATATGGCGAAGGAACTCATGTCCAAGGCCGGCTCCCTCAGACGCACCCTCAATCAGGCCAGGGATATCCGCCATTACAAAGCTGTTGCCGTCACCTAAATTAACTACGCCGAGATGCGGGTTCAAAGTCGTGAAATGATAGTTCGCGATCTTCGGTCTTGCGTTGGAAACACGGGATAACAGGGTGGATTTTCCGACGTTCGGGAAACCTACGAGTCCCACATCCGCGATCACCTTCAGCTCTAACTGTACCCAGAGCTCCTGCCCCGGCTGTCCCGGCTGGGCATATTTCGGAACCTGCATGGTTGCTGTCGCAAAATGCATGTTTCCAAGACCACCTTTACCGCCCTTTAAGATCACTTCCCGGCGGTTTTCGCCGGACATGTCTGTGATCACCTTACCGGTTTCCAGATCCTTAACGACAGTACCTTCCGGGACCCTGACGATCAGGTCCTTTCCGTCAGCGCCATGGCAGCGGCGTTTTCCGCCCTCTTCGCCATTTTCGGCCGCATACTTTCTTACATGACGGAAATCCACAAGCGTGTTCAGTCCATCATCCACTTCAAAGATGATGTCTCCGCCTCTTCCGCCGTCACCGCCGTCAGGTCCTCCATTCGGAACATACAGTTCGCGCCGGAAGCTCACATGTCCGTTTCCGCCGTTTCCTGATCTGATATATACTTTTGCACTGTCTGTAAACATGGAAAACCGTCCTCTCAATAAAATTAAAAAATATAACAGTGCCGCTTCTTATTCTTTTCATGAATCCAAAGTCTCACTGTTACACATAAATCTTAAAAAAGCTCCATACCATCCAGTATGGAGCTCATCGTTATTATTCGTTGATTGCCTGAGGATATACAGAAACCTGTTTCTTGTCTCTGCCCTTTCTCTCAAACTTAACAACACCGTCAACTTTAGCGAATAAAGTATCATCACCGCCGATGCCTACGTTGAGACCCGGGTGAATCTTTGTTCCGCGCTGTCTGTAAAGGATGTTGCCAGCTAATACGAACTGTCCGTCTGCTCTCTTAGCTCCAAGGCGTTTGGACTCAGAATCACGTCCGTTCTTTGTGGAACCAACACCTTTCTTATGAGCAAATAACTGAAGGTTCATCTTAAACATATCGTTACACCTCCCTGAATCGAAATTTGATATATTCTGCTCCATATTCATCCCGGATATTTTCGAGTCCGAGAATCAGGGATTTCATGAGGAGCTGCGACTCAGAACTTATTTTGTCCGGGAAGGAAAAAGAAAAGCTTCCGCCGTCTTCCCCCACACTTCCTTCGAAGTGGTCGTCCGTAAATGTTTCAACGGAGTTTGCCATGTTGAGAGCCAGTGCAGAAACAGCAGCACAAATCACGTCCTGTCCGTATTCTGCATAGCCAGCATGACCATTGATATCGATTCCCTTTACTACTTCGTCCCTGTCACGCAGGATATTTACCTGAATCATAATCTTAATTAAGCATTGATCTTTTCAATCTTAACCTGAGTATAAAGCTGTCTGTGGCCATTTTTCTTATGGTAGCCAGATTTACGCTTATACTTGTAAACGATAACTTTTTTGCCCTTGCCAACTTTCTCTACTGTTGCAGATACTGTTGCGCCCTCAACGGTCGGGCATCCGATTGTAAGCTCTCCGTTGTTAACAGCAAGAACCTGATCAAAAGTTACTGCAGAACCAACCTCTGCGTCGATTCTCTCGATCTTGATGCTGTCGCCCTCGGCTACTCTATACTGCTTACCGCCAGTTGCAATAATCGCGTACATATTGCACCTCCTATTATCATTACTCGCCAGTTATGGTGTCTTCCATCACGGAATCCTTGAAAACCTCACTGTGCGGCACACTATAAAACTATAACAAACAGTGCTTGTATTGTCAAGCATTTTTTTGCAATTTCGATATTTTTCGTTATGGCTGAACGGTAACGTTTCCTGCGTCCGTTCTCCGGACCTGTTTATCCGGCTCTTCCATATCCGGCAGTCCTTTTTTCCCTGACTCACCGCACCTGTTCATACAGCGGTCTGCGGATCTTCTTTCTCGTGAGTTCCACAAGGCCAAGCGGTGTCATGTCCACAAGTACGGTCTTCACCGGGTCTGCTGCGACAGCGCGCCGCAGTGCTGCGAGAAGTGTCTTCCGGCTCTCCTCTTCCTTCATATCAATAAAGTCAACAATAATGATCCCCGAGAGATTCCTGAGGCGGAGCTGGACAGCGATCTCCTCCGCCGCTTCCAGATTTGTCTTCAGGTATGTCTCTTCGGACGTCTTCTTTGAAACGCTCTTAGCCGTATTCACATCAATGACTGTGAGCGCCTCTGTAGGCTCAATCACGAGATTTCCGCCGGACTTTAGCCATACTGTCTTTGAGAGTGCCTGGGAAAGGATCGTCTCCAGATGGTAGAGGGCTGTGAGTGGAAAATCATCCGTATAAAGTCTGAGTGATGGCCTTCCTGCTGCCATGGGACATGCCATCTCCGCAGAGTCAACCGCTGTGGAATCCGCTGTTGCTGAGGAGCCTTCTGCCGCCTCAGAATCCGCAGCTGTCCCGAAATTCTCCACCGCCCTGCTGTCTGTAATCCCTGACGCATCCTGCAGTTCTTTATAAACTTCCGGCAGATCCGTGACAACTTCCAGTCCATCACTGATCTTCAGATCCCGTACCGCACGAACCGCAAAACTCTCCGGCCGATACAGCACGCTGTAACAGGTCCGGCTCACCGCCGCCTTACAGATTGCCAGATACCACTCATAAAGCACTGCAAACTCCTCAAACACCTTATCGATTCCAGCCGCCTCTCCGTTCGTCCTGACGACAAGACCGCAGTCTCCGTGTTCTGTCGCCTCCCAGCGCTGTTTTACCGCATCCCGCCATTCCTTATTCCGAATCCTCGCTGAAATTCCGAGAGAACTTTTCCCGGCACTCAGAACCGCCGTCTGCCCTGTCAGCGTAAGATTTGAGGTCAGCACCGCATCCTTCGTCTTCACCGCAGACCGTTCCACCTGCACCAGGATCTCATCTCCGGATTTCAGCGGTCCATGTTCCGTCTTCCCGTCCGCGTAGATCGGACGCGCATTTTCCTTCAGGCTGTAAAACCCGTTGACACCCGGCCGGTACTCCACAAAAGCTGCGTTGATGTTCTTTGAAATATTTTTCACTTTTCCGACAAAGATCACGCCGGTCTCTTCCTCCGCCGCCTCGGGCTCAAAGTCGATCTGGGCGGCATGTCCATCTTTAAAAAGCACTGCGGCGGTCTTCCCGCGCAGTGCCGTAATAATCAGTTTATCCAACATGTTCTCCAATTTCTTCTCCGAAGGATTCCAGAGTCACAAAGTCATGTTCTCCCGCGTCCGCGTAAACTTCCTCACGGTTGATGCGGAACGCGAATTGCGGATATTCTTTTCCCAGAGACTTACAGTATGCCTCGAGGACCAGCTCCGGCTTTACGTTCGCAGCACTTCCGGAAGAAAGCTGCAGGAAGAGTCCGTTTCCGTCCGCCCCGCGGTGTGCCTCGTAGATCAGAGGCTTTAAGTCCATCTCCTTCTCACCCTTTTTCGTCTTTTTCACGATATTCAGGTTTCCGTTTTCGATGAAATCAAGAATTCCGTTGTAGAATTCTTCCGCTGTCATGGAAAGTCCGTTCTCGTAATCGTCTCTCAGGACGATGGTATAATCACATGCCGCAACGATGGACATGGCGTTTTCCGCGTCATCCGGCAGTTTCCGGTAGCTCAATACTTCAACGCCTTCCACCATCACGTCGTTCAGCCGCTTCACCATCTCCGCGGAAGACTCCGTGGACAGCACTTCAATATCCAGGTACTCGCCGCTTCCGGTGAGGCCCACGCCGAGCGGTGCCGCAAAGGACATGATCTGGTGCGGGGAGAAACCCTCGGAATAGCGGATATCCACATCTGCGCGGCGCATGGCTTTCTGGAAATAGCGCATCGTGTCGAGATGTCCGATGAACTTCATGGCTCCCTGCTTGGAAAACTTAATTCTGATCTTCATAACAGACACCTCCTCCAAATCTTCTCACACCGCAGCCGGAACAGCGCATTCTGCAGTTCGGGGTGACAGTCTCTTTTGTAGCGTTGATCCACTCTCTCTTTAAGAATTCCTTCGTCACGCCTGTGTCGATGAAATCCCACGGGAATACCTCATCAAGGGAACGTGCTCTCGTCGTATAGAAATCGATGTCCACGCCGCATGTCTCAAAGGCATTCATCCAGATCTCATTGTTAAAGGTCTCAGACCATGCGTCATAGAGCGCGCCCTGTCTGTAGGCCTCCTCAATGACAGCAGCGACCTTCCGGTCTCCACGGGCAAGAACGCCCTCGAGAACGGTAACGTCCGCCTCATGCCAGTTATATTTTAAGCTCTTGTGGTTCAGCATCTCGTGCATCTTGTGGTTTACGATGCGGGCTTTTCCGAGGAACTCCTCTTTTGTGCTCATCTGCGCCCACTGGAACGGGGTAAATGGCTTCGGAACAAAGAAGGACGTACTCGCAACGACCTGTACCTTGCCGTTTCTCTTATCCTTCGGGATCTCGTAGTACTTCTCCGCGATTTTCTCGGAAAGCAGGGCGATTCCCTCCATGTCCTCCACGGTCTCAGTCGGAAGACCCAGCATGAAATACAGCTTTACACGATTCCATCCACCCTGGAACGCCAGAGACGAACCGTTTATGATATCTTCCTCTGTCAGTCCCTTATTGATAACATTTCTCAGTCTCTGGGAACCCGCCTCCGGAGCGAAGGTCAGGCTGCTCTTCTTGACATCCTGGACCTTGCTCATAACATCAAGGGAGAAAGCGTCGATACGCAGGGACGGCAGGGAGACATTGACGCCTTTGCCGTGGAAGGTATCGATCAGGAATGTCACGAGCTCCTCGAGGCTTCTGTAGTCACTGGAGCTTAAGGAGCTTAAGGAGATCTCCTCATGTCCCGTATTCTTTAACATTTTATAAGCCAGCTCTTTTAAATGCTCTACATTCTTCTCGCGGACCGGACGGTAGATCATTCCCGCCTGGCAGAAACGGCAGCCACGGATACAGCCGCGCATGATCTCAAGAACTACACGGTCCTGGGTCGCCTTGATAAACGGAACCAGCGGTTTCTCCGGATAGACAGATTCTGTCATATCCATGACCAGCTGCTTTTCCACCTTCTCCGGCACGCCAGGCTCTGTGGGAAGGAAACTTTTGATCGTTCCGTCATCCTCATAAGCCACTTCATATAGAGAAGGAACATAGATTCCAGGGATTCCTGCTGCCTTTCTAAGAAACTCTCTTCTGGAATCCCCGTTCTTCTTAGACTCCTTGTAGAGATCGAGCAATTTCCGGTAAACGATCTCGCCCTCTCCGATATAAAACATATCAAAGAACACCGCGATCGGCTCCGGGTTGTAGGAGCACGGACCGCCTCCGATGACGATCGGATCATCCCAGGTACGATCCTCTGCGTGAAGCGGAATGCCGGAAAGCTCCAGCACCTGCAGGATATTCGTGTAACACATCTCATACTGAAGCGTGATTCCGAGGAAATCAAATTCCTTCACCGGGTCCTGGGACTCCAGGGCAAATAACGGGATATGCTTCTCCCTCATGATCTTATCAAGATCTGTCCACGGGGAGTATACGCGCTCACAATACACGTCCTCATACTTATTGAACATATCGTAGAGGATCTGGATTCCCAGATGGGACATACCGATGTCATACACGTCCGGGAAACACATGGCAAACCGGACATCCACAGCGGACGGATCCTTCTTCACCATATTCACCTCACCGCCGATGTAGCGGGCGGGCTGCTGGATACTCAAGAGTATCTCTTCTGGCAATGCTAATTTTCTCATAAATACCTGTTTTTCCTGTCTTATTTAAAGTTTGCTGTTTCTATCTATCCTATTGCGGATACGAAAACCCGCAAAAACGCAGTCAATCCGCATCATTATACGTTATTTTCCTGTTTTCCGCAAGGGATTATTCTCGGTTTACCCCTCAAACATCTCCGCAAATTCCTCCGCGAACTCGTCCTTCAGCATAAACCGGTCGATCATTCCGTTATTCAGGTACCATTCGAAATCGGCTCCTCCCTGTTCCGCGATCAGGATCAGGCGGATCTCCGGATTGATGCGGCGGACTACCTCGCACAGTTCAATTCCGTTCATGGTCGGCAGCGTGTACTCCGCGATCAGAAGATCATAGGCTGACGGATCTTTCTGGACTCGGTCGATAAGGGCCGCCGGGTGTGCGTACAGATCCACCGTCTTCCGGCTGTGAGATGCGGCCGCTTTCCAGGTCTTTGCGGACTCTTCACCGGATACAATGGCGATCTTTTGGACATGCTTCAGCCGTTTCCGGCCGTCAGCTTCCACTTCAGGGCCGCTCTGCGGGATCTCAATGACAAATGTTGTTCCCTCACCCGCCCTGCTCTCTACACAGATCGTTCCGCCGACCGATGTCACCATATTCTGGACCACGGAAAGACCGAGTCCGGTACCCTGTCTGGAACCTTTCGTCGTATAGAACGGTTCAAAGATCTTCTGCATGGCGTCATCTCCGATTCCGCAGCCGGTATCAGATACCTGCAGACGGATCGTATCGTTCCCCTCTGCCTCCAGCTGGATCCACAGTTCCTTCCTATCCGTCTTTTCCATAGCCTGAAACGCGTTCTTACAGAGATTCATCAGAATGTGTTCCGCCATCCGTCTACGTCCCAGGACATATAACGGTTTCTCCGTGATCTCTGTTTTCAACGTGATCGCCGCCGGAGCAAGCTGCCGCACGATGGACACCGCATTCCCGACTTCTTCTGTAAAGTTCAGTGGTTCCAGCCGCACACCGGTATCCTGTCTGGAAAAGGCGAGCAGTTCTTTCGACAGATTCGATGCCTGATCCACCGACTTTGTGATTTCATGGATCATCTCCTGATTCTCGGAAGAAATGGATTCATCATTCTCAAGAAGCTCCGCATAGATCAGCACCGGTGTCAGATAATTGTTGAATTCATGCGCAATGTGGCTCGCCATCATTCCCAGAGACTGGATCCGCTGGTAATGCCGGATCTCGTTATTCTTCTGGACCAGCATCTCCATTCCGTGATTGATCTCCTTTAAATATGTGATCTCCTTCTGCTGGGATTCCGCCAGAAAACGGTTTCTCAGAAAGAACACTGTGACCACCACAAGGATCAAGACATACGGTACCATGACTCCGATCATCATCGTCATCATACTTTCCAGCGGTCCTGAAAGCTCCTGAACCGGCAGTGTGGAATTAATGATCCATCGTTCTCCCTGGATCGAGATCGTCTGAAACGCGACGACGCGGCGAACTTTTGTCAATTCCGGATCATCCCATACATAGGTGTCGATCACTCCGGTTCCAGAATCTTCTTTTTCCTGTCTGGCGATCCATTCTTCCAGACTGCTCAGATCAAGATCCGGATATTTCTGGAGCCGCCCGCCAATCGCCTCCAGACCGATCTGATTCTTCGCATGATGCATGATGATATTCATGTTCTGATCCTTTACACTGGAATATCCGGCTTCACCGATCTTTACCGGCGCGACAATCTTTTCGTACAGTGCTTTCAGATCCATGGCAAATGTAAGGGTACAGATTCCGGACATGGAAGGAACTTCCTTCTCAACATAAAGCTCATACCAGCCCGTCCGGTCTGAAATCTCCTTTCCGGTGATCCTGGCCTTCTGATCTTTGTTCCCGGTCGCCACAGTGATCGGTTTCTCCGTCGAAGATTCCTGAACTGCTTCCTTTTCCGATTCGTACTTAAATCTTGTCCCGTCCGGCTCCGTCACCGTGATCCAGTTATAGACATCTGCATTCTTCTTTAAAAAATATGATGTCCGCAGCTTGATCCCATTGGACTCTGCCCATTGTTCCGGGATCCCTCGCTGCGAATAAAACAGTTCGATCTCATCCAGCTGCTGTTCCAGATAGGAATTGAGGTTGTTTCCGACGATTCCCGCCATGGTTAAAAGCTGGCTCTCCTCCGTCCGGATCACCTGCTCCCGGTACCGGCTGTAAAATCTGAAGCCTGCAAGCACCACTACAAGGGATAAAGCGATCATCAGCCCAACTGCCATCAGCCTCATTTTCCATCGATTTAAGAATTCTTCTGTCTTTTTCATTGTCCTTTATCCTTACACATTCAGCATATATCCGATTCCACGCACCGTCTTCAGATACTGGGGCTGCTTTGGGTCATCCTCAATCTTGTTCCGGATCCGTTTCACATAGACGGTGATGGTATTGTCATCCACCACTGCCTCATTCCACACCTGCGTATAAAGCTGTTCCTTCGTAAATACCTGTCCCGGATGCTCCATCAGGAATCGGAACAAGGTCATCTCTCTGGCAGTAAAATTTAATGGCTCACCGTTTTTCAGGCACTCCATCTTTAAAGTATCTACCGCAAACGGGCCCTTGCGGATCCCGGCGTCTCCGGATGCTCCCTGACTGTAGATCTGACTTCTGCGGATCAGCGCCTTTGCTGTCTGGATCAGGATCGCAGTATGAAACGGCTTTGTCAGATAACTGTCCGCGCCAAAGCCCAGCCCCAGCACCTGATCCATCTCATCGGATTTTCCCGACAGCATCATGACCGGCGTGTGGTCTCCCGCGGCACGCATTGCCTGCAGCACATCATAACCACCCACATGTTCCATCATTACGTCCAGGATCACCAGATGGAACTGTTGTTTCTTTAAAAGTTCCAGAGCCTCACTTCCGTCGGCTGCCTCCGTCACCTGCATTCCTTCACGGGTCAGGGCGGTCCGCACAGCCAGCCGGATCGCGCGCTCATCGTCCACCAGTAGGATTTTTTCTGTATTCATAAACTTTCTCCTGCGTCATTTTTCTTTCATTATAACAAAAAATCCCGTTCTGCGGTACAAGATCCGTACTGCAGAACAGGGTTTTCATTCGTTATGTATCATTTAGATGGCAACAATGCCAAGAATCACACCGAATACCAGCATGATAAGGCTGATAATGTAGTACGGCGGAATGCTGAATTTCATATGATCTTTCAGCTCTGTTCCGGTCAGACCGATCGCAAGGTATGTTGCCGGTACTAACGGGCTTACCATTAACGCGAGGTTCTTACCGATCAGCATGGTCAGAGCAGTATTCAGGGAAGCCACGCCGTAGGTTTCGCCTACCTGCATAACTAATGGCATGATGCCATAGAAGTATGCGTCTGTTCCAACGCAGAGACCAAGCGGAAGCGCCAGAATACCAAAGATAATGTGAACGTACTTTCCAAGAGCTGCCGGAATGATCGCCATGATCGCATTTGCCATTGCTTCCAGCATACCGGTTCCGTCGAAGACACCGACCATAGCACCTGCTGCAAACAGTGTTGCGGAAATGATCAGGGCTGCCGGAGCGTGCTTCTTGATCAGCTTGTCCTGAGTCTTCTGGTTCGGGTAGTTGACAGCCAGAAGGATACAGAGACCAAGCATGAAGATTACATAGGACTTACCGATACCTGTGGATAACAGGGCAATCACACCTACTGTAAGTAAGAAGTTGAAGATCAGGTAAGCGTTGGATTTTCTTAAATCAGCCGCCTCTTTCTTCGCTTTCTCATCGGAGTCTACCTCTACGCCCTTTCCGGCGCCGGCACCATGCTTGATGGCTACCATGCCGAGAAGTACAGCAAGAACGATGTTCATCATCAGGCCGACAACCTGAAGCGGGATCAGCATGTGCCATAACTCAGTGGCATCCATAGCGAGTACTGTAGCTGCTCTCGCTGTCGGACCACCCCACGGAAGCAGGTTCATAACACCCATGCAGGCACCTGTCAGGCAGAGAAGGATACGGGAGTCAATGTTCATCTTCTTATATACCGGGTACATTGCCGGAATCGTAATGAGAACAGTGACAGCTGTAGTACCGTCCAGATGAGCGATCGTTGCGATCAGCGCTGTAACTACAGTGACCGCGATCACATTGTTGCCGGCTTTTTTTACCAGCCAGCCTACGATAACGTCAAAGAGTCCGGTGTCTGCCAGAACACCAAAATAAATTACTGAAAAGATAAATAAAATACCATTGCTTGTGGTGGTTTTGATTCCATCCGCAATGAAGTCCATGACCTCTACCGGGGAGAAGCCGAGAATCAGAGCTGCAATGACCGGAATCACCGCAAGTACCACGATCGGAGACATTTTGCCCTTTAAGAGCAGTGCTACGATCGCGATGATCATCAGAAAACCAATAGCTGCTGTCATAATCATCTTCCTTTCTGGATATTTGTTAAATTCCTTACATATTCATATTTTACAGACAGCAGTTTAATTGTTCATGACTGGAAAATGACAATTTTGTCATATTTTTGCGGTTTCTTCCTGTTTCCGCTTCCGAAACTCCTCTTTGATCTGTTCCAAAAGCTCTGGTCGTTCAAGCATATCGATGCATGTTCCCGCAAGGATCTCCGAACCGGACCGGATCGCTTCATGGGCCCGCTCCGTCTTTCCCGCATCGAGATATTCCTGAGAATGCGCCGCGGTACCCTCTGGCACAAACGCTGTGCGGATGCAGCATCCGGGCACATCGTACATGACATTTCCAAAGTCCGTGGAGCCTGTCTTTTCACGCGGTCCGGCGAGCTGTGGTGCCTCAAATTTTCTGGCATTTTCCATGATCAGGTCATTCAGGGTCAGGCACGGGATCTTTGCCTGAAACGGATAGCTTCTCTCTGTCTCACAGGTCGTTCCCGTCATCAGGCACGCGCCCTTTATGATGTCCTGAAATCTCGGAACAATGACCTTCTCTAAGTAGTCCGTACTATAAGACCGAAGTGTATACTCTGCCTTTGCTGTTCCCGGAACGATGTTTGATGGACCGCCGGCGTCAAGGATTGTGTAATGCATTCTGGAATCCTCAAGGACATGCTCCCTCATAAACTCGATTCCCTGAAAGGAAAGAAGCGCGGCATCAAAGGCGCTCTTCCCCTTGTGCGGGCTCATGGCGGCATGGGATTCTACTCCATGGAAGGTAACGTAATAGCACTCAAGGGCCATACAGCGGACATCGACGCAGGTATTGGGAGCTGCATGCATCATGAGTGCAAGATCGATATCCTGAAAGCAACCTTTCTCCTTCATAATGATCTTTCCGCCGACCGTCTCCTCCGCCGGTGTCCCGTAGATCACGATCTTATAGGGCTGATCCTTACAGAGATCCCGAAGTGCCAGGGCAGCTCCGATCACAGACGGTCCCTGCATGTGATGACCGCAGGCATGACCGATCCCTTTCAGCGCGTCGTACTCTGCCAGAAATCCAAAGGAAGGACCTCCGTTTCCCTGTTCATAGACAGCACGGAAGGCGGTAGGAAGATCCGCGATCCCACGCTCGATCTGAAATCCCTTTTTTTCCAGATAATCCGTAAGAATCGCACTGGAGCGGACTTCCTCAAGCCCCGGCTCCGCCAGATCATAAATCCTGTCTGCCATTTGGGTAAGCTCTGCCATGTAAGGCGCAACGGCCTGTTTTATTGTTTCTTTATTCATATCTCCATTCTCCTGTCACAATTACACGAAGATCCAAAGCGATCCGATCCATTCCTGAATTCCAGATCAATCTCTTTCAGAAGCTTTCTAAGCTCCGTCACCATCCGGTTTCTTTGTCTCACGAAGGTCGTCTGATAGAACAGGTTCCAATCCGCGGGGCTGTTTTCCGGAAGCGCCTTCGCGGAAGCTTTAAGGAGCTGCAGCGGACCATACGCAAAAGAAGTATCCTGTTCGTACGCGGAGCCTGTGGAGTGCATAAGACGGCTGAAAACTCCTCCGACAAGACGGCAAAGGCGGTTGTGTTCTTCGATCTTCTCCGTTCCCCATATATGTTCAAGCGTTTCACAACGATCAAGAACTTCTTTTAGAAGCGTTTCGATCTCATCAGCCGCCTGTTCATGCTCCTCTGAATTTTTCAACGTTTCAAAGTATGGGAGCCAGGTTCTTGCATAACCGCGATAGTCGGCAGGAAGCTTCTCCTTCGAGAGGAGTTCATACAGCAGAACGCCCACGACTCTTTCGTCCCGCAAAAGCCCGTCAAAATCGATCTTGTCAAAGGTATCGTCGATCGTATGCCACCAGTACACGCCGGGACCCGGAGCATCCGAGTGTTTTCGTTCTTTTTTCGCCTCATAACGGGGATTGATGTGATATGGGATCTCCGCACCCCAGAGCGACTGGTCCGCTCCTCGCCCGATGCGGCCAAATATCATTTCAGCCGCCGGATCCACCTTCCGTACCTGCTCTTTCAGCCATTCCTCACCCTCAAGCCCCGCTGTCCGGATCGCAAGCGTGTGGTCTGCTCCTTTTGATCCCAGAAGGTCAAGATTCAGGTGGGCGATACAGTGCTCCTCAAGCTCATCCCAGTGGTGATCACAATACCAGGTGGATCCCATATAGCGTCCGTTGGAATGTCCCGGCCACCAGGCGATCCGCAGGGAATAGAACAGCTCATCCTGATGTTCCTTCATATAACGCGCAAGCTCCAGAGCCAGCGCATTTGCCGTGCAGTTGTCAAAAGCGCCGCGGTACCAGGTATCATAGTGACCGGAGAGCAGGACAAAATCCCTGCTCTTTCCGGGGATCTCGGCGATCGGCAGCGCAACGTTTTTTACGCATGTGTCCACCTCGCTGGAAAGCTGCGCAAAAAGCTGTTTTCCCTCTGCCTCATATGTTTTCAGCTTCCGGATCAGTTTCTCCCCGCAGGGCTTTGAGACAGCGACCACCGGCATCCTTAACTGGAACAGAGACGAATCCATATCCGGAGTTCCCCAGACAGGACTTACCGTGTCCTCATGGACCGCGTCCTCGTCGGAGGTCCAGATCTGGATCCACCCGGCCGCTCCATGCTGCTCCAGCAATTTTGCGTAACGCTCATCAAACCCATACCCGAGGACAAGCTTTCCGGCAACTTTTTCCATAAAACGCTTCTGCTCTGAAAGGGAGACCTCCGTTTTTGTTCCGGGATCGTAGATCAGTGAGACCTCAATCCCCCCTTTTGTGCTCTCCGAGAAAGACCTTGGACGACATGGGAACTCCTCACCATCTGCGATAAGGACACTGCTCACCGGATTGCTCAGATAAGCCGGAAAATCCTCCTCATGGCAGGAGATCCCGGATTTCTCCAATACATCAAGTATATACTCGACTGCGCGATACGCCTCGGGTTCACCGGAAAGCTTGTCGAATGAACAAAGGTATTCCAGATGTTCTCTTAAGCGCTCCTTCACTTCAAAATCCTGCATGTTCTCTTTTCCTCCGCTTTAATAGCCGATCATGAGTGCCCCAAGCATGAACAGACATCCGAAGAATGTCCAGATCAGGAATAACGGCATCATGAATTTTAACCATTTTACATACGGGATCTTCGAAACGACGAGATAACCCATCAGCGCGGAGGATGTCGGAAGAACAGAGTTTGAAAATCCGTCTCCGAGCTGGAACGCAAGAACGGCTGTCTGTCTCGTGATACCGATCAGATCCGCAACCGGTACCATAAGCGGCATGGTAACCGCAGCCTGTCCGGTACCGGAGGTGATCACACAGTTGACAAGTGACTGTGCAAGGAACATTCCGATGGCTTTTAAGGACTGCGGAAGAATGTTTACGATACTTGCGATCGCATGGACGATGGTGTCAAGGATCATTGCGTCAGATAAAGCAAGCTCAACACCGCGGGCAATACCGACGATCAAAGCTCCCACAACGATTCCTTTCGCTCCGTTTCCGAACGTAGCGGCGATCTTGTTTGGGCTATAGCGGTTCACGATACCGCAGAGCACACCCATCGCGATGAAGATCGCAGACATCTCCTCAAAATACCACCCGAGCTTACTGAGTCCATAGATCAGGACTGCAAAGCCTGCTACGATCACTGCCAGAGTCAGGCCATGGGTTAGGGTCACCGCTTCTTCTGTATCATCGAAAACAAATTCCTGATCATCCGGCTCTCCGTAAATGATACTCTTTGTCGGGTCCGCTTTCACGCGCTTTGCGTACCAGGTAATGTAGACCGTATCGATCACCAGAAGAACCCCGAGAATAAAAATGCGGTAACCCATACCGGAAAACATCGGGATCTCCGCAATATCCTGAGCAACACCGACATTGAAGGGATTCAGGATTCCGGCTGTAAATCCGGATGCAGCGCCCATAGCGATCATCGCGGTACCTGTCACCTTGTCAAGTCCCAGAGATGCCGCGAGGGCAATTCCGATCGGCACAAAGATCATGACCTCAGCAGACATTCCCATCGTCGTTCCAAAAACAGAAAACAACAGCAGAAATGCAGGGATCACAAAATACTCACGGCCGCGGAAGGCTTTCGCCATCTTCTTACAGAGAACTGTGAGGATCCCTGTGGATGTGATGATCTCAAAGGATCCGCCGATGATAAGGATAAACGTAACTGTACTTGCCGCCTTTACGATCGCCCTGTAGATCAGTGCCGGAACGGCTAAAAAGCTGACCGGATGAGATTCGACATAATGGAAGCTCCCCGCTTCCACCAGCGTTCTGTTTGTTGCCTCATCCGTGTATCGGGTATACTCTCCGGCAGGCACAACATAGGTGGCTGCGACTGCCAGAAGGATCAGCGCTACAAGGATCACAAATGTGTGCGGCGCCTGAAAAGGCTTTTTTTCTTTTAATGGTTTCATACTTCCAATCCTTCCTTGATTTGTATTCTTTCTTAGACTATAATCAAGATATAAAATTAAAGCAAGTTTAATATTTTTATTGTTTTATTTAATATTGTTTATTTTTATGCGGAATTGCAAATATTTATTCAGGGAAAGGACCAGCGAAACGCCATGGATATGCGGGAACAGCTCTATATGCTTGAAATTGAAAAACACAGGGGAATTAAGGATGCGGCTCAGGCCCTGCACATCTCCCCGCCTGCACTCAGCATATTTTTAGGGAATCTCGAAGAACGCACCGGGACAAAATTTTTTGACCGGATCGGGAAACAGTTTGTCCCAACCGAGGCCGGAAAGATTTATTTGGAACATGCAAAAGAAATGATAAAAATAGAAGCCCATTATGAAAATGAGCTTCAAAAATACATGGGCGGATCTTCCGGAACGATCCGTTTCGGAATCCATCCCAGAAGGACACTTTATCTTCTTGCGAAGGCACTGCCTGTCTTTTCCGCCCGCTACCCGTACGTGAAGCTGATCCCATATGAGGAATCCACTGAGCAGATGATCCGGCACCTGCTTGCCGGAGAGCTTGATTTTGCCATTGTCAACGAATCCTCCAGCCATCCGCTGCTGGAATACTGCCCTCTCTATGAGGACTATATGGTCGCTGTTGTCTCCGCTGACCACCCGTTATGCACCGGAGCGGCAAAGAAAAGCCGGAAAGAACCATGTCCGAGGATCGACCTCAAACAATTTAACGGGGAACGTTTTATCCTGCAAAAGCCGGATCAATCCTCCAGACACTACACAGACCTTGCCATCGCTTATGATCACGCCGAACCGGGACAGGTCTTTCTCCTCGAGAATCTTGAATCGGCCTGTCAGCTCGCAGCAGAAGGCTATGGGATCGCTTTCAACTTTTACCAGTATATGAAGCATTTCCACTATCCAAAGCCTGTCCGCTGCTTCCGAATCGGAAATCCGGCTGATACTACCAGCTATTCCATCGTTACGTTGAAAGGAAAACAGACACTTCCGGCGATGGAGGAGTTGATCCGGCTGCTGCGGGAGTCCGCGTAGGAGCTACAGCAGACGGATCAGCTTATGCGCCACTGGATCAGATGGCTTTCCAAAACGATCCTGGTTTTACTTTTTAGGGAGCGTATCCTTATAATTCTGGTAGACTCCGGTCGTAACCAGCTTGGTATAAGCATCATACGCCTCTTTCAGGTCTTGAAACTTTGTTCCTTGCTCCGTACACGCTATATAATCTTTCGGTGCCAAATGATCTGCGATCGCCACGTAGCTTTTGCTTCCTGATCCTCTCGTAGCTGTTGTTGTCTTAGAAACATAATATCTTCCATCCCCGGTGCTGATGATCACCGGAATCTCTTTTCCCGCACCAACATCGTTCGTATCGACCGACGTCCAGAATAAATACCGCTTTTCTTCCTTTTGCTGGGTTCCTCCCTTTCCAAGATAAGCCCATGTTCCGTAATTGAGCAGATTATCCGGATCCTTTTTCACTTCATTTGTAACTGCCGCAACGAGCTCGGAACCTGTGTTGCATCTGGAATCAATCTCAAAATTGGGATTATTGATCAATTCCGGTCTCTTTAATATCTTGCTGTCAAGCAACGGCTTCTGCAGATCACAGTTGATATTGAATGGGTATGGAACATCAGGCTTCACCGTGCTTCCTTTCCAGTTTAAGATCACACCGACGCCGGCCTGGTAGGAAACCTCACATTCTCCTCCTGCAACCGGATAACCGATCCAATTAGCCGTATCTCCCTCATTGTTAGAATGTGTGATACCGGCGATCGTAACCGGATCCTTCGACTGCCATTTTTCAATTTTTTGTTTTAACGGAACGACCTTGACCGCATGTTCGTCATCCTCAGATATCACAGCGGCCATAACCTCCGAATATGCAGAGCGGACATTGGAAAGATCCACTGACTCCCGGCTGCTTTCCAGATTTTTGTTGAAAATCGGAATAGAAATTGCCAAAAGAACACCGACAATTGCAACCACGATCAACAGCTCTGCAAGGGTAAATCCTCTGTTTCTATTTTTCATGCATTATTCCCTTTTGCCTGTCTCAAATCAAATCGTTCCGCAGATGTGCATTTTCCGGCACAGACCTTTGGAAACATTCTGTTACAGATTCATTATACATATCCTCTGTCCCAAAATCCAGTAGAATAAATGTGAAAAACGAAAAAATGCAAAAAAAGCAACAGCTCTTCTATTTTTCAAACAGTTCGGTAAATTTCTCGGCATTTCCCGTTATACAAAACAGGCAGCCGACCCATCCCTGAATCAACTGCCCATTCCCATTCATCAAATATACAATTTTTAAATTTTCTTCTTCTCTTCCTTCTCCAGAATCTTCGCCTCTTCCAGCATCTCTTCTGCCTCTTCCTCTGTCTCCTCCGGAGTCTCATCTTCTACCGGAAGTTCACCGATGCTGATAAAGATCCGCGCGACAGCAAGAGGAATAAAACCTACACAGGCGCCGAGGGCGTTGCCGAAGGCCGCTACACCGGTGACACCGAGGAGAGCGCCGAGGAAGAACATGAGTACCGTGTTGCTGTAGAGCACCGCTTTTCTCTTAAATTCTTTATCTTTCGTCAACGCATACTGTGTCCAGCCGAGGACGGATTGTTTGAAGTTGTTTGTGATAAAGACCGTCGCGCTGTTGAAACCATCTGCGCCGGAATATACACCCCACTGGAATGCTGAACAGAAAAAGATCGGGTAAACACCCGCAATCGGCGCGAACCAATCCGGCAGCAGGGCCGTAAGTCCAAGACCGGCCGCATCCACCCAGATCGCCAGCTTCCGCATATGTAAGTTTGTATAGTTTGTCAGCAAATAGGAGGCGATCACACCGCAGGCGAAGATCACCATCGCCAGCAAACGGAGTCCCAATTCCTCCCATTCCATAAATCGGACGTTCGAAGCCATCTCCATCAGGTTTCCCGTCTGTGCGGAGCCGAAGACTCCGGCATGGGAAAGGATTGCATAACCGCCGAGGAAACCGCCCACAAAGGAAATATTCCAATGCAGGATCGCGTCCAGACGTCTTTTTATCAAATTAATCATTTTTATCCCGCCTTTCCGGGCATGATTATACCATGAAGTGATATCAGATTCAATAAAAACCTTGTTTTTCATCCAATCCAATGCATAATGACTAAAAAACCGGACACACCATTCCGCGTGCCCGGCTCTAACGAATCTAAACAACTTATGCCTGCTTCTCAACCTTCGTAAACTTTTCCGCGATCTTAAGAAGCAGCTCCACGGTCTTCTCCATAGACTGGATGCAGACGAACTCATACTTTCCATGATAGTTATGTCCGCCGGTACAGAGGTTCGGACATGGAAGTCCCATGTAGGAAAGTCTCGATCCATCCGTGCCTCCGCGGACCGGATTGATCACCGGAGTCTCGACCCCAAGCTCCTTAAATGCCTCAGCAGCCACATCCATCAGGTACATATGCGGACGGATCTTCTCAGCCATATTGTAGTAAGTATCTGCGATCTCCACCTCGACCGTTCCTTCACCGTACTTCGCGTTCAGGAATTCACCGATCTTCTTTCCGAGCGCTTTTCTCTCCTCAAACCGCGTCATATCATGGTCACGGACGATGTAGTGGAGAGTCGTATTCTCCACATTTCCGCCGATGTGGTTTAAGTGGAAAAATCCCTCGTACTTCTCAGTATACTGCGGCTTCTCGTTCTCCGGCAGCATCGACTGGAATTCCAGACCGATCAGAATCGAGTTTTTCATCTTGTTCTTCGCGCTGCCCGGATGAATGTTGCTTCCATGGATCGTAACCTTCATGGATGCCGCGTTGAAGGTCTCATATTCCATCTCGCCCCATGCGCCGCCGTCAACGGTGTAAGCCACATCTGCGCCCCAGCCGGGAACATCAAAGAAGTCAACCCCGTGTCCGACTTCCTCATCCGGTGTGAAAGCGATCTTGATGGTTCCGTGCGGGATCTCCGGATGTGTCAGGAGTGTCTCCGCCATGGTCATGATCTCGGCAATTCCCGCCTTGTCATCTGCACCTAACAGCGTCGTTCCGTCGGTGGTGATCAGATCCTGTCCCACATAATTTTTTAAGAATGGGAACATCTTTGTTGTCATCTTTACACCGAGTGCCTTATTTAAAGTGATATCCTTTCCGTCGTAGTGCTTGACAAGCTGTGGGCGGACATTCTCATCCGGACAATCCGGTGAAGTGTCCATATGTGCGAGGAAGCCGACGGTCTGGCAGTTATAATCCCCGTTTGCCGGAATTGTTCCGTATACGTAACCATGCTCACTCATGGAGACGTCCTTCACCCCGATATTCTTTAACTGTTCAGACAGAAGCTTCGCCAGAGCAAACTGTTTTTCCGTACTCGGAACTGTCCCCGCATCCTCTGCGGACTGCGTATCGAATGCTACATACTTGAGGAAATAATCAACTACTTTTGACATAACCCTTCTCCTTTACCGTATCATTATTTATCAGACATCCCCGGTCCTTTTTACTGACCGCGGTGATGTCCCGCAGCGGCCTGCTTCGCCCGGAGCGTTCCAGATCCACGGCATCACTGCTTCACAGGAATTTTCCGCTGTTGCGGTTTTATCCTGTCCGTTCCTTAATAGTTCCCCCTGAGGATCTTCGCAAGCTCTGAATTTTCATCCAGAATGATCGTCTTATTGTCTCCCTTGAGACTCGCCTTTAACGCGTCCAGACTGCGGATATAATTATAGTAATCGGCCTTGCCCTCGTCATTGTACGCACCGGAAAGGATCCTCATATACTCTGCCTCGCCTTCCGCCCGGATCTTCTCCGCCTGGGCCTGGGCCTCGGAAATGATGATGGAGACCTCTTTATCCGTGCTGTTCTTGATGACATTGGACTGGTACTCACCGTCTGCGATATATCCGGCAGCGATATTCTGTCGTTCGGAGATCATACGCTGATAAACAGCCTCCTTGTTGGAATCCGGTAGGTCTAAAAGCTTCGTCTCCACCTTTTTTACCTTGATTCCGTAGCTGTCCAGAGAAGAACCGATCTTTTCCGTGATCATCTCTGCCAGCTTTCCGTCACGGCCGGAGATCACATCTGCCTGATCCGTGGAGGAAATGACATTTTTTACAGCATTGTATACGACAACGGAAATTCGGCTTTCCGCATTTGCCTTGTTCGCTCCGAGTCTGGAAAGGTACGCCAGCGGATCTGTGACACTCCACAATGCGAAGGAATCCGTTACCATCACCTTTTTATCCCTCGTATTCACCTCACTCGGAATAAGGTCATAGATCATCTCATAATTAGGAATCGACTGTGTTGTCTGAAGAAACGGGATCTTAAAGCTGAGTCCCGGTGTATCCACCACCCGCACCACTTTTCCAAACTGGAGAACAAGCTTATACTCATCATTGTATGTGCTCACCATACTGCCCTTAAGCAGAACAACGAGCAGAAGGAGAACAATGAGCCCTATGATTCTTTTTCCTGTCTTTTTCATTTAGTTCCCTCCTCCCGTCTGTGCTGCGCTGCCGGAAGCTGTCTCTGAAAATGGTTCTAACGGCAGCAGCGTCTGTGTGCCGTTTCCGCCGGTGATGATAACCTTGAGATCTGGAAGAACTTCCTCCATGGTCTCATAGAACATGCGCTTTTTCGTGATCAGCGGGTACTTCACATACTCCGCGTATGTGTCCTCGAAACGCGCCACCTGTCCGTTTGCCTCGTTGATCCGCTGTTCCTTGTATGCCTCGGCATCCTGCAAAAGTTTGTCGGCTTTCGCCTTCGCCTCCGGAATATTCTCAGACTGATATTTCTTTGCGGAGTTGATCGCCGTCTCCATGCCCTGTTTCGCATCCTCAACCGCCTTGAACGCATTCGCCACATCATCTCTCGGCATTTCCGTATCCTGAATCGACACGTTGTAGATTCCGTATCCGATATTTTCCTCGACGAGACGGTTTGTGAGCTGTTCTTTGATCCGCTCCTGAATCTGGGTCTTTCCGGTAGTGATCACATCATCAACATTGTAAACGCCGACGGTATCGCGGATATAGCTCTGAGCCAGGTTCTTGATGATAGACTCGTACACACTTCTGTGACGCACCGCCTGAACCGGATCCGTGACCATGTATTCTACATAGAAATCCACGTTTGTCAGATTGAAATCCTTTGTGATCATCAGGCTCTCGTTCTCGATGGATACCGGATTGTCTATGGAGGCGCCGTCCGCCCGGGCCGGGTCCGTCGTGTAGCCGATCTGCATACCCGTGATGGCTTTGGAAACCTTAGTCACGCGCTGGATCACCGGAATTTTAAAGTGAAGACCCGATGCCTCCTCCACCGACGGTTTTCCAAACGTGGTAACCACCGCCATCTCCTCCTCGGAAAGAGTGTAGAAGCTGTCTAAGGAAAGCACTGCCGCCGCGAGGACGATCACAACCACAGTCACCGCAAGACCTGTGTGCTTCGGAACCCGGATCCCCGGTCCCTTCTTCTTCTCCTTTTTCCCGGAACCTTCCTCCGGCTGTTCATACACCACGCGCTCTGCCTGATTTTCTTTCCGTTTCTTTGCCCCCGCAAAGAGTTCGTCCAGTGTCCCGTTCTGTTTTAATGCCCGGAACACGAACGCCGCGATCACAACGAGCCATATGACCATTTCAATCATTCGCCGTCTCCTCCTTTTCTTCCTTCCGGTCAAGATCCTGCTGGATCCCTTCCAGGTAATGGACATACATGTCCCTGTGGCTTCGGATCCTGTACGCCTCCGGCACCACCTCATCATAGGTAAAGCTCTTTCTTCCGCCATCTTCCATCCGTTCCCAGAAACGGTTCACCACATCAAAAGGAACATAATAGATCTCGTTCTCCGCTGTAAAGGAGAGGATAATGAAGGCAACTCCGCCCTGGGCTTCAAATTCCTTCATGAACGCGATCTGGTGCGGGTGGATGTTCTGGAGTGGGAACGTCCGCACCGCGCATTCCTTCGCGTCAAAGCAGACCGGAATCCCCTGAACCGCGCCGATATAGTCGACCGTACTTTTCATATCGAAGTACGCCAGCGTGATATGGCGGCTCTTTTTATCGATCTCGATGGGCGTGATCGGGGTCGGGATCTTCTGGATCAGTGCCAGCTTCTTTTCCCGGTAGCTGTCATTGGTCCGGTTGATCAGATCTTCCAACGTGGAACCACGAAGGCCCCTGGTTTTCCATGTTCCCATAGCTGTTCCTTATCATCAATGCAAATATTTTTTGATCCCGGTCTCTTTCAGCACCGAAGCAAAATATCCCGGCATCGGCGCCTCAAACACCTTCCCGGAAAGATAGGCAAACGGTTCCGCAAGCTTCGGAAACTCCAAACGGTAAGAATGCAGGAGCTGATACTTCACGGTCCGGCCGGAGGAGCTCACCTTCGAAACTCCGCCGTACTTGGAATCCCCAACGATCGGATGCCCAAGAGACGCTAAATGAGCGCGGATCTGATGGGAACGTCCTGTCAGAAGTGTCACTCTGAGCAGCGTAAACCGTCCGTCCGTCGCGATCGGCTCATATTTTGTCCAGATCCGTTTCGGCTCCTCGTCTCCGCCTCTTCCTCCAAAGCGCTTTGCCTCCGCCTCCGTGAGAATCCGCACCTGATTCTTCTTCTCATCCTTTAAAAGCCAGCCGTCCACCGTCTTCACGTCCCGAATCTCACCGGATACGAGACACTGATAATACTTGTGGATCGAGCGGTCTTTAAACACGCCGGAAAGCATCTGAAGACCCGCCAGAGACTTTCCTGCTGCCACGATACCGCTGGTATTCCGGTCCAGGCGGTTGCAGACCGACGGGCGGAACGCGCGCAGTCCGCTCTCCGTGAGCTTGCCGCTCCCCAAAAGATAGTCGATCAGATATTCCACAAGAGACTCGTCTGTCTCTTTTGCCTTCTGCGACAGCATGCCCGCCGGTTTATTGACCAGAATGATCTCGTCGTCCTCATAGAGAATATCGAGATCTACCTTCTTTACCTCCTGCACCTGAACACTGGAAAATTTTTCAATGGTGTCCTCCGCAAGAAACAGCTTCACGACATCGCCTTCGGCGAGTTTTTCATTTCCCTCGCACTTTTTCCCGTTCAGCGTGATATTCTTCTTGCGCATCATCTTATAGAAGAAGCTCTTCGACGCCTCATTCATGTACTTCGCAAGAAACTTATCCAGTCGCTGTCCCGCCTCGTTCTTCTCAATCACGATCTCTCTCATTTTTTATTCCCCTACATGGAAAGACTCTTTAAAAGCTTTAAAACATGCGGTGCGCTTCCGTCATCCTCTTCCTCTGTGATAGTCTTAAGCTCAGAAAGCCGCCGGAGGAACTTTTTCTCCTCGTTCATAACCTTTGCGTTTCCATCCAGCTTCCAGCCCACCAGCATCTCGTTTAAGAATTTTTCTGCCTTCTTCCTGTCCACGTTTTTGTTCGGACAGTAGAGGTAGACCCCGGTCGGATGGACAACCGCAGCGTCCACCGGCATGATCAGGTCATTAGATGTAATGATCAGATCGTATAAGATCGGAAATTTCTCCTCGTATGGAACACACGCGTTGTGAAATTCCTCCGGGACCTCCGGGATCCTCGCTGCAACCACCAGTGGGGACGCGAGGTTTGCCATCGGCAGAACCGTGAGGATCGCACTGATCGTGACAAGATTTTTATAGATCTGCTCCGTGATAAAGTTTCTTAAAACAAGCTGCGCAGCGATCGCTAAAATAAACAGCACCACAAAGAAAAGCTGACGTTTCTTGTGGGCGGTACGGTAACGGTAAGTTCCTTTTTCCAGTCGTAATTTCAAGTTTTTCCCTCTTTTCTGCTATACTTTGTAAATTTTCAGTGCTCTGTCCCGCAGCCGGAGGTTACCAGTTGATAAACCCCATCAGGATCTCATGCGGAACGATCCGGCAGAGAACATAGAATGCTTTCATCCACGGGCCATATACCGAGATCCGTTTGCCCTTCATGCTGTCCAGAAGAGCTTTTTTCACTACTTTTTTCGGATCTGCCATCGTAAGTTTCTTGATAGGTGCAAGCTTTCCCCCGTTCAGAGCGATCCCGAAGAACTCCGTCTCAACCGGTCCCGGACAAACCGCCGTCACATAGATCTCCCTCTTTTTTAACTCGGCAGCCAAAGCCCGGCTGTAGCTCAGCACAAAGGACTTGGACGCGGCGTAGACCGCGAATCCCGGCTGCGGCATAAACGCTGCCGCGGAGGCAAACTGGATGATCCGGCTGTTCCCTGAGATATATGGAAGTACCATCTCCGTTACCGCCACCAGAGCCTCATCGTTTAACCGCACCATTCCGGTGGAGAGACCGCCCGGGATCGTTCCCGCGGCACCTGTCTTTCCATATCCCGCACCGTTTACAAGGATCTTCACATTCGGCTGCTCCTGCTTTAAAAGACCGGAAAGCATGCAGAGGTCTTCTTCACTTGAAAGATCGAACGGCAGGATCCGTAAGGACACAGGGACCTTTCCAACAAGCTCCTCTAAGCGGTCCTTTCGTCTGGCGATGACCCAGATCTCCTCCAGTGCCGCAAAGTGATCCGCAAGGAGATACACCATCTCCCTTCCCATTCCTGACGACGCGCCGGTCACGATCGCAATCTTTTTTCCACTCATGAAATCTGCCTTTCTAAAAATATGGTTGAGCTGTATCGATGCTCATCTTTTTACAGATCCGCGCAGGATAACGCCGTTATTTCTTCCGTCCGCCCTGCTTCGGCTTCGGTCTTCTCCCACCGGTCTGTCCGGCCATTCCCTTTGCCCTGCCGGATAAGACCTGACGGCCTTTTCCTTCCGTTTTCCCGTTCCCGGGCTTTTTGCCGGTTCTCATTCCATCTTTTTTTCTGTCTGCGATGTCCTTCGTCATCTTCCTTGGCTTGATCAGGCATTTCTGGTCAAATCCGATGAGATCCTCTCTTCCTGCCTTGATCAGCGCCTCTTTTACAAGATCATAGTTGTCCGGATTCCGGTACTGGATCAGGGCACGCTGCATCGCCTTTTCATGCGGGTTCGTCGGCACATAGACCGGTTCCATCGTCCGCGGATCCAGCCCTGTATAGTACATACATGTTGAGATCGTCGACGGTGTCGGGTAAAAATCCTGTACCTGCTCCGGCATGTAGCCAAGATCCCTTAAGTGTTCCGCAAGCTCCACCGCCTCTTTCAAGGTGGAACCCGGGTGGGAGGACATCAGGTATGGAACGAGATACTGTTTTAAGCCCAGCTTCTCATTCATCTTTTTATATTCCCGGGCAAACTTCTCATAAACGGAATTCTCCGGTTTTCCGAGAAGTCTGAGCACCTGATCCGAGACATGCTCCGGGGCGACCTTCAGCTGTCCACTGACATGGTACATGCAGAGTTCTCTTAAGAAATCCTTTTTCTTGTCCGCGAGAACATAGTCGAAACGGATGCCGGAACGGATAAATACCTTTTTCACCTTCGGCAGCGCCCGGAGCTTTCTTAAGAGCGCGATATAATCCGTATGGTCCGCGATCAGGTTTTCACATGGTTTTGGGAACAGACACTGTTTCCCCGGACATGCTCCGTATTTCAGCTGTTTTTTGCAGGCCGGAAAGCGGAAGTTCGCTGTAGGACCGCCCACATCGTGAATGTATCCCTTAAAATCCGGTTCCTTTGTCAGATATTTCGCCTCATCGATGATCGATTCGTGGCTTCGTACCTGGATAATGCGCCCCTGATGGAACGTCAGCGCACAGAAGCTGCAGCCGCCGAAGCAACCGCGGTTGCTGATCAGGCTGAATTTTACCTCCGAGAACGCCGGAATTCCGCCCGCCGCGTCGTAGGACGGATGCCACCGCCTCATATATGGAAGCGCGTAGACATCATCCATCTCCTGAACAGAGAGCGGTTTTGCTGGTGGGTTCTGGACAACATAAAGGTTCTCCCGGTACTGCTCCACAAGACGTTTTCCTGAGAAGGCATCCGTATTTTTATACTGGATATTGAAGCTTTCCGCATAACGTCTTTTATCTGTTTTGATCTCATCATAGGACGGCAGGGTAACCGCGTCATATACGGAATCCAGACTGTCCGTCTTATAGACAGTTCCGTCGATAAATGTGATATCCTTCACATCGAGACCGGAGTTCAGCGCGTCAGCGATCTCCACGATAGACTTTTCGCCCATTCCGTAGGAGATCAGGTCTGCCTGGGAATCCACAAGGATCGAGTGCTTCACCTTGTTTGACCAGTAATCGTAGTGGGCCAGGCGCCGTAAGCTCGCCTCGATTCCGCCGATCACGATGGGAATGTCCTTATAAACGGATCGGATCAGGTTGCAGTAGACCACCGCCGCATAATCCGGCCGCTTTCCCATAACACCGCCCGGCGTGTAGGAATCCTTATCGCGGCGTCTCTTTGAGACGGAATAATGGTTTACCATGGAGTCCATGTTTCCGGCACTCACGAGGAAGCCGAGACGCGGTCTTCCGAGAACCTGGACGCTCTCTTTGTCCTTCCAGTCCGGCTGGGCGATGATCCCGACCTTGTATCCGTAGGATTCCAGCACACGGCTGATGATCGCGGAACCAAAGGACGGGTGGTCCACATAGGCGTCCCCGCAAACATAGACGAAATCGCACTGGTCCCATCCTCTTTTTTCCATATCTGCCCGGCATACCGGGAGAAAATCATGTATCATATGTTATGTCCTTATTCATTTTATTCTTGAACCGGCAAATGAGCCATTTTTATAAAAACTACAATAATTCTCTGTAATCGGAGATCACCGCGTCCGCAAGCTCTCTCTTCTCATCCATCAGATCTGCCGAGAAATCATCCTCCATGGCGATCACCGGCATCCCCGCCGCTTTGCCTGCCATGATTCCTGCCGGGATATCCTCAAACACGAGGCAGTTCTCCGGTTTCACGCCAAGACGCTTTGCGACTTCAATGTAGATATCCGGCTCCGGCTTTCCGTGGGCCACCTCGCAGGCTGTCACCACCGCATCAAAATATTCTTTCACCTTCAAAGATGTCAGGACCGCATCTACGATCTCGCTTCCGTTGCTGGTCCCGATTCCTGTGCGGATCCCGTTCTCCTTACAGTATTTCAAAAATTCCAGCACACCCGGCTTCAAGGGCACTTCATGACGGTACTTGTCAATCGACATCCGGGTCCAGACCGCCTTGATTTCCTCAAGACTTAACGGGAGATCAAACCGCTCCTTAAAATATACCGCCGTCTCCGAAAAGCTCATTCCCTCAATCGCTCTCTGGATATCGTCCGGGCATTCATAGCCGTAAGCTCCCAAAAATTCGATATCGATTGCCTCCCACATCCACATGGAATCCACCAGAGTCCCATCCAGATCAAAAAGCATCGCCTTTTTATTTTCCAAAAAATTCTTTATCATAAGTTTTCCAACAACTCCCGTTCTTTATCCGTCAGTTTCCGGTATTCCCCGGTCTTTAAGGTATCGTCAAGCTTCAGAGGACCCATGGACAGACGTTTTAAATGGAGTACCGGACAGCCGACTTCCTCCATCATGCGCTTCACCTGGTGGAATTTTCCCTCATGAAGCGTGAGTCGTACAAGACTCTCCGCAGCCGTTCCCATCTCCGGATCTTCCGGTTTCCGCTCTAAAATTTCAAGTTCCGCAGGCATGCAGGAAAGTCCGTCTGCGAGCTTCATTCCGTCATGAAACCTCTGCACCGCCTCATCTGGGACAAGCCCCGCACATCTCGCCTCGTACACCTTGTCCACATGGTGTCCCGGCGCGAGGAGGCGGTGGGACAGCGCCCCGTCGTTTGTGATGAGAAGCAGACCTTCCGTATCGATATCCAGGCGTCCCACCGGGAACAGGTCTTTTCTGCTCTTTTCATCGATCAGATCCACGACCGTCTCCCTGCGGCGGTCCTCC
This sequence comes from uncultured Clostridium sp., assembly GCA_902496665.1. Classification (GTDB taxonomy): domain Bacteria; phylum Bacillota; class Clostridia; order Lachnospirales; family Lachnospiraceae; genus Pilosibacter. Next base: position 75,470 of record CABVBU010000002.1, on the reverse strand, counting down.
GTCGCGGAGATCACACCCTGGGGTTTATTTAAAAGGTAATATTCCAGTTCCACATACTCCACCGGCGCATTGTCAAGGCAGATCGTGTCTTCGCCTTTCTTTATCTTCGTCTCAGGCTTTTTTACGATCACACCGTTCACCGTGATCCGTCCTTTCCGGATCATCTCCTTGAGCGCCGTTCTCGTACCTTTTCCCATATCAGCCAGATATTTATCCAACCGGATTGCTTTTTCCAAGTATTTCTCTCCTTCCGAATCCCGTGCTTTTCTGGTCCAGTCCGTATTCATTCTATTGGGAAATGCAGAATTCCCGGCAAATATGGACTTTTGAATAGAAAAGCACACTATCTTTATCATATCAAAATTCCGATGAAAGTACAATGAAAATAATAGAAAGAGTTTATCTGGGGCACCCGGTAAACCTGATCAAAATATCCTCATTAGGAGTATTTATGATAAAGACATCAATCCTGGCTCTTTTCTCCCTGCTTTTTATGATCTTTCACGCGGACCTTGTGACAAAAGGGGCAGCTGCAGGACTTCTTTTGTGGTATTCTGCAGTGGTACCGGCGCTGTTTCCATTTATGGTTCTGTCCTCCGTCCTCTCTGCCTCCGGCGGGATCTCCTGGCTTATGCAGCCGTTTACGGTGATTTTCCGTTTCTGCGGGCTGTCAGCAGACGGATGGTATGTTCTCCTCACAGGGCTCCTCTGCGGCTGTCCTATGGGCGCAAAAACATGTGCAGACTTTCTCGCGGAAAGGCGGCTCAGCTCCAGTGAGGCAAAGTTTCTCTTCGCCCTCTGCAATCACCCGAGTCCGATGTTTCTCGCAGGTTTCGTCTATCCCATGTTTGCCTCTCAGTTGCCGCTATTTTGCTTTGTTTTTGCCATTTACACGCCGCTCCTGCTGCTTGCTATCCCGGCACACTTCATTTATCGAGCACCTTTTAATCCTGAATCCATCCAGGAAAATTTCGGTATTCTCCAACAACATCCAGCGCTGGATTTCACCAGTGCGTTTTCTTCAAAGCCTACACGATCCGATAAATCGTCCAGTCCTGTTCTTTCCCTGGATACCGCGATCCTGAACTCCGCAGAGATTCTCGTAAAGATCGGCGGCTATCTGATCTTTTACTCTATTTTGATTCTTGTGATCCGGAATAATCCTGAGATTCCAGCCCCAATCCGTCTGTTTTTCTCTGGTACACTGGAGATCACGACAGGAATCCGTGCAGTCAGCGCTTCCCTTACCTACCCATATTCTGCAATTGCAGCTGCTGCTGTCTTCTCCTTCGGCGGCTTTTCTGCCATGTCACAGACAAATGCGGTGATCCGGGTACACCGATCCTCATCGGAATCCACCAGCAAGACGGTCTCCTGCGGCGGTCGGCAGAATCCCGCGCACAAAAAAACTGCCGGACTCTCCATCCGGCAGTATCTCCTCTGGAAAATCGCCCACGCTTCCCTGACAGCTGCCATCATGGCAGTCCTCACCGGTGTTCTGCGTTTTTCCATGTTTTAAATTCGTTTTGTTTACATCAGCGATTCTGTACAGACTGGCTGCATTAAACGTTCTTATTCTCAGTCTCCGGCGCAGCGTCTTCCTCTTTCTCGGTAATGATTCCAGAGGAAAGTTCCTTTCTGTTGGAGGAAACAATATCGTAGCTGGACTTCATGGAGTTCATGAACGCGTCGAAGCGGCCCTGGGCACCTTCCATTGTGTGGTTCATAATTGTCTGAAGGCTCTTTAACATATCGTCTGTGTACTGGATAGATCCCTGACGGACACTGTTTGCGTCAGCGACTGCGTTGTCAACGATAGTCTGGGCCTGGGCCTGGGCCTGCTCGATGATCTCATTTGCCTGGGCGTAAGCTCTCTGCATGATCTCGTGCTCGTTTACAAGCTCGTTTGTCTGGGCCGTTGCCTCTGCGAGCATTGCGTCTGCCTTGCTGTGGGCATCAGAGAGGATCGCATCCTGGTTGCTGATGATCTTCTGATACTGTTTGATCTCATCCGGGATTCTCAAACGAAGCTCCACTAAAAGCTCGTCCAGCTCCTCTTTGTTTACGATAATCTTTGTTGTAGATAACGGCTGAAATTTACAGCTGTCGATATATTCCTCAATTTCATTGATTAACTGTTCAATTCTGCTCATGTCGTTTCCTTTTCCTTTCCCTTACACCTGACTGCCTTGTCTCTCACGCAGTCTCTTATGTACTTCATCCGCCACATAAGGTGTTACAAAATTCGAAATATCCCCGCCGTAAGCCGCAACTTCCTTTACGGTACTGGAACTTAAGTACGCGTACTCAAGGCTCGTGGTCAGAAATACTGTGTCAATGCTGGTATCCATCACGCGGTTTAACTGGGCGATCTGGAGTTCATATTCGAAGTCAGTGATCGCGCGGAGTCCACGGACAACGGCGTTGGCGTTGCATTCTTTCGCAAAGTCAACAGTAAGTCCCGCAAAGCTCTTTACCTCCACGTTCGGGATGTCTTTTGTGACCTCTTCTAACATCTTAACACGTTCTTCCACAGAAAACAATGGCGTTTTCGCGCGATTATTGAGAACGCCGATGATCAGATGATCGAATAATTTTGATGCCCTCTTGATAACATCGATATGTCCCAGTGTGACCGGGTCAAAACTTCCCGGATAGATTGCTGTCTTCATGATTTTTGTCTATGCCGCAGGCTGCTGCGGTTTATCTCCTCATTTTATGTGTTTTTTCTGGCTTTGTTCTGGCAATTTCCAGCCTGTGATCTGTCATTAGTACTGGTCACTTCATTACACTTCCTTAATTTTAAGGAAAACATGTTTATTCGTCTTATATTCTTTGATCTTCACGATCTCATACCCGAGTGCACCAGCCCAGGAAAAATCCACGTCAAGAGCTTCCTCAGCGATGATCAGCGTCTCTTCGTCCGCGAGACAGGTATCCTTTAATGCCTCAAGGACTTTTTTCGGAAGATCCATCCGGTACGGTGGATCCATAAAGATAAAGTCAAACGACTTTCCATCCCGATCAAGTCTCCGAACTGCCTCTGTCACATCCGCAGACATGACCTTGGCCTTTTCTTCCAGGTGGGTTGTCTTTAAATTCTCCCGGATGCAGGAAATCTGTCCGTCACCCTTATCGACAAAGACCGCTTCCTTCGCCCCGCGGCTTAACGCCTCGATTCCAATCGCGCCGCTTCCCGCGAAAAGATCCAGGAATCTTGCCCCGTAAAGGTCATTCTGAAGCATATTAAACAGAGTCTCTTTTATCCGGTCCGTGGTGGGTCTTGTCTCCATTCCCTCCACCGTCTTTAAAAGCAGCCGTCTCGCGCTGCCTGCAATCACTCTCATATTTCAACCTCTGAATCTTGCAATTATTCGTAACTGTTCAGCAGGTCTGCGCACTTGCTGCGCTGACCGTAAGAAAGCATACCCATTATAATCGCATTTTTTCTATTATACAAGTATTTTTTGCTGTAACATACTCAGTTACTGTCTGCGCAAGGCGTGAACCGTGACATGGAAAAAGCCCTCACAGGGCAGATGGAACTGATGAGGTCCCGTCTTTCCTGCGAAGGCTTTCCGGATGCTCAGGCTTTATTTACCTGCCATCTTCTTTTCCTGCTCCTCGATCATCTTCTTGACCATATAGCCGCCGACGCTGCCGTTCTGGTAAGAAGTCAGGTTGCCGTTGTAGCCGTTTGTGAGCGGTACTCCGAGTTCACCTGCGATCTCCATTTTGAATTTGTCCATCGCTTCCTTTGCTTCCGGAACTACTACACGGTTAGAAGAACTGCTTGTGTTAGACATAAGATACGCCTCCTTTTAGTGTAATGCCTTTCCTGCTTTCGCATCGGGCATGTTTGATGGTACGTTCCTAGTATGAGCGTCCTGAAAAATAATACACTGGAAGGTTTTGTGTGAAATGTCGTTTTCTTGCAATTGAACCACTTCGTGCTGTCTGTCGGCTCTGCCTGCAATTCAATATCAGCGGCTTCGAGACTTTTTATCGCTCTTTAAGCGCAAGAAACGCGCAGAGATTCCCTCGTTTCTCCCCCATCGCCCTGTGGGAAAACAGCTTATCCGGGTTGCACTTCGTGCAGATATCCGTGACGGAAATATTCTTTGACGGCACTCCGGCTTCCATCAGGATCCGGCGATTTGCCTCCCAGAGATCCAGCTGACGCTTCCCGATCACGCCGCTCTTAGACGGAAGGACAATGTGTTCACAATCCTCTTTCGAAAATGCATCACGGAAGTTGTCCGCCACATCTTCCCCGACCTCATAACAGTCGCTGCAGATACTTGGTCCCACGCAGCAGATCAGGTCTTCCGGGGCAGTTCCGTATTCCTGCTTCATCGCATGTATCATCTTTTCCCCCATGCGGTTCACGGTTCCCCGCCAGCCGGAATGTGCGAGACCAATGGCATGGTGTTTCGGATCTACAAAATATAACGGAACACAGTCCGCAAAAAATGTCACAAGCGTTACGCCCGGCATGTTCGTGAGAAGTCCGTCGATATCCCGGTAGTCCCGGTCCTTCACAACGCCTTTTCCGAGATCATCCTCGGAGACAACGCGGATATTTGTCGTGTGGGTCTGCCAGGTTAAGACCATTTTTTCCCGGTCCACACCGAGGGCCGCCGCCATCCTGCTGTAATTCTCCAGCACATGTTCCCGGTTATCACCGCGGGTAAAGGAAAAATTCATGGTCGAATACCAGCCCTCGCTGACACCGCCCATTCTCGTGGAGAACGCGTGAGTGACGATTCCCGTGGCATCAAGTACCGGAAATGTCAGATATGTGACACCGCTCTTTGTCACTTCTCTCATATGATCCGCCGCATCTGTTTTTCTGATCCACTGATTCATAAATTTTCCCCTTTCCGAGATACCTCATGCAAAAAATAAAAGACTATTTCATTAAAAAGCGTTTCTGATATACGTGATCTCTTCCCCATCGATCCCCGCAGCATCAAACCGGCACGGAGTCTCCTCCGGAAGGTGATGGGAAAACAGATAATACACCGCTGCGTTCCGGATCCGCATAGTCTTTCTGTGATCAATGGCTTCCAGTGAAAAGCCAGCCGAACCGCTGGCGCGGAATTTCACCTCGATAAACACGAAATATTTTCCATCCTTCGCGATAATATCGATCTCGCCCTGCTTGCAGCGGTAATTCCTCTCCAGGATCACAAATCCGTTCTGTTTTAAAAAGGCAGCGATCTTTTCTTCATAGATGCTGCCTGTTGCCCGATTATTCTTTGTCACACTCATCCCCCGATTTATGACAATACAGTCCATACAGCTCATCTCTTGCAGCTGCATAAACATTTTTATTCTCTGTTTACACCTGATCCGTGATCCTGCCAGTTTATACAAATTTGGTAATAAACGTCCGTCTGTGGATCGGTGTCGGCCCAAATTCCTTGAGCGCCTTGATATGCGCTGGAGTTCCGTATCCTTTATGCTTCGCAAAACCATACTCCGGATAATCCTTATCGTACTCCTCCATCATATGGTCCCTGGTCACCTTTGCGAGGATGCTGGCTGCCGCGATAGAAACGCTCTTCGCGTCGCCCTTGATGATCGGTACCTGGGGAATCGCAACACCCGGGATCGTCACCGCGTCGTTTAAGAGGACCTGCGGCACCGGATCGAGCTTCGAGATGGCCTGTCGCATCGCCTCGTAGGTTGCCTGCAAGATGTTGATTTCATCGATCCGCTCCGGACCCACGATTCCCACCGACCAGGCGACGGCTTTCTCCTTGATCTCCAAGAACAGTTCCTCTCTACGGCTCTCTGAGAGCTTCTTTGAGTCATTCAGATAAAGGATCTGGCAATCCTTCGGCAGAATCGCCGCACCGGCTGCTACAGGACCCGCAAGAGGTCCACGGCCTGCCTCATCGATTCCACAGATGAACGCGCAATCCTCATACTGTCTCTCAAATTCCCGCATAAGAGAGAGACGTTCCAGTTCCTTCTCCAGTTTTTCTCCCGTCAGCACCCGTCTTGCCATATTCTGCCCTGCTCCTTATCCTCACATAATTTCTCTGCCTGCATGCGCAGATTCTCCCCTTTCATTTCATCAAAACAATCATCATCTGAATATTTCCAGGAAATATCTGCATCCCTCTGTATTTTCAGAGTTCTATATTATTTCGCTTCCTCTTTCTTTTCCGGCATCTCCAGCGTAATCCTTCCAAGCTTTCCGCCCCGGAATTCATCGAGCAGCAGTCTCGCAGCCTTCGTGAGATCATTCACTCCGCCTTTCGTCAGACATGCGCGGGCTGCCGCGATCTCATCGAGAAGCTCATACGGTTTCTTTCCGTTCTCCTCGATTCCATAGCGCTCCTTTAAGAGTCCCGGAGTGATATTCCTGAGATAGTCCGCAAGCTCGGATGCCAGCTCATCTTTTTCCAGGATCTCATCGTTGATGGAACCTAAAAATGCCAGCAAAAGTCCCACCCTCTGGTCCTCAAATTTTGGCCATAAGATACCTGGGGTGTCAAGAAGCTCCACCTGCTTGTTTAAGCGGATCCACTGATTTCCTTTTGTGACGCCAGGCTTATTTCCGGTCTTCGCAGCCGCCTTTCCGGCAAAACTGTTAATGAAGGTGGATTTTCCCACGTTCGGGATCCCCACCACCATGGCGCGCACCGGGCGGTTTAAGATTCCGCGTCTTCTGTCGCGCTCGATCTTCTCCTTACATGCCTCCTGGATCAGGGCATTCAACTGCTTTAAGGTTGCCTTCGCCCTCGCGTCGATCTTCATGACCTGGAAGCCCTGGCTCTCAAAGTAAGTGATCCACGCCGCGTTTGCCTTCTCAGAAGCGAGGTCTGCCTTGTTTAAAAGGATCACACGGCCTTTTCCAGCTGCGAGACTGTCAATATCCGGGTTGCGGCTGGCTAACGGCGCGCGCGCGTCCACGAGCTCGATCACGAGGTCTACAAGCTTCACGTCCTCTTTCATGGCACGTTTCGCCTTTGTCATATGGCCTGGATACCACTGTATATTCATAGTAATTGTCTCCGTCCTTTCCTGCTACCGGACGAAACCAAGTCTGGAAAATGGCTGAAACCGCAGCCAGACGCGTCCGATGAGATTTTCCCGTTTTATATTTCCAATGCCGGAAAACCGGCTGTCTTCACTTGATTCCCGGTTGTCGCCCAGGAGAAAATATTCGTCATCCCCAAGCTCCACCGGATATTCGGCTGCCCCGGCGATCGTAGCCTCGCCAAGACCGTCCTCCGCCTTTAAGAGTTCCCCATTGATATAGATGGCCCCGTTTTTGATCTGGACCGTTTCCCCCGGAAGTCCGATGATCCGCTTGATTCCAGGCTGCTGCCCTTCCCGCTCAAACACAACGACATCAAGCCGGTTCGGTTTCCCGATATCGTAGGACAGGCGGTTCATCAATACCACATCTCCGGATTCCAGCACGGGCTTCATGGAACTTCCATTCATCTCGACCCTGCTTCCAAAACAAAACACAAGATAACACGCAAGGGCAACCATGACTGCGCAGTCGACCGCCCATTCCGTGATCCGGTGAAGTCTGTTCGGTTCCTTTTCCTCAAAAAATTCCATGGCAAGGCCCCCTCTCTGAAAGGCAATTGTTCCGTGACAGCGCTTTCATAAATATTAAAAACAAAGGGACAATTTTCATTGCCCCTTTGATCTACTGACTCTCTGTACAGTTATGAATTATTTTACTAATTCTTTAACCTTTGCTGCCTTACCTACTCTTGTTCTTAAGTAGTAAAGTTTCGCACGACGAACTTTACCTCTTCTGACAACCTCAACGTTCTCAACAGACGGGGAATGAAGCGGCCATGTCTTCTCAACGCCGATACCGTTGGAGTTCTTTCTTACTGTGAAAGTCTCTCTAACGCCGCCGTTCTGTCTCTTGATAACTGTACCCTCGAAAATCTGGATTCTCTCACGGTTTCCCTCTTTGATCTTAGCGGATACTCTTACAGTGTCACCTACGTTGAAGCTCGGTACAGACTCTTTTAACTGTGCAGCTTCGATATTCTTGATAATGTCGTTCATTGATATGAACCTCCTTAAAGTATTCGATGTTCTTACCCGCATCATCTTTTCCTGCGGCAGCGGACCATCTCTTATTATTTAAGCCTCCGTATCGACAGGGTTTCCCCGTCTTTCGGATACCACAGTTTTGTATTTTACCATACCGCCAGCCAAAATGCAAGCGGTTTTCTCAAAAATCGCACAAAATTTTGCTGGCCAAAAGTCTCATTTTTCCAGCTGCTGCATGGATCAGACAGTCTCTTCCCCGTCATGTTCCACCGCAGCTTTCTCTTCATTTTCGACCTTCTGAGCGTTCTCCGCCTCCTGCTGTCTCAGCAGTTCATCTAAAAACTTCTGCTCCTTCTTCGACAGGACCGCATCTCCAAGAAGCTCTGGACGGTTCTTTAATGTGCGGATAATGGACTGTTCCCTGCGCCATTTCTCCACGTTCGCGTGATGTCCGGAAAGCAGGATATCCGGCACTTTTTTACCCATAAATACTTCTGGACGGGTGTACTGGGGATATTCCAAGAGGTTGTCATGGAACGTTTCAAACTCCGCGGACACATTGTTGTTCAGCACTCCCGGCACAAGTCTTGAGATGCAGTCGATCATCATCATCGCCGGAAGCTCGCCGCCAGTGAGGACATAGTCTCCTGCGGAGAGATAATCTGTAGCGATCATCTCGAGGACACGCTCATCCACGCCTTCATAATGGCCGCAGAGGAACACCAGATCTTCCTCCTTCGCGAGATCTTCCGCGATGCTCTGGTTGAAGGTCTGGCCCTGAGGTGTCATGTAGATCACGCGCGGTTTCTTTCCGATCTTCTCCACAAGGGCCTCGTAAGCGCGGTAGATCGGCTCCGCCTGCATGACCATCCCGGCTCCTCCTCCGTACGGATAGTCATCCACCTTGCCGTGGCGCTCTAGCGTATAGTCACGGATATTCACCGCCTCAAAGGATACGATTCCCTTTGCAGCCGCGCGGCCGAGAATACTCGTCTCCAGACCGTTCATGATCATTTCCGGGAACAGGGTAAGCACATGAAAATTCATCGCAGCCTCCCTACAGATCAAGAAGTCCCGGAAGAACATGTACAAGCATTTCTTCCTTGTCGAGATCCACGTCCAGGATGCAGTCGCGGATCGCCGGGAGAAGAAGCTCTTTTCCCTCCGGTGTCTTCACGCAGTACACATCATTCGCTCCGGTCTCCATGACATCCGTCAAGGTTCCAAGTGTCTCTCCCTCGTCCGTGATGACGTTAAGTCCGATGAGGTCTGTGATAAAGAACTCATCCTCCTCCAGCGGGATCGCCTGGTCTCTCGTGATCAAAAGATCCTTCTGACGCCAGCCTTCCACCTCATTCATGGTATCCACGCCGTCAAATTTCAGGATGACCATATTTTTAAAGAATTTCACCTGACGGATCTTTAACTCCCGTGTCTCTCCTCTTCCGAGATCCAGAATCACTTTATCTAATTTTTTAAAGCGCATCACATCATCCGTGGTCGGATAGACCTTCACCTCGCCGCGCACGCCGTGCGGGGAGGTAATGACGCCTACGCGAAGATATTTTTCCATATTGTCTCCTTAATGACAGAAAGGGGACTGCAGCCGGGAAAAATCCTGCCCACAGTCCCTCACGATTACTGAATTTCAACAATCACTTTCTTATCCATCTTGGAAGAAGCTGCCTTCACAACGGAGCGGATGGCTTTCGCGATCCTTCCCTGCTTTCCGATCACCTTTCCCATATCGGTCGGGGCAACCTTAAGCTCAATGACGATCTCTTCTTCTTTTTCAGATTCCGTAACAACGACTTCATCTGGATTATCAACCAGCGCTTTGGCGATAACTTCTACCAATTCCTTCATTGAATCCACCTCGATTACTGGATACCGGCTGCCTTTAAGAGCTTAGCAACAGTCTCAGTCGGCTGAGCGCCTGTTCCTAACCACTTCTTAGCTGCTTCCTCGTCGAATTTGATGGTGCTCGGCTCTGTGTTCGGATCGTAGTATCCAACCTCTTCGATGAAGCGACCGTCTCTCGGGGAACGGGAATCTGCAACGATAATTCTATAGAAAGGAGCCTTCTTCTGACCCATTCTTCTTAATCTCATCTTAACTGCCATGACAATTTCACCTCCTTGGTTTTTTCGTTTATCAGCCATGCGGGAATCGCATTTGCCTTCTTATCATAAATTGCGGTATTTAGAAAGGTAATTTCATCTTTCCAAGCATGCCGCCCAGTCCGCCAAGCCCTTTCCGCTTTCCGCCTCCCATCATTCCAGGAAGCTGCTTCATAAGCTTTTTCGACTGTTCAAACTGTTTGACGATCCGGTTCACCTCGGCAATATCTACTCCGGCACCCTTCGCGATCCTCTGTTTTCTCGACGGATTTAAGAGGGACGGATTCGCCCGCTCTTCCTTCGTCATGGAGAGAATGATCGCCTCCACTTTATCCATGGATTTCTCGTCTATTTCAACATTTCCCTTCATCTGAGACATTCCCGGCATCATGTTTAAGATGCTGTTCATGCCGCCCATCTTTTTGATCTGGCGCATCTGATCCAGGAAATCGTTAAAATCAAATTCTGCTTTGCGAAGTTTCTGGCTCATTTCCTTCGCCTTCTCTTCGCTCACCTCAAACTCGGCTTTCTCGATCAGGGAAAGGATATCACCCATTCCAAGGATTCTCGAAGCCATACGGTCCGGATAAAACTGTTCCAGATCGGAGAGCTTCTCGCCCATACCGACGTAGAGGATCGGTTTTCCCGTTACGGCACGAATGGATAACGCTGCACCGCCTCGCGTATCACCATCAAGCTTTGTTAAGATCACGCCATCGACGCCGATCTTATCATTGAAGCTTCCGGCTACATTTACTGCATCCTGACCGGTCATCGCGTCGACAACGAGAATCGTCTGGTCGACTTCAACGGCTTCCTTGATATTGACGAGTTCATCCATCATGGACTCATCGATCTGAAGACGTCCTGCCGTATCGAGGAATACGAGATTCATGCCTTCTTTTCTGGCATGTTCCACAGCGGCTTTCGCGATATTCACCGGATTCTGGTTATCACCCATCGTGAAGACCGGAACTCCGACTTTTTCACCGTTTACCTGTAACTGCTTGATCGCAGCAGGACGGTAAACGTCGCAGGCCGCAAGGAGCGGCTTTCTGCCCTTCGCCTTAAACTTTCCGGCAAGCTTTGCCGTAGTCGTTGTTTTACCGGCACCCTGAAGTCCGATCATCATGATCACGGTGATCTCATTCTGGGGCTTTAAGGCAATCTCTGTGGTCTCGGAACCCATAAGCTTTACGAGTTCCTCATTTACGATTTTTATTACCATCTGTCCCGGAGTCAGGCTCTCTAAGACATCCTGTCCGATCGCACGCTCCTGTACAGAACTGATAAACTGTTTAACAACTTTAAAACTTACATCGGCTTCCAGGAGAGCCATCTTGACTTCCTTCAGAGCAGCTTTTACATCTGCCTCTGTCAGTCTTCCTTTGCCTCTTAAGTTTTTAAAGACATTCTGTAATTTATCGGCTAAACTTTCAAATGCCATGAAAACTCTCCCTCTGGCTTACAGCTTCCCGATCTCCTCGGAAATTGCTTCGATCCTGTCGATCAGGGATCGGTCGCCGTCCTTTTTATATTGGCCAGCCAGTTCCTTAATCTCTTCTACCATTTTCTTTGTCTGGTTGAATTTCTCGACAAGCTTCAGTTTTTCCTCGTATCCGGAAAGAATCTTGTCACAGCGCTTCACCAGGTCATGCACACCCTGTCTGCTGATTCCCTGCTCTTCGGCGATCTCGCTGAGGGACATGTCATTAAATACCACATCTTCATATACACGCCGCTGGTGCTCCGTTAAGAGCTCTCCATAGAAATCATACAGAAGACCCTGTGCTACAATTTTTTCCATATCAGGTCACCTGCGATATCATACTATAAACGAAGATGGTTGTCAAGTGTTTTTGCTTGACGTTTTATTTATTTTTGATTTTTTCTTTTCAGACACTTGGCAATACATATCCTCTGACCTGGAAATATCCCGTTAAACCGGGCCTTTCATTTTTCCATAAAACATAAACACCCGCCGCCAGGCAGGTGTTTATGTACTCTTATATAGGAAGGAGCGATTATTTTATAAAGCTACCAGTACCATATCTTTTGCAGATTCCGGAAGTTCTTCACCATCCATGGATATGCTTAATACAAAGTTTACATGGTACTTTGTACTGATCTGATCCAGTTCTGCGAGAGTTGCAGTGATATCTTCTCCCTCAAGACCGGCAAGCTTCAAGAAGCTGTCGAGATACATCGCCTCGAGATCATGATCCTGGGAAATAATTCCGCAGATGAAACCGATAAAACCTTCAGCCGTATTTACAGAAAACTCCGCCACATTGATTAAGCGGATCTTATTGTTAAGCTCGTACATATGTTTCGAACTCTTATCAAGGTAAACGATTGAACCTTTTGCCTCTTTCACAGCTGTGTTAGCCATGTCAAGTAAATATTTAGTTTTTCCTTTTCCCTTCCGTCCTGCGATAATCTGAACCATAATGCACTCCTCCTTGGATTTTATATATTTTGTATAAAAAATCTCTTGTTTGTAAATTCATTATAGACTATTTGCTGAAAATTTGCAACCATTATTTCTAAATTTCGAAATAATTTCATACAAAAGCAGAATGTACTTCCAGCACCTGCAGAATCTGCCGCCGACAGTTCTTTACGGATGCCCGGGAGCAAAAACAGGACATGAAAGCCTTCGAATCACCCGAAAACTTTCATGTCCTGTTCATTCAAGTATTTTTCTTCCCGTTTTCCGCTATCGGTCGATCTTCTCCATGATCGTCGACATATCCGAATAGAGGGCATCGCGGCTGTCCGCATGCATCACAACAGATGCGTACTCTTTTCCGTCCGCGTCCTTCTCCCCCATGATCAGGCAGTAGCCCGCCGCCTGGGTGGTTCCGGTCTTTCCTCCGAATACGGAGAGGCCCTCCGGCATCTCTTTCTTTCCGAGCATGTAGTAGTTGCTGACACTCCAGGATGCGGTCTTATCCGATCCGTCCGCCCCCTTATAGGATGCCGTGTATGTCTTCGTCCCGATAATATCCCGGAACTTCTCATACTTTAACGCCTCATGGAACATCAAATAGAGGTCGTAGGCGGTCATATAGTGGTCCGCGTTTGTCAGACCGTTGGCATTCGCAAAATGTGTCCCTGTGGCACCGATCCGTACAGCTTCCCCATTCATCATTTTCACAAAACCCTCGATGGATCCGCCCATGTGGACCGCGATAGCGTTCGCCGCGTCGTTTCCGGACGGGATCAAAAGGCCGTAAAGAAGCTGCTCCAGTGTCAGCTTGTCTCCGGGAACGACTCCCGCCATGGAGGAACCGCTCTCCGTGATCACCGACTCCTGGGGAACTGTCACCACATCATCAAGATTTCCATATTTTAAAGCAATAAGCGCTGTCATGACCTTTGTCGTGCTGGCAGGATTTCTCCGTTCAAAGACATCCTGCGCGAAAACAGCATTTCCGCCGTCTAACGGAAACACTCCGGCAGACTCCGCTGTGAGCGTCTCATCCGCGCTCGTTTCATCTGTCACCACCGCCAGGTCTGCCGCAAATCCATCCGCCGTCCTTCCGCTTCCGGAGGCGGCAAACGTCTCGATCCTCTGATCCAGGGCATAGGAGTTTCCTGCACCTGCGGACTTCGCGCAGCCAGACGCGCCAAGAAGCAGGCAGAGTCCCACGATTCCCGGGATCCATCTTATCTTCTTTTCCATTACTTATACATCTCGCGCCATTCCAGATCGCCGCGGTCCAAGGCCTTGATCAGAAGTTCCGCCGTAGCGAGGTTTGTCGCTAACGGGACATTGTGGATATCGCAAAGTTTCACAGCCTTGTTTACATCCGGCTCATGAGACTTTGGGGACAGCGGATCTCTTAAGAAAATCACGAGGTCCATATCGTTGTTCTCGATCTGTGCTCCCATCTGCTGCTCCCCGCCAAGATGCCCAGGCAGGAATTTATGGATATTTAAATTTGTGACTTCCTCGATGAGTTTGCCGGTGGTTCCGGTCGCATAGAGGTTATGTTTACTTAAGATTCCCTTGTACGCGATACAGAAATTCTGCATCAGTTTCTTTTTGGAATCATGCGCGATCAGTCCAACATTCATAACAATACCTCCTAGAATTCTAGTTTATTTTGCTGCAGTCCGACGTTTAAGAGAACGCCGATGCCGATATAAAGACTTACCAGAGAACTTACACCATAACTGATAAACGGAAGCGGAAGTCCGGTGTTTGGAAAAATTCCGGTGGCAACCGCAATGTTTGTAAATGCCTGGAATCCAACGAGAGCAGCCATTCCCGTACAGAGAAGCTTTCCGGTCAGGTCTCTCGTTCTCCCTGCCATTCGCAGGCATTCAAATACAAAGAGAAGGTACAGGACCAGCACAAGCATGCAGCCCACAAAGCCCATCTCCTCGCCGATCACGGCGAAAATAAAATCGGTGTGTTCCTCCGATAAGAAATTTCCGTTCTTTACGGAAATAGCCGTTTCATTGAGCAGGCCCTTTCCATACAGCATTCCCGATCCGATGGCCATCTTTGAGTTATCCTGCTGAACGTTCAAGTCCGCATATTTTCCAGGATTGATGAAAGCCAGGATTCGGTTTACCTGGTATCCTGTCAGAAACGGCACTGCGCCTCGCTCAGCGAGAAATACCGTGAGGGCCAGCCCCGGGATCCCGACAGCGGCAGCGCCGACGATCCATTTGTAGCTGAGTCCTGTAACAAAGATCAGGCATACGATGATAAACACGATAACGATACTCGTGGACAGATCCGGCTGCTTCATAATTAAGAGCAGCGGAACCGCAGCAAACGCTCCGACGATGATCAACGTGCGGAGATTGTTGATCTTCTCCTGATTTCGCTGCAGAAACCAGGAGAAGAAAATGATCAGACCGATCTTAACAAATTCCGACGGCTGGAAACGTCCGATAACAGGAAGTGTGATCCAGCGTCTCGCACCGGTTCCGGCTCCTCCGAACTGTCCCGCAACGATGATCGCGAGAAGGATCGCCACACATCCAAGGTAAATCACGCCGGTGCAGCGCATCAGTTTGTGGTAATCCGTCAGAGCCAGGAAGAGCATGATCACCAGTCCGCCGAAAAGGCCGATCAACTGGCGGTTGATATAGCTTCTGTCTCCGTTTACCGCGCTGTTGATCACGAGAAGCCCGATGACATTTAATGCCAGGGCATAGAACAGCAGGCGGAAATTGAAGTTTCTAAAATTGTATTCTGAAAACATGTACTAAAATGTCCCCTTAACTAGCAGTTCCCGAACCGGGATGCTGGCATACAGGACAGGGAGCTTCTCTCCCGCCCTTTTGTGGTCCATATGAATCACCTTGACCTCCAGCTGCTCCGGATCGATCATCATATATCTTGATATGACTTTTATCATGTCGTTTTTTAACATTTCGAGAATTTCCGGTGTACATCCGGTCCGATCTGCGATCAGCAGAAATTCAAGCCGTTTTTTTGCGATGTTTCCGGAATTTCTTCCTGTCAGGATATGGAACAGCCTCTTCTTCATTTATGCCCGTTTTAAGAGGCCGCTAAACATATGGAAGAATCCTTTATTTTTCTCAAGCCCCATAAGCGGCACCTCCTGACCAAGTATCCGCTTACAGATATTAAGATAAGCCTGTCCGGCAAAGGAATTCATTCCCACCAGAGGTTCCCCCTGGTTCGTGGAGATCACGATCTCCTCATCGTCCGGGATCGCACCGAGGATTGGGATTCCGAGAATATCCGTCACGTCCTCCATTGACATCATGTCTCCGCGCCGGACCATATCCATCCGGATCCGGTTTACGATGAGATCCATCTTTGAGATCTCCTCTGCTTCCAGAAGACCGATGATCCGGTCCGCATCACGGATTGCTGACACTTCGGGAGTTGTCACCACAAAGGCACGGTCCGCTCCGGCGATGGCGTTCTTAAATCCCTGCTCGATTCCGGCAGGACAGTCTAACAGTACATAATCAAACTCTTCTCTCAGGTCATCCACCAGCTTTCGCATCTGGCCGGGAGTCACGGAAGACTTGTCCCTGGTCTGGGCGGACGGAAGTAAAAACAGGTTTGGATATCTTTTGTCTTTTATCAGTGCCTGCTTCAGACGGCAGTTTCCCTCCACGACGTCCACAAGATTGTAGACGATACGGTTTTCCAGTCCCATCACCACGTCGAGGTTTCTCAGACCGATATCTGTATCGATCAGAATTACTTTTTCCCCAAGCATGGCAAGTCCTGTACCGACATTCGCTGAGGTCGTCGTCTTGCCAACACCCCCTTTTCCGGATGTAACAACAATGACTTCACTCATAAGAATATCCTCCTGTATTCAGTTGTAATGTACCGCAGCGGTTCTATTTTCTGAGAATGGCGCTGCCTGGACATAAATCCACAAAATATATTTTACATGAAAAAAGCAAAAAATTCCAGTAAAAAATGGAGTTTATTAAAAATTTAGGAAAGGCAGTTAGTTATTTGCAACCTAAATAAAGTTAAGTGCGCTCAAAAAGCTCTTCTTAATCGGCTCTTCGACAACTTTCCCGTTTTCGGACAGGATCATCATCGGCCCCCGCCCCAGGTGACGTCCGTTTCCAGCTTTTTTCAGGGAAAGTCCGGCGATCCGCACAGACATCGGTGCCATCTCGAAGGCGACGATCACCGCGTCCTCATTCCCACAGACACCTGCGTAAGCCGCTCCGCGGAGCGCCCCTAAGACGATGATATTTCCTTTCGCGCTGACCTTCGCTCCCTTTTCCACATCACCGATCACGACGATACTGGCTTCCGATTCCAGTTCATCCCCGTCGCGGAGATTTCCCTTATAAAACTGGCCTGTGAGGGAGGACAGCTCCATAAGTCTCTCATTTAGCGCCTGCTCACACTTTTTCGTCCGATTCCCGTCCGTGTCAAGAAGGCAAAGCACCTCAATGTCGGAGTTTTCCGTAATAGTCTGAACGACACGGTACTCCTCCTCCGGTGTCAGATCCCGTCCCTCCAGTGTCAGCGTCATCTGGGCAGCTCCCCAGAATTTCGCCGTCGCCTTGAACTTCTTTGCGATTGCCTGAAGAACCTCCTCAAAATCCAGGTCTTTCTCCAGATAAACCGTCATTCCCGCTTTATTTCCCTTGATTACGACAGCATCTTTCATCTTGAAATCCCCCTTTATGTAACTTCGGCAGGTAAACCAGACCGCCGGTCCGTCAACGCCTTACAGCCCGGCAGATTCGCCGGGCTGCAGCTTTTTGTTTGTGCAGTGCGTGGACTAGTCTCCGATCTCTACGTTCGAAGAGTTCAGCGCACTGTTATTCAGAATGTAATTCAGGTCTGTATATCCGTAGTAGAAACGATAAATATTTTTCGCGGCCGTCGCTGCGTTGGATGACGAATATCCATACGGAATATTTACCGTCACCGCAATTTCCGGATTCTGGTAAGGTGCAAAGGAAACGAAGAACGCATGGTTGATGCGGTGTCCGTTTTTGATCTCCTCGGCAGTACCTGTCTTACCGGCGATATCCACCTCTAGATCGCTGAAGATCTTTCTCGCGGAACCGTCGGAGATAACCCGGCGCATACCGGTGTGGACCGCGTTCCATGTGGAATCCTTCACATCGATGGTAGAGCGGACCTCCGGAGTGAAATCTTCTAAGAGATTTCCCTGGGAATCTGTCATCTTATCGAGAAGACTCAGTTTGAAGACTGTTCCCTTGTTGGCCACAGCCGTGATATATCTGGAAAGCTGGACGTTGGAGTAAGAGTTCTTACCCTGTCCGATGGAGGACGCTTCCGGCTTCTCCGTTGTCATCTGCGGCTCTCTCTCAGCGATCTCGATTCCTGATGTCTCATCCAGACCGAACAGCGACGCGTATTTCCGAATCTTCTCGATACCGAGCTCCGGTGAATAGTTGCCGTTCTCGTCCATGGAGAGACGGTGTCCCATCTCGGAGAAGAACACGTTGCAGGAATTCTGGATACCGTGGACCACATCGAGAGGTCCATGCTGTCCCGGATAGATCCAACATCTCAACGCCGGTGAGATCTCCTTATAGATGCCGGTACAGTTCACCGTGTCGTTTAATCCGATGACTCCCTCCTCCAAAGCCGCTACCGCGATGATCGGTTTGAAGGTGGAACCCGGCGCTTTCTGTGCCTGAGTGGCATTGTTGAAGAGTGGCAGGGACTGGTCATTATTTAACTTATTGTAATACTCCGCATCCACAGTTCCGGAGAACTTGTTATTGTCGTAGCTCGGGTATGTCACCAGCGCCCGCACCTCACCGGTGTTGACGTCCGTGATGACCGCGCTGGCAGAACACGGATCCAGAGCCAGCTGGGCCGGTGTGATCTCGATATCGGAGATCTTCTTTCTGACAAACTGGAACGCGTACTCGTCTCCGCCCGCCTCTAGCATCCGGACTTCATTCTCGTCGTATGCCAGGATATTCTGGTCATAGAGGGCGAGACAGAGCTCCTTGCCGGATACGGTGCCGTTGTTTACGAGATACCGGAAGATCTTCTTTGTGAAGGCCGCATCGTTCTGCAGGTCATCCAGCACATATTCCACGATGGTCTGGTAAATGCTGTCCGCGTCGGAATATCTGGACTTGATCTTTAACTTTGTCGTGTCGATCCAGCTCTCAGCGATTCCGTCGTACAAGTAATCCCTGAGGCTGATGGAATCGTCTTTCCACGCCTTATAGGTATCGGACTCCTGGTCGATCTTATCCGTCTTGATGATCTGACGGTCAGAAAGCAGCGTGTAGATATACTGCATATAGGCAAACATATCTTCTGGCAGGTCCATCATCTTTCTTGCGGATCCGTCCGTGAGCTCGCTCCTGATCTGAGTCAGGATCTGCTCTCTCGACTGACTGTATTTCGCATAAATATTTTTCTCTGTCTGGGATGCCTCCGGCGCAGAGAACGCAGAAAGATCCAGAACATTGTTGTTGATCAGCTGATAGTAAACATCCTTCACCGGAATCGGGATATTCGCCGCTTTCTTGTAATCGTTGTCATCCAGGTCGCGGTTTACAAGCTTGTCCGTGATGATACCGGCGAGCTGCTGCTCCAGAATATGGTACACACCGATCTGAAGATCACGGTCCAGCGTCAGGTAGATGTCATGTCCGGCCTCCGGCTCCGTCCTTTTAACGACCTCCAGGATCCGTCCCATACTGTCCACATACATGGTCTGGGAACCTTTCTTTCCCTGAAGTTCCGTCTCCATGGACGCCTCGATTCCGGTCTTACCCACAAGGTCTGTCAGCTCGTAATCCGGGTTCGTCTCCCGCAGTTTTTCAAGCTCGTCATCCCAGACTTTTCCGATGTAACCGATGATCGGTGCAAAATAGACACTGTCATTGTATACACGGATCGTGGATTCCTCGATTTCTACACCCTTTAAGTTTCCGGAGTTTTCCAGGACATCCGTCATAGTCTCCTTGCTGACATCGGAGGCGATCGTCGTAGACTCATATTTCCTGTATGCAGTGAGTCCCATCGTGTAGCGGATGTTGATGATCCCGAGAGCTTCCTCGTCGGTGAGCTCGATAGGATTTCCGTTGTCATCCTTCAGCTGGTCAAGACCGTAGTACTTCACCCTGTCGTCAAAAACTTCCCTCGCCGTCACATCGGAAGGATATTTTCCTTCCGCGTCATCCAGCTCGTCCGTCTTTTTTAATCCGTAGTAATCGCTCAGGAAACGTCTTCTTGCCGTCTCGCTGGTCGTCGTGAAGATCATCTCCCCGGAGGAATCATATCCAATGGAAAACTCACCTTCCACGCTCTCGCCGTGGCGGTTCAAGATCCGGACAAGCTCTAAAAGCATCCGGTTTCTGTCGTTGGATCTCTTGTAATCTCCGTTATCCTGAAGCGTCACATTGTATGACAGTTTATTATATGCAAGAACATTCCCATTTCTGTCATAAATATTTCCACGGGTACCGGTAAGACTGATCTTTTTCTCTGTCTTTGCCATATAGTTTTCCTGGTACTGCTCTCCCTCAATGATCTGCAGATTGAACAGGCGCATGCCCAGGATCGCGTAAAGCCCCACAAATACCACCGACAGGATCACAAGTCTTGACGACAGCAGCTTTTTCAAAAACTCTTTCAGGATCTCAGAAAAATCGTTAAACAATCGTTGTGTCTCTCCTTTTTTCCATCTCTTCCAGTTTGCGGCTGATATACAGGAACAGCCGGTACAGGATCAGTGTTGTCACAACGGTGAAGATCGTCTCCGGCAGGATAATATTGATAAAATAATAACCGAAATTCAATCTTCCCCGCACCAGGAATCCGAATACATAAAGATAGAAATTATAAAACACTTCGTTCAGCGCCGAAAGCACCAGCGGCAGCGTAATATAGTCCTCATAATAGTATTTTGTGCAGATTCCGTTCACATAGCCCATCCAGATAAAGACAAGCGTATGGAACCCCAAGGAACCTCCGGATGACAGATCCATCAAAAGTCCCACGATCAGCCCGTAGCCCATCCCCCATGCGCTTCCCCTGATAAACCCAAAGGAGAACACCAGGATCACCATGAGGTTTGGGTATACCGCCAGAAACGGCAGCAGCGGGAAAATACATGTCTGCACGATAAATGCCAGGATCACCAGAACAAAGTTTACAATGATCCGTTTCATATTGCTATTCATTGATCTCCGGCCCCGCATCCTTTAAGTCTGTGATCACCAGGACCTCCTGAAGTCTGTCGAACCTCGCGGCAGGAATCAGGTATCCTGATTTTGTCAGGTTGTCATTGTAGTCTACCGTGATGTCCGTGGCGTATCCCACAAGGATTCCCGGCAGGAACTTTCCGCTGATATTAGAGGTGACGATCATGTCGCCGTCCTTGATATCATCGTCCTTTTCCATGTAAGAAAGCTTTAAGCGGCCCTCTTTAAAGAGCTGCAGATCACCTGCCACGATGCAGGAGTCCCCGGACTGCTGTGCCATGGCACTCACACGGCTGGAATCATCAATGATGGAGCGGACTGTGGCGTAGTTTGCACCCACGTCTGTGACGATGCCAACAAGACCGCCGCCTGCGATGACATTCATGTCCTCCTTGATTCCGTCATCAGACCCTTTGTCGATGCGAAATACGGAAAACCAGGAGCTGGAGTCCTTTGCGATGATCCGGGCACCGATCTTATGGTACTGCATGTACTCCTGATCCAGCTCGTAGAGGCTTCTTAAACGCTCTAACTCAAACTGTTCGGAGCGGAGTCTCGTGTTCTCCTCCGTCAGCTCATCCACTCTCGTCTTTAAGGTTTCATTCTCCGCCAGTGCCGTCTTAAGCTTTCCGACACTGCTCAGTTCATTGTAGAGACCGCCGCCAACCTGATTCACGCCGGACTGGATCGGCACCAGCACATAGCCCACCGCGGTTCTCAGCGGGTTTAAGATGCTTCCCTTGATGGTCGTGATTCCGATCATGCAGACGCAGAGAAGCGACAGTCCAAATAGAAAATATTTCGTATTGTTTTTCATGTTTCAAAAATTCCCCGTTCTCTAAGGCTCACATAGGAATTATCTCCGATAATGATATGGTCTAAAAGCGGGACTCCCATAAGACTCCCGGCTTCCCGGACCCGTTCTGTGAAAAGGCAGTCTTCCCGGCTGGGTGTCGGGTCCCCGCTGGGATGGTTGTGGAGCAGGATGATCCCGCAGGCCCTGAAGCGCAGCGCCTCGATATAGATCTCCCGCGGTGTCGCGCAGGATGCGTTCACCGTTCCCCTGGAGACTGTGATATCCCTCAGCAGAATATTTTTCGTGTTCAGGAGCAGAAGTTTTAAGTTCTCCTGCTCTAAATGGCGCATTTCCTCCATATAAAAGGCCGCCACTTTCGACGGTGCGTCAAAAATGATGTTCTTCTCCGATGCCGCCGCCTTCCAGATTCTGGCGGAGAGTTCTCCGATACAGGCAAGCTGGATCGCCTTCACCTCACCGACACCGTGGATCTCCTTATAGTCCTCCACTGTTCCGTGGAGAAGTCCCGCAAGTCCCGGCGGATTTCCGGCATTTAAGATTTCCTCCGCCATGTCCCGCACCGGGATATTTTTCGCCCCGGAGCGCAGGATCACGGAGAGAAGCTCCGCGTCCGAGAGGGATACCGGCCCTTTCTCCAGCACCTTCTCGTAGGGGCGTTCCGAGACCGGAAGTCCCTTCATTGTCTTTCCATTTTTCTTTTCCATACTGACATTCCGCCTTTCCTGTCTCTCCAAGTACACGATACGGCAGATGCCCCTTTTCCTACAGAAAATGGTAAATTAAAATTGCGATGATCACGCCGATGATGCTCGCCATCGTGATCCGGATGCTGAGTCCGAACGTGATCACGAGGATCCCGAGGTTAAGGATCAGTGGATCGTTAAGACCAAAGGATTCTCCAAAATTCAACCAGGAAAGTCCCGGTACCTTCGCTGTCATCTCCCCGATAAAGCCTCCCAGAACGATTCCGGAAAGCAGAAGGAGAAGCAGCGCCCAGGAACTTTTACTCTTCATACTGTTTCATTCCTCTCGATCGCCGGAACTGCGCATGATCGTCAGCCCCGGCAGCTGTTTGTTTCGCCTATGCAGGAAATTTTAGCATATTTCACACCCAAAAACAATGAGTTAAGAAAAAGTTCACACTCTTAAAGTGTCACGATCCCTGCATCCACTAACTTCTGAAGGGACATTAAGATACCGAGCTTCGCGTGATACCATGTGAGTCCGCCCTGGAAGTATACCGCGTACGGCGGCTTGATCGGACCGTCTGCGGAAAGTTCGATTGAGGACCCCTGAACGAACGCTCCTGCTGCCATGATGACATCGGAATCGTATCCCGGCATCGCCCACGGCTCCGGAGTCACGAAGCTGTCCACCGGCGCTGCCGCCTGGATGCCCTCGCAGAACTTGATGACACCTTCCGGTGTTCCGAAGGTGATGGCCTGGATGATATCGTGACGACTTTCAGTGCCGTTCGGAACGACGCCGAAGCCCAGCTTCTCGTACACGTTTGCTGCGAAGATCGCGCCCTTTAACGCACCCGCAACAACGGTCGGAGACAGGAAAAGTCCCTGGTAGAGAGACTGGCTGACACCGAGGCTGGCACCGACCTCTTTTCCGAGACCCGGAGCTGTCAGGCGGTATGCCGCGCGCTCCACGCAGTCCTTGCGTCCGACAATATAGCCGCCGATCGGTGCAAGTCCGCCGCCCGGGTTCTTGATTAAGGAACCGACGATCATGTCCGCTCCCACATCTGTCGGCTCCATCTCCTCAACAAACTCGCCGTAGCAGTTATCTACCATGCAGATCACATCCGGCTTGATGGACTTGATAAAGGAGATCAGCTCACCGATACGCTTTACGGATAAGGTCGGTCTTGTGGCGTATCCCTTGGAGCGCTGGATCTCGATAAGTTTTGTTCGCTCGTTGATAGCTTTTTTGATATTCTCAAAGTCGAAATCACCGTTCGGAAGAAGGTCCACCTGGCTGTAGGTGATGCCGAACTCCTTTAAGGAACCGACAGAATCACGGATTCCGATGACTTCCTCTAAAGTATCGTACGGTTTCCCCACCGGGGAGAGGATCTCATCGCCCGGGCGGAGATTTCCGGAAAGAGCGATGGTCAACGCGTGGGTTCCGGAGATCAGCTGTGGGCGCACAAGAGCGTCCTCGCCGTGGAATGCCTTCGCATAGACTTCCTCCAACGTGTCACGGCCAAGATCATTGTAGCCGTATCCTGTAGTTCCGGCGAAATGGATATCGCTGACTCTCGCCTCCTGCATGGCTTTGATGACCTTTAACTGGTTATACTCGGCAGTCCTGTCGATCCTCTCAAAACGGTCATGCAGGCTCTTTTCGATCTCTCTTCCATAGTTTAAAACTTTCTCGGAGATTCCAAGCTCTCCATACATCTTTGTAAGTTCCATGATTTCTCCTTTTAACATCTATTGTAAGAATGAATTTTCAGCGCAGATGATCTGTCAGAATATTCCGTTTACGCAGATCCTCCGACATCCATGCAAGAATCTTTTCTCGATCAAAATCAAACTTTCCCTGATCCACCCAGATAACTTCTTTTTCTCTCTTAAACCAGGTGAGCTGGCGCTTCGCGAAATGTCTGGTATCGCGCTTAATGATGTAGACGGCTTCCTCCAGGGAGATCGTTCCGTCCAGGGCATCGAGGATTTCCTTGTAACCAAGTCCCTGCATGGACACCATGTCCCGCGTACAGCCCATCTCTTTTAATTTCTCCACCTCCGCCTGAAGGCCATTTTTCATCATGAGATCTACCCGCAGGTCGATCCTCTGATACAGGCGTTCGCGATCCATGTTCAGTACATAGTAAGCGAAGTTGTAAGGCGATTCTTTCTGCCGCTCCGCCTCGTTGTGTTCGGATATCTTTGTCCCGGTCTTTTTGTAAAACTCCAGGGCGCGGATCACACGCTTCACGTTGTTCTCGTGGATCGCCTCCGCCGACTCCGGGTCCACTTCCTTTAACATATCGTGAAGGCAGGACGCGCCTTTTTCTGCCGCCAGACACTCCAATTCTTCCCTGTATCCCGTGTCACTGTCATTTTCCGTAAAATCGATATCGTTCACCAGTGCCTGGATATAAAATCCAGTGCCTCCGGCGATGATCGGGATATGTCCGGCGGCATAGATCTCCTCCATGGCCCGTTTTGCAAGATTCTGGAACACCACCACATTAAATTCGTCCCATGGGTCAAGGACATCGATCAGGTAATGCCTGACACCGTCCATCTCCTCCCTCGTCACCTTCGCGGATCCGATATCCATGTGGCGGTACACCTGCATGGAGTCGGCACTGATGATCTCGCCGCCGACCTTTTTCGCAAGTTCCACGGAGAGGGCGGTCTTGCCGGACGCCGTCGGCCCGGTGATTATGATCAAAGGTTTTTTCATCATACGATCCTCTTAAATTTCTTTTCCATCTCATATTTGCTGATCGCGACGATCGTCGGTCTTCCGTGCGGGCAGTTATATGGATTCTCCAGTTTTAACAGTTCATCGATAAGCTTGTCCGCCTCCGCGAAGGACAGCTCGTTGTTTCCCTTGACCGCCGCCTTGCAGGACATGGAAGCGATCCGGTCATAGATGGACTCCACGTTTTTCCCCATTCCATCATCGGAGAGACCGTCGATCAGTTCCATCAGAAGATCTTTTTTTGCCAGAGAGAACAGATTGTCCGGCACTGCGCGCACCGCGTACTCATTTCCGCCAAACGGCTCGATCTCAAAGCCAATGTCCGTGAATACCTTCATATGGCGCTTTAGGAGATCCTCCTCCTGTAAGGAGAGTGTCAGGATGATCGGGGGACTGATGAACTGGGAGGTATATTCCCTCGTCTTTAAGGAAGCGAAGTTCTTCTCAAACAGGACTTTCTCATGGGCGGCATGCTGGTCGATGATGTAGAGACTGCCGTCGTACTCCACAAGCCAGTAGGTCTCAAAAACCTGACCGATCAGGCGATGGCGCTTTCTCGCGGATTCTGAAAGAAGGCGGTTGTCGAACATTTCCATCTGCTCAGGAGGCGCTTCCTTCTCTGCCAGAGATACTTCTTTCTCAGCCGGGACCGCTTTCTTCGCAGTCAAAGCCGCACCTGTCGTCTCCGGAGCTTTCTCTTTCTCTTCCAAAGCCGCAGGCATTGCTGCCGCTCCTGTCTCTTCCGGGACTCCCGCACCATATGACGGTGATTCCGCGGAAACTGTGGCTTTTATTGCCCCTGCCTTCTCTATCGACGCATTCCCACACTCTTTTGGCTGCTGTGCCTGTGCGCGTTCCTGCGGCAGTTCCCTCGTGAGCGGCTTCGGCGGCAGGATCCACCTGCTCTCCTGCTTCTTCTCCCCATAAGCCGGACGTTCCTCGCGGATTCCCATGGCTTCCAGGCGGCGGCGCTCAAAAGGTTCCGGTCCATGACCATTCTTTGCCGGAGTATTTATTCCGTCTCCTGGAATAATATTCTGTGCTGCGGCACTTTCGTTTTTCTCGAGCTCCCGCTCTTCCCGTTCTGACATGAGGCTCACGTTCGGGATCAGTTCCTTCCCGGAGAGTGCGTCCGTTACCGCCTGACAGATCACGCGGTACATGCTCTCACCGTCCTTGAACCGGAGTTCCATCTTCGACGGATGCACGTTCACATCGATATACTCCGGCTCCACCGTGAGATGCAGAAGCGTAAAAGGATATTTGTGCTGCATCATGTAGCTCTTATATCCGTCCTCGATAGCTTTGGACACGAGTCCGCTCTTAATGTATCTCCCGTTGATAAAATAATTCTCAAAATTCCTGTTTCCACGGGCAATCAGTGGTTTCCCGATAAATCCGGAGATCTTTACCATCCCGTTTGACACTTCTACCGGAAGAAGGTTTGCCGCGATCTCCCGGCCGTAGATGGTGTAGATGATATCCTTCAGGTTGTGATTCCCCGATGTGTGAAGGCGGCTCTGATTATTCACGATGAGCCGTATGGAGATCTCCGGGTGGGACAGGGCGATCTTTTCTACAAGATCTGCCACATGGGTGCCCTCTGTGGTCTCCGTCTTCAAAAATTTCCGCCTTGCAGGTGTGTTGAAAAAGAGATTTCTGGAGATAAATGTAGTTCCATCCGGTGCGCCGATCTCCTCGAGGCCTTTCTCCTCGCCTCCCTCGATCCGGTATCTGGATCCCGTAAGGCTGCCGGAGGTCTTCGTGATCAGTTCCACCTGGGAAACTGCCGCTATGCTGGAAAGTGCCTCACCGCGGAATCCGAGGGAAGAAACCGTGAGCAGATCTTCCGCTGTCCGGATCTTACTGGTGGAGTGGCGAAGAAACGCTAACGGAAGCTCTTCTTTCTTGATCCCGCATCCATTGTCCGTGATCCGGATAAACCCGATGCCGCCCTGACGGATCTCCACGGTGATCGCCGTGGAACCGGCATCGATGGCGTTTTCCATTAACTCTTTCACCACGGAAGCAGGCCGCTCCACAACCTCTCCCGCAGCGATCTGGTTGATCGTACTCTGATCCAACACCTGAATCGGCATAGTCTCTCTCCCTCTCTTTCATATTTTACCCTCGCAGGTATCTGTCTTTCACACCGTTACATGCGAAAACCCGCACCCACAAGGGGGGCGTATCATTACTGCCAGCGGTTCTTAAGCTTCGTCTGCAGCCTGTACAGCGTATTCAACGCATCGATCGGTGTCATGCTGGAAAGCTCCAGATCCCCGAGTTCTTTTATGATATCGTCGTCCTTCACCGTGTCAAAGATGGACATCTGGTTGAGATCCACCTCGTCCGGCTTTGCCACTGCCTTGTGCTGCGGGGACGCGCTCATCTGAGCGATCTCCTTTGCCTGCGCGGTAATATCGGCACTGGCAAGTTCTTCCACAAGCTCTTTCGCTCTAGCGATCACCGGATCCGGTACACCCGCAAGCTTCGCGACCTGAATACCATAGCTCTTATCTGCACCGCCCTTTACGATCTTTCTGAGAAACACGATATCGTCCCCCTGTTCCTTCACGGCAATACAGTAGTTGTTGACTCCACTGATGGTTCCTTCAAGCTCTGTGAGCTCATGGTAATGGGTCGCAAACAATGTCTTCGCGCCAAGGATCTTCGGGTTGCTGATATGTTCGATGACTGCCCAGGCGATGGACAGACCATCGAAGGTACTCGTACCGCGGCCGATCTCATCGAGGACAAGAAGACTATTCTTTGTGGCGTTTCTCAGGATATTCGCCACCTCCGTCATCTCAACCATAAATGTACTCTGACCGGAAGCCAGGTCATCGGAGGCGCCGACTCTCGTAAAAATCCTGTCGCAGATTCCGATATTTGCCTCGTCCGCCGGGACAAAGCTTCCGATCTGCGCCATGAGGACGATGAGGGCTGTCTGTCTCATATAGGTGGACTTGCCGGCCATGTTCGGTCCTGTAATGACGGAGATCCTGTTCTTTCCATTGTCCAGATATGTATCGTTTGCGACAAACAGACTGTCCTTGATCATCTTCTCCACCACCGGATGGCGGCCGTTCTTGATGTTGATCACGCCTTTTTCGTTGATCTTCGGCTTCACATAGTTATTTCTCATGGACACCGTGGACAGGGATGTGAACACGTCAATGCCCGCGATAGCCTTCGCGGTACTCTGGATCCGCAGGACTTCCGCCGCGATCTGATCACGCACATCGCAGAACAGGTCGTACTCTAAGGTGTAAAGGCGGTCCTCCGCTCCCATGATAATGTCTTCCAGCTCTTTCAGGCGGTCTGTGGTGTACCGCTCTG
Organism: uncultured Clostridium sp.; assembly: GCA_902496665.1. Classification (GTDB taxonomy): domain Bacteria; phylum Bacillota; class Clostridia; order Lachnospirales; family Lachnospiraceae; genus Pilosibacter. Next base: position 47,027 of record CABVBU010000002.1, on the reverse strand, counting down.
CGTTTGTCAGCGTCTGTTTACGGATAAAGTACTCCGGAACTAAGTCCTTGAAGGAGTTCGTCACCTCAAAATAGTAGCCGAACACCTTGTTGTACTTGATTTTCAGATTTTTGATCCCGGTCTTTTCCTTCTCCTCCGTCTCAAGCTCCGCCAGCCATGCCTTCCCCTCGGTCTTCGCCTTCCGGTACTTGTCGGCTTCCTCGCTGTATCCATCCTTGATGATGTTTCCCTCGCGGACCGTGATCGGCGGCTCGTCGACAATGGAGCGGTCGATCAGCTCATAGAGGTCCCGGAGCGGGTCCAGGTCCTCATTCATCTTCTTTAAGAGCTCGCAGGAGAATTCTCCGAGAATATCTTTGATATACGGCAGCATCTCCAGGGAATTCTTAAAGGAGAGAAGGTCTCTCGGGTTCGCCGTCTTGTAACTGATGCGGCCCATGAGGCGTTCCAGGTCGTAGACGGAATTTAAGTATTCCCGGATCTCCTCCCTGGAAATGTAGTTCATGTTCAGTTCCTCGATGGCCTGCTGGCGGCGCTCGATCTCCTCTTTATCGATCAGCGGCTGCTCAATAAAAGAACGAAGAAGTCTCGCTCCCATGGCCGTCTTTGTCTTATCGAGGACCCAGAGCAGGGATCCGCGCTTCTGCTTTTCCCTTAAAGTCTCAACTAACTCCAGATTTCGTCTCGTGGAGGTGTCGATCATCATGAACTGACCTGTCGTATACGGTGTGATCTTCGTCAGATGGGACAGGTCATTCTTCTGTGTCTCATAGAGGTACTGAAGAACAGCACCGGAGGCAATCATCCCGTTCTCGTAGTCGCCCAGTCCCAGCCCTTCCAGACTCATCACATGGAAGTGCTCTTTTAAGATCTTTCTGCAGTCATCGTCCGAGAAAAACCTGTTTTCCAGGGCGGTCACGGCAAAATGATACCGCTCTTTTAACTCATCCATGTCCAGCCCGGACATAAAGAGCGCCTCGTTGCACACAAGCTCCGACGGTGTGAACTTATTGATCTCATCAAGCAGCGCCCGCTCGCTCGTCACCTCTGTAACAAAAAAATCGCCGGTCGTAATGTCGACCGTCGCAATTCCGTAATTGTTTCCGGTATACACAACTGCCATCAGGTAGTTGTTCTTTGTCTCATCCAGGGCCTGAGAGCTCGTGATGGTTCCTGGTGTCACAACGCGGATGACTTCGCGCTTTACGAGGCCCTTTGCGAGCTTCGGGTCCTCCATCTGCTCCGCGATAGCGACCTTGTAGCCTTTCTGGACAAGTCTCGTGAGATAACCTTCCACCGCGTGGAATGGCACACCGCACATCGGTGCCCGCTCTTCCAGGCCGCAGTCCTTTCCCGTCAGTGTCAGTTCCAGTTCTCTTGAAACCGTCTTGGCATCCTCAAAAAACATCTCGTAGAAATCACCCAACCGGTAAAAAAGAATACAGTCCGGATACTGTTTTTTTGTTTCGAGATAATGTGTCATCATTGGTGAAATCTGTCCCACGTCTTTTCTCCTATTCCTTAACATGCCCACAGCGCCCGAAGCACTCAGCTCCGGGCGTCACATGTGTTTCATCTTATTTTACGAGAGATCCCATATAGTAGAATCCCTTTGCCTCGTCTAAAGAGACGTCAACGATCTTTCCGATCAGAGATGCGTCTCCAGCGAAATGTACGACTGTGTTGTTGGAAAGTCTTCCTGTCACAAAGCCTGCCTCGTGAGTATCGATCTCTTCCACAAGGACTTTTTGTACCGTTCCCTCGTGGCGCTTTACGACCTCAGCCGCAATGTCCTGGACCTCCTTAAGCAGGCGGTCGAAACGGTTCTTTACCACGTCCTCCGGGACCTGGTTCGGCATAGCAGCCGCCGGTGTTCCGGTACGTTTGGAGTAGATGAAGGTGAAAGCACTGTCGTAACGCACTTTTCTCACCACATCCATGGTCTCCTCGAAGTCTTCCTCGGTCTCTCCCGGGAATCCCACGATGATATCGGTAGTCAGGGAGATATCCGGCATTGCCGCACGGAGCTTCTCCACCAGGGCGAGGTACTGTTCCTTCGAGTATTTGCGGTTCATTCTCTTCAAGATCTCACTGCTGCCAGACTGAAGCGGAAGATGCAAATGGCTGCAGATCTTTTTGGAGTTCTTCATGGTCTCGATGAGCTCATCGGAGAGATCCTTCGGATGGGAGGTCATGAAGCGGATCCGCTCAAGTCCCTCGATCTTTTCCACTCTTCTAAGGAGCTCCGCGAACGTGATTGGCTGTTCCAGGTTCTTTCCGTAGGAGTTGACGTTCTGTCCCAGAAGCATGACTTCCACGACGCCGTCAGCCACAAGACCCTCGATCTCCTTGATAATATCTCCCGGCTCCCTGCTTCTCTCGCGTCCGCGCACATACGGCACGATGCAGTAGCTGCAGAAGTTGTTGCAGCCGAACATGATGTTGACACCAGATTTGAACGGATATTTTCTCTCGATCGGGAGTTCCTCCACGATCTCATTTGTTCCTTCCCATACATCGACCACCATCTTCTTCTCCATGAAGCGCTCGTAGAGCAGCTCCGCAAGCTTGAAGATATTGTGGGTTCCGAAGATCAGGTCCACATGGCGGTAGCTCTTCTTGATCTTTGCGACTACCTCCGGCTCCTGCATCATGCAGCCGCAGAGGGCGATCATCATATCCGGGTTCTTTCTCTTTACGCCGCTTAAATATCCAAGGCGGCCATAAACCTTTAAGTTCGCGTTCTCACGAACGGTGCATGTATTGTAGAGGACGAAATCTGAATTCTCATCGGTTCCCTCCTCATAACCGGCTTCCTTTAAGATTCCAAGGAGCTTTTCGGAGTCTCTGGCATTCATCTGGCACCCGAAGGTGTTGATAAAACAGGTGAGCGGACGGCCTTTTTTCGCGCTCTCCGCCTCCACGAGCTTCTTCACCTGTTCCATAAAGTACTGCTGTCTCGCAGGTTCCTCTGTCGGGGCACCTGCGATAATATTTTTATCTGTCATTCTGATATTTCTCCAACTATTTTTATAAACCTTTATGTTCAGCCGTTCTCTTTTGGGCATAAACGTCCCTGGCTGAACTGTCCCGAATGATTATACCCAAGATTCCCCGAAAATGCAACCTTGTTGTTTTGTAGCTATTCAGTACCTTCATAGTTACGTGCAAAAATCCATTCCAGATCAGCTTCGCTGATGGAATTTTTGCCTTCCAGCCTACGTTTTCTTACGGTCAGCGCAGCAAGTGCGCAGACCTACTGAACAGTTACGTTGTTTTTTACTTCTCCGCCCATGACCAACGTTAGCGGAAATCCGCCGGAATGCTTTACAGCCTGTATTTCTATTTGCGGATCTGTCCATCCCCGTAAATAATATACTTCGTAGATGTCAGCGCCAGAAGTCCCATCGGTCCTCTCGCATGGAGCTTCTGGGTGCTGATACCGATCTCAGCGCCGAAGCCGAACTCAAATCCGTCAGTAAATCTCGTGGAGGCATTGACATAAACTGCCGCCGCGTCCACCTCATTTAAGAATTTCTGGGCGTTCTCGTAGTCCTTTGTCACGATAGCCTCGGAATGTCCCGTATTGTACCGGTTGATATGGGCGATAGCCTCATCCACGGAGTCCACGATCTTGCAGGAGAGAATATAATCCAGGTACTCTTTTCCCCAGTCTTCCTCTGTGGCCGCCGTAAATTCCGGCACGATGGAGCGGGCACCCTCGTCAGCACGTATCTCCACATTTTTCTCATCGAGACGCTTTTTCATCAGCGGCAGGAATTCCTTTGCAATCTTTCTATGTACCAAGGTGGATTCGCAGGCGTTGCAGACACCGATCCTCTGGGTCTTCGCATTAAAGATGATATCTAACGCCATATCGAAATCCGCGCTCTCGTCCACATAGATATGACAGTTTCCGGTACCCGTCTCGATCACCGGAACCGTGCTGTTCTCCACAACGGTACGGATCAGGCCTGCCCCGCCTCTCGGGATCAGGACATCGAGATATCCGTTCATCCGCATGAACTCTCTCGCGGTCTCATGGCTTGTGTCCTCAATCAGAGAGATGGCATCCTCCGGGATTCCTTCCTTCTTTAAACCATTCCTGATCGCTGTGACGATGGCTTTGTTGGATTCCAGCGCGTCGCTGCCGCCGCGAAGGATCACAGCATTTCCCGTCTTAAAGCAGAGCGCAAAAGCATCTGCCGTAACGTTCGGTCTCGCCTCGTAGATGATTCCGATAACACCAAAAGGCACCCGTTTCTGGCCGATCAGGAGTCCGTTCGGGCGCCTCTTCATGGAGATCACCTCTCCCACCGGATCCTCGAGACCTACGACCTGGCGCATGCCCTCCACAATTCCCTCGATCCGCTTGTGGTTCAGCTCCAGGCGGTCCACAAGTCCCGGAGCCATTCCTCTTTCTTTCGCTTTTGCGACATCCGCCGCGTTGGCTTTTAAGATCTCATCCTCTTCATCCAGGATCTCCTGGGCCGCAGCCAGAAGTCCCGCGTTCTTTAAGTCTGTCCCCATTTTTCCGAGGATATAGGAAGTTTCTTTTGCTTTCTGTCCGATTTCTATTAACATGGCTGTTTCCTCCCTGATTTGTGATCCTGATCATGCAATGTATCACCCGGTATTTTCGGTTCAAAGAATGTCAGTCTGTATGTTGTTACTTAATGCTGCACCGGATCACCCGTTTTTCTGTCACGATCATATCCACGCTCTTGTCATACGGCTCCGCCGGGAGCTCATGAAGGATCTGGAACTCGTATGCCAGGGCAATGGTCTTATGGCCGGGATGCGTCTCCAGATACCGGTCATAATATCCGCCGCCTTTTCCAAGGCGGACTCCGTTTTCCGTAAATCCCATGCCCGGCACCAGGATCGGTGCTGTCGGAAAAATACACCTGGATTTCTGTTGAAATTCCTGGTCCATTTTTTCCGAAGCTATTTCCGCATGGTACTCTTCTGCGCTCCGGCATCCATTCTTAGGCTCCATAATGTGAAACGCGCCCTCAGTGAGATCATTTTCTGAGTCAGTCACGAAAAACTCCATCGTCTCACCCATGACTCTTGGAAGGCAGACAATGCATTTTTTCTTCCAAAGCTCTTTTAAGATCTCCGCAGTCCCCGTCTCCCAGTTTAAGGACGCATATCCGTAAACTGCCCCGGCACCAGTGACCGCAGGAAGAGTCAGGACCCGCTCCGCGATCTGGCGGTCCAGGATCTCTTTCTCTTCTTCCGGCAGTGACCTTAACTGGTCTCTTATGTCTTTTCTAAGATCAGCTTTCCGTTTTTCCAACATTTCCGTATTTCTTTCCAAGATCTGTCACAGAGCCATCCTTCTCAACGATGGAGATATTGTTTAAATGGCCTCTGAGACTCGCCTTGATGTCGGCAACATACTGTTTTCTCAAAGCTGCCTGTTCCTCTTTTTCCGCGTCCGTAAGTCCTACGGCCTGGGATTTATGGTAAAGCTCATTGATTCTGTCGATCTGTTCCTGTTTCATATTTGTTTCTCTTGTCCTCTCAGTTTCTTTTCAGAACCCATATTACGCATGAATGCTCTGAATATAATCCAACAGCGCAAATTCACTGCTCTTATTCGCTTTAAAGAGCGTTCCGATCTCCTCGCCCTTTAAGATCCGCCACATAACTTCCAGATCGTCCGCGTTGGCGATCACCATGTCGGCTCCGCTCTCCGTCGCGATCTTTGCCGCATGGAGCTTCGTCGCCATTCCGCCTGTTCCCACGTCACTTCCTGTGGTTCCCTTACCCATAGCCATAAATTCATCGGTAAGATCATCCACCTGGCTGATGAACTTCGCGTCCGGATTTTTCTTCGGATCGTCGGTGTAGAGACCGTCGATGTCGGAGAGAAGGAATAACAGATCGCCTTCCACGAGGGCCGCAACGATGGCAGAAAGTCTGTCGTTATCACCGAATTTAATTTCATATGTAGATACGGTATCGTTCTCATTTACGATCGGCACCGTTCCGAGCTTTAAAAGTTCATTGAACGTGTTCTTCGCATTCCTGCGGGAGGTATCATCCAGGATCGTCGCCTTTGTGATCAGAATCTGTGCCGCAGTCTGGTTGTACTCGGAGAAAAGCTTCTGGTACACCATCATGAGACGTGCCTGACCCACAGCCGCGTATGCCTGTTTCTCGGCAACCGTCTCCGGTTTCTTTCCGCCAAGGGTCTGGCGTCCTGTGGCGATGGCACCGGAGGAAACAAGGATCACTTCTTTTCCCATGCCTCTCATGTCACTGATGATGCGGACAAGCTTCTCGATCTTTGCAAGATTCAGATCGCCTGTCTCCGCGTGTGTCAGTGAAGAAGATCCGATCTTGATCACGATTCTCTTTTTATCTTTTAATAATTCTCTCTCTGTCATATGAAAAGTCTCCTTTCAGCGGAATCCTCAGTGCTATTGAACGCACTGCTGACTGTTTACGTTTGACTACTCATCCGCCGCATATCGCTTTATGATCTCTTCCGCAACCTTCAGGCCGTCCATGGCCGCCGATGTGATCCCCCCGGCGTACCCGGCTCCCTCGCCGCATGGATATAGCCCCTTTAAACTGCTCTGAAGGCTCTCATCGCGGCAGATCCTGAGCGGTGATGACGTACGGCTCTCAATTCCCGCAAGGACAGCGTCGGCACGGTCAAACCCTTTGATCCGTCTTCCGAACTGTTCCATTCCTTCCAGAAACGCTCCGTTTAAGGCCTCTGGCATCAGCTCCCGCAAGTTCGCGAAGGAGAAACCTCCGCAAAACACAGGATCTACGTCTCCCAGGGCCACCGTCGGTCGGTTCGCGGCGAAATCGCCGTAGAGCTGGATCGGGATCTTTCCTCCGCCGAGGGCGAACGCACGCTCTTCCAGGCTTCTCTGGAACGCGATGCCGCCCAAAGGTCCTGCTTCCGGGAAATCCGCCGGGGTGATGGCCACGATCAGGGCACTGTTCGCGATACCGCTGTCTCTCTTAAAATTACTCATTCCATTGACAGCGAGATGCCCCTTTTCTGAGGACGCGTTCACCACCATTCCGCCCGGGCACATACAGAATGAATACACACCGCGGCCGCTGGTGGTCTTTGCCGTCACTTTATAGGGCGCCGCCCCGAGCTTTCCGGCGTCCTCCATTCCATACTGGTTCTTATTGATCTGCGCCTGGGGGTGCTGGATCCGGAGTCCCACCGCGAACGGCTTCGGTTCCATAAAGACCTTCATCCGATCAAGCTCCGCGAACAGGTCTCTCGCACTGTGTCCCACGGACAGGATCACATGATCTGTCTCGATCACAGCGCCATCTGCAGTCATCACGCCAGTGACTCTTCCATTTTCTTCCAGAATTTTCGTGACTTCCGTCCGGAAATGCACCTCGCCGCCGGCGGCGATGATCCGGTTTCTTATATTTTTAACCACATCCCGCAGCACATCTGTTCCGATATGTGGGGCATGATCGTAAAGGATCGAAGGATCTGCTCCCATCTCCACAAACGTGGAGAGAACTTTCCCGTTTCTTCCCGAGGTATCTTTTACCAATGTATTTAACTTTCCGTCGGAGAATGTTCCGGCTCCGCCCTCACCGAACTGGACGTTGGATCGGATATCCAGGACCTCATCCCCGTTCTTCCAGAAATTTTCTACTCTTTTCGTCCTCTCCTCCACGGCATCTCCCTGCTCTAAAAGGATCGGAGCGTAGCCGTTCTCGGAGAGTGCCAGGGCTGCGAACATTCCGGCAGGACCGGCACCAATGATCACCGGGCGCTTTTTCATTTCCGCAGTTCCGTGCTCCGGGTACGCATATGGACGGGAGCCTTCGGCCCGGATGTTCTGGTTCGCTGCCTTTTTGATGACAGTACCTTCTTTTTTACTGTTCGCGAGCATCACATCTACAATATAGCTGAATAACAGCTGCGGCTTCTTTCTCGCGTCGATGGATCTATGGACGATCCGGATCTCCCCGATCGCCGATTCATCGATTTTTAGAAGCTTTGCCGCCTTTTTCTTTATGGCCTCTTCCCCGTGGTCCACGGGAAGCGTGAGCTGATTGATCCGGATCATATGTATGTTTTTTCCTTTCCTGTTTTCCCTGGGTCCTGTTTCCCTCCGAGCCGGAAAACGTCATCATTTTTCCTGCTGCATGGCTGTTGTTTAAATACCCGGGAACGATTCCTGCTGCCGCATGGCATCCGGCTGCGTACCCGGAGGACCATGCCCACTGTAAATTATATCCGCCGCAGATTCCATCTACGTCTAGGAGTTCTCCGACTATATAAAGGCCGGGAACACGTTTCGACTGCATGGTCTCCTCTTCTATCTCTGCCGTGTCGACACCACCGGTACAGATCTGGGCCTGTTCAAAGGAATTTGTCTCCTTCACCGGGATCTCAGATTTCCGGATCATGGAACCCAGACGTTCCAGCTCCTCCGATGTCAGAAGTCCCGCTTTTTTGTCCGTCTGGATCTTCGCCGCCTTCAAAAGTACCAACGCTAATTTCCTATTAAAAATGCCGCTTAAAAATTCCTCCGCCGTCTCCCCGGAAAGGACTTCCCGCTGTTCTCTTAAGAGATACCGGACCTTCGCCTCATCAAGATCCGGCAGAAAATTTAAAGATGCCACAACTTTCTTTTTCTGGTCCAGCAGTTTTGCGGCGTACCGGCTCACCTGAAACACCGGAATGCCGGAGATTCCGTAGTCTGTGATCTGCAGTTCCCCGCGGTCCTTTGCTGCCGTCTTTCCATCCGCCGTCTGGATGCTCACAAGGGCATCCACCCGGACACCGGACGCTTTCGGAAGAAGATTTCCCTCGCAGCGAAGCTGTACGAGTGCCGGGAGAGGCTTTATGATCCGGTGTCCGAACTGCTTCGCCAGCTCATAGCCGCTGCCGTCGGATCCGGTAGCCTTTGCTGCCTTCGATCCACAGGCGAGGATCAGAAAATCCCCTGTGAAGGTTCCCAGATTCGTTGTGACCTCAAAGCGTTCTTTTTTTCTTCCCGCCTTTTCCACTTCGCACCCGGTGACGATCTTAACGCCGGCTCTTTTCGCACCCCTTAAAAGTGCATCCAGAACCGTCTGCGCCTGACCGGACATGGGGTAGACATATCCGCCGCGGTCCATGGTCAGAACTCCGAGATTTCGGAAGAATGTAACTGCTGCCTTCGGCGGGAAATTTCGGATTGCCGTCCCCTCAAAGCCTTTTTCAGCGCTCCGGTAGCAGGACGGATCCATATAGAGGTTTGTCAGGTTGCATTTTCCGTTTCCTGTGGACAGGATCTTCTTTCCCGGACGGGCCGTGTGCTCGATTACCGTAACAGCTGCGCCCTGCTCTGCCGCCGTGATCGCAGCCATAAGTCCCGATGCGCCGCCGCCGATGATGATTCCTTTCCGTCCTCTAAAGTTCTCCGCCATTCTTTTTCTCCCTGTCTCCGGTTTTTCCTGTGATCTGAGACCGATTTCCAGACTTTAAGTCTTCTACCCCAGCATCAAACAATTTCGCCAAGTTTTCTTACGGTCAGCGCCGCAAGTGCGCAGACCTACTAGACAATTACACAATTTTTATACTAGTATATCGACCTGACGCAAAAATTTCAAGTAGTAACTGTCCCGCATCTTACCCATTTCAGGCAAAAAGCACCTCAAATTGACTTTCTGGGCGAAATTTTAACTGCTGTAAGACTCCAGGTAACTGAAAATTTCAGCCATTGTCGGAAACCAGATTCCCGTCATCAGCCGCTCCTGCTCCTCCGCCGGGAATTCCGCCAAGGGCATATGGGTGAAGAGGTCTGTGGTCTCCTGCCCTTTATCGTAAACGATGAGATAACCTTCCTCCGCCACAAGGAAATACCGCTCCTCATCCTCCGCCACGGTCTGATTTTCAACCTGCTCCATATTCAGGACCACATGGATCTCCTCTTTTGTCTCCTTCGCAAATACCGGTTCCTCCACAGATTCCTGCATCTGTACCTCTTCCGCCCTCTGGGCTTCCTCCCCGACCGTCATGAGAAACAATGTGATCAGGCTCGCGGATGTCAGTAAGAAAAAGAAAAGAAAGCAGGATACATACTTTTTCATAGGAATATTCCTCCTTTGAAAGTATTATCTGCTTTCTTTTCTATTTTAAACACATAAAGCCCAAATTTCTGTCTGCACACTGGCGGTCAGCTGTCCCGGTTTATTTCCGTACTTTCCGCCTTTACATCAGATGCAGTTTTCTGAACACTCTCAGGAGCTTCGTTCCGCCCGGCATCGTCTTTAACTCTGCCGCAGACAGTGCCCCAAGCTTAATAAGCAGCACGCCATAAACAACTACCGCGATCATCATCGCAAACAGCGTAGAAATCGCGTTGCTCTTCACTGCGAGATGCGCAAGCTGGTAGGAACCGAAGGCGAAGATTCCCATCACCGCAGAAGCGATCACCGGAATGATCACCGTCTTCTTCATCTCCTGCCGGTAGCCAAGAAGCTTCCGGATCGATCGCGCATTCATTAAGACCATGAAGAGCGCGAACAGGATATTCGCGAATACCATGCTGTAGATTCCCATGTGGAATCCGAGAGCCATGATCTCCAGGGCGATCAGGTGAAGCACCAGGGAGATCACCGCGTGGAAGATCGGGAGACGCATTTTATCGATCCCCTGAAGGATCGCGTTTGTGACCGTGGACACGGAGTAGAATACCACCGCAAGGGAACCGTAAATCGTCATCCGGATCGCCAGGGAATTATCCCCGGAGAACAAAAGGTTGTTTACCGGTCCCGCAAGCACCGTGAGTCCCACCGTAGACGGGATCGCAACGATACAGGAGAACCGGATCGCGGATGCCACGCGCTCTCTCACAAGTTTCTTATCTCCCATAGCCACCGCCCTTGATACGGACGGGATCAGAGAGGAAGAAAGGGCATTCGAAATCGCCATCGGCACATTGATCAGCAGATGGTATTTTCCTGTATACACACCCCAGATGGAGGCAAACTCATCCCCCTGTCCGAGAGTCTTAAAATTGTACGCAAGGATTCCGTTGTCCAGCACGCTGTTTAAGTTGTAGATCGCGGAGCTCAAAATGACCGGAACTACCGTGAAAAACAGGATTTTTGTGATGTCCCCGTAGCTCTCCAGGATCTCCGTCTGGTCTCTCCTGATCTGGCGCTTTCTCATCTTTGCGCAGACTGCAAATAAAAACAGCAGGAAGATCAATGCGGTAAACGCGCCCGCACCTGTACCGATGGTGCCGCCGGCAGCGCCCCAGGCGTTGGAATATCCGTCTCCCGTCTGGTTCTTTAACACCTCTGTCTTTAACGCCTCGTTAAAGAGAAAGCTTCCCGCCGCAACGCTGACGATGGCATTTACGATCTGCTCAAAGACCTGGGAAAAGGCGGTGGGCACCATGGTTCCCTGTCCCTGGAAATATCCGCGGAACACGCCGAGATACGCCATGATCCACACCGTCGGGGCTAATGTCCTTAGCGCGAATGCCGCATAGGGCATAAAAAATACGTCTTTCGCGAAGAAATCAGCACCGAACCAGATCACCGCAGCCGCAAAGGCACCCACGATGGTGGCATAACAGAGCGCCGCGCGTAAGATTCTCGCTGCGTTCCGGTACTGCTTTCCCGCAAGTCTCGCGGAAACCATTTTCGACACAGCGAGTGGCAGGCTGTAGGATGAGAGGAGCAGTGCAATATTGTATACATTAAACGCTGTTCCGTAATATCCCATTCCTTCATCGCCGATAATGTTGATCATCGGAATTCGGTAAGCGATTCCGATAATTCTCACGACGATGGATGCCACTGCCAGGATACTTCCCTGGACGACGAAATTGGATTCCTTCTTCTTTTTCTGTCTGTTACTTTCCATAAATCTCAGCTTTACTGTACCTGTCTGCTCCTACGATGCAGATCCAGGTTTTTCCTTTGTTAAGCATAACTTCCTTTCCTTCAGAGTCATAGTAGCGGGTCGGTCCGAAGTCCCCATCTTTTTTCCAGGAGACCGGAACACACTTTCCGCCGGTAAATACATAACCCGCTCCGCCCTTGTGGACGTTGATGTTGAGGTAATCGGTGCTTGCGTAATGGCCCCACTCCACGTACTGGAAGATCACGTTGTTGACGGAGATCTGTCCGCCGTCGCCGTTGTGCTTTCCGCCGTACTGGAAGCGGTAATATTTTCCATCGCTCTCGCTGTACTCAAACCACGGATTGTTCATCGTGTAGGACGGGTAGAACTTGTACGCGTCCTTCGCGTCGGATTCCGCTGGAACGTAAGCGTTCTTCGAGAACTGGAAATGTCCGTTGTAGGTATCGCTGTAGGAAGTGCGGTAGCCAAGCTGACCGATGGTCTTATTTAATTTCGCGCCGCTGGTGTAGGCATTGTGCGGCGCCTTCTTATCCTTTGTTCTGTAGAACGCGTTTCCGCCTGTTCCATCAACACCGTTGATGTTGTCCACGTTTTTCAGATACGGGACCGCGAAGGTGCTCTGTCCGTAGTGGGCGTAGATTGCGTCGTACTCTCTCGCGAAATATGTATAGTAGGTACGGCAGCTTCTGACGGAACCGATCCGCTCGATATCATCGTAGTTCTCGAAGATCGCCATGTAGCGGTTCATATCACCCTCTACCGGTGCCTCGTAGACCACGTCCGCCCGGTTGATGCCGTACTGGGGCAGAGATGCCTTATCATTGCTCATCATGACCGCAACAGGGCGTCTGTTGGCCTTCGCCACATCCACCATCTCACCGGTCAGGTAACTCTGGATCTTTCCGTCGACTTCTTTGCGTTCCTCCGGACCTTCCGGTTCCGTCTCCGCCTCCGTCATCGCTTCTGTCTCAAGGACGATCGTTTTCGTCTCTTCCGGCGTCTCTGTTGGCGCCTCCGTGGTCACAGCCACCTCCTCGGCTTTCTTCCCGCATCCGGAAAGCGCTGCCGCTGTCATCATGAATCCAATACCAATAATAAATGCTCTGCCCCGTTTTCTCATCTCCTGTAACCCCTCCGTTCCAGAATTTCTCTCTGCATGTCCTCCATCTGAATCCGCTCCTCGTCCTCCATATGGTCGTAGCCAGATAAATGAAGCATGCTGTGCGCAACTAAGAATGCCAGCTCTCTCGTCTGGGAGTGTCCGTACTTCTCAGCCTGCTCTTTCACCTTATCCACGGAAATTACGATATCCCCCATGAGTAACTCCCCTGTGTCCGGGTCAAAGTATTCCTCCGGTGTATCCTCCAGGTGGGAAAAGTCGCCCGGTGTCTCAAAATCGCACATCGGGAACGACAGAACGTCTGTCGGATTATCGATCCCGCGCATATCAAGATTGATCTGGTGGATCCCGGCATTATCCGTAAGGAGGACATTCACCTCCGCGTCATACGGGCATTCTACATAATCCAGGGATTCCTCGATCACGTTTTTAATGATCTCTTCGTACGGAAGATCCAGTTTTTCCTCCGCTTCGTACTCCACTGTCACTGTCATCTCTGTTCCCGTCCTTCCCGGCCGCTTTTTCCATGTTCCGTGTGAGGTCTTCTCTCCGGTTTCTCACGGCCTTCATATTCATCATATGCCTTTACGATCTTCTGGACAAGCGGATGTCTCACCACGTCCTCGTTGGAGAACCGGCAGATCCCGATATCGTCGATATTCTTCAATACCTTAAGCGCCACGTCGAGGCCGGATACCTGTCCCGCAGGCAGGTCCTTCTGGGACTGGTCGCCGGTGATGATGACCTTGGAACCAAAGCCGATTCTTGTAAGGAACATCTTCATCTGTGCCTGGGTCGTATTCTGGGCCTCATCCAGGATAATAAAGGCGTTATCCAAGGTACGCCCGCGCATGTAGGCGAGAGGCGCCACCTCGATCAGGCCTTTCTCTGAATTGTGGAGATAGCTATCCGCGCCCATGATCTGGTAGAGGGCGTCGTAGAGCGGGCGCAGGTACGGGTCGATCTTGCTCTGAAGGTCGCCCGGAAGGAAGCCTAATTTCTCTCCCGCCTCGATGGCCGGACGTGTCAGGATGATCCTGCCCACCTCTCCGTTCTTAAAGGCCTGGATTGCCATGGACATGCCGAGGTATGTCTTTCCGGTTCCCGCAGGTCCCACGCCGAACACGATCATCTTTTTCCGGATCAGATCGATATACTGCTTCTGTCCAAGAGTTTTCGGTTTTACCGGTTTCCCGTTTATGGTGTGACAGATGATATCGCGGTCCAGGGAAAGCATTTCCGTGTCCTTATCCTCAAAGGAAAGAGCCAGGGCGTAGTCTACATTCTGCTCCCCGATCTCTTCGCCCCGCTTCGAGAGTTCCAGAAGCGTTGAAAATACGCTCTTGGCGCGCTTTACGGCATGATCCGGTCCGATGACCTTGATCTCCCCGTCCCGCGCCACCATGGATACGTGAAGCGTCCGCTCGATTTTTTTCAGATAACTGTCAAACTGTCCGCAGACCTTCCGCTCATGTTCTGCCGGAATGTCTATGATTGTCTCAATGATGCTCATCTACTGTCTGAATCTCCTCCTGATCTTCCGGGATGGGGGATTCTTTCGCGATGTCCTCCACCACCGTCAGTGTTCCATGAATCTTCCAGTGTGATCCACTTCTCTCTATTTTAACATCACTACCAAGGATTTGTATACCTTTTTTGGCGAGATTTTGCATATATTCGTTCAAATACCGGTCAGCGGAATCCGAAACTTCTGATTCTGTGAGGACTTTCTCATAGGGAATATATTCCCTGGCAGTGAGGATCCCCCCGTAGACCGGAAGGTGAAAATTTTTCGAAAGTCTGAGCTGGGATTCTTCCATGAATAGCTCCCAAGCACTTTCTTTTTTTAGGTCCGGTATCAGGAAACAGAATTCCATATCCAGGAATTTAAAGAATACGCCCGGGCGTTTCTTTCCTGTTCCTGCGCGGATCTCCTCCGTAACCGGGATTTTCCATATAACCGTTCTCGTTGTTTCCGCATAGACTTCCGCATCCGCATGGACTAAGTTTGTCTTCACAAGTGTTTCGGAATCATCGTAAATCGGAAGCTCCCCCGAAACCAGGACATCCCCGGTTTTCACCTCGTCCCCGGCTTTTACCCTGGCTATCCCGTTCCGGACAATGATCTTCGTCACGATGCCGTCAGACCCCGCTGTGAGCTCACAGGGCGCTTCTGACCTGGTCTCCCTCTTCAGGATCCCATCGTTTTCCCGGACATGGACCGTAAGCCTCGTGCCGGTCAGCTCCGCGGATACCCAGCCGATCTCCGGGAACGCGTTTCGGATCCGACTTTCCAGATCCCCACAGGAAATCTCTTTTTTTCTCATCCCACACTGCACCGGAATCGTGTCCATGAAATGTAGCAGCATCTCATCTGTAAAACGATGATTTCCATCAAAGGAGATGTCCCACACATAAAAAGATGAAAGATAGGTCAGCAGAAAAAAGGCTGCCAAACCTCCGACCCAGGGACTTCTGCGGCGTCCCAGGATCACCCAGAATGGAAAACCGTGTTTTTCCGTGATCCGCAGGCGGACATCTGTTTTCCGGGCGATCGGCTTCAGACGTTTAAAGTCTCTCGGTGATATCTCGAAGCAGACGGTTTTCCCCTGTTTCTTGTCCTCTTTTTCCAATTCTTTCTTTTCAACACGGTTACCATATCGATCATGCCGATTGCCGTCATATTCCGCAGCCGGGATCTCTTTTGTCTCGATTTTTTCGATCACGATCCCTCTCTGCGCTGCGATATTAAAAAAGCGCTCTATCCCTCTCCCCTCGATCCGGACTTTCACGCTTCCCGCCCGCAATTTTTTAAATCTATTC
The DNA here is from genome assembly GCA_902496665.1 of uncultured Clostridium sp. Taxonomy (GTDB): domain Bacteria; phylum Bacillota; class Clostridia; order Lachnospirales; family Lachnospiraceae; genus Pilosibacter. The sequence goes on along the minus strand of CABVBU010000002.1, from coordinate 31,215 downwards.
AAACCGGATCACCTCCAGGCGGCCGGATATTTTCATCTCATCTTTATCGTAATAGCAGATCTTTAACTTTTTCCCGGAGACAGAAAGAATATAGTGCCTGCATTGGATTCTGATCTCTGAATCTGTGTATACAAGAATACTCCTGTAATTTTCAATATGTACCGCCCGCGTCCCGATGAGCGTCAAAAGCGTCTCCCCGCCCACCGCGTCCGCAAACACCCCGGCGGAGTCCATCCGGGGAAAATCATTCTTTTTCTGCCCTCTCATGCCATGCTCCGCCGAATTATGCCTTACAACAGTCTATGCTCTCCTTCTTCCCATTATTCTTTTCTTATCTTCCGCTCATCGCTGGCCTTATACCGCCATATCATTCTTCCACCGCAGTCTTTTTCTGTTTCAAGGCAGCAAAAAAGCCGCATCCACTCTCTGACACTAAAATCAGAAAGCAGATGCGGCTTATAAAATTCATGTTTCAAACCGCGCCAAGACGCAGTTCTCACGATTTAGTTTTTCTTCTTAAGCTGTCCGCGGATCGCACCAAACAGTGTGAATGCGATCAAAGCCAGGAAGAACCAGCAGATCGGGGTGTTGAAGAATACGACCGGGTTACCGCTGGACTTTAAGAGTGCGGTACGGAAGTTCTTCTCAGCCATCGGTCCCAAGATCAGGCCAAGGATCGCCGGGCTTGTCGGGATCTTTACTTTGCCCATCAGCCAGCCGATCACGCCTGCGATCATCATCGTTCCTACATCGTAGAAGTTGCTTCTCATCGCGTAGCTTCCCACTACGCAGAGGATGAAGATGATCGGTGTGAGGATCGTCTTCGGAACGCTTAATACCTTTGTGAAAAGGCGGATGCAGGAGAAACCAAGGAGAACCATGATGGTGTTTGCTACGAACATTCCAAGGAAGATCGTGTAAACGAGAACCTTGTTTGTCTTGAAGAGCATCGGTCCCGGAGTAAGACCCTGGATCGTTAACGCACCGATCATGATCGCTGCTACGGCATCACCAGGAACACCGAGTGTTAACATCGGGATCATAGCACCACCAGTTACACCGTTATTTCCGCCCTCAGAAGCTGCAACGGCTTCCGGGCTTCCTTTACCGAATAACTCCGGCTTTTTGGACATTCCACGTGCTGTGTTGTATCCAACGAAGGATCCGATATCAGCACCGGCACCAGGGATGATACCGATCATGGTTCCAATCAGACCAGTTACCGGAGCGACACGAAGGATCGTCTTCACATCGTCCTTTGTCGGAAGAAGTCTTGTTACGCTCGCATCGATCTCGTCGGTGCTGTAGATATCCTCGATGGTCTCGAAAGCCTGGCTCATCGCGAACAGACCGATCATAACCGGGATGTACTGGATACCGGAAAGAAGGTTTGCGTTGTCTGTGAAACGAATGTAGCTTGTTACGCTGTCGATACCAACGGTAGCTGTTAAGATTCCTAAGAATCCGCAGATCAGGCCCTTTGCCATGTTCTCACCGGAGATGTTGGCGATGATACAGAGACCGAATACTGCAAGTAAGAAGAACTCAGCGGAACTGAACTTTAACGCAAGCTTCGCGAGCTGCGGGCTGATGAGCCATAAGCAGAGAACGCTGACAACACCGCCGACATAGCTGGAAAGTGTTGCGATACCGAGTGCACGTCCTGCCTCACCGCGCTTGGAGAACTGATATCCGTCAATTGCGGTAGCTGCGGATGCCGGTGTACCCGGTGTATGTAAAAGGATCGCGGAAATAGATCCGCCGTAGATTGCTCCCACGTAAATTCCAAGTAACATGAGGATACCTGCTGTGGCATCCATACCGAATGTAAGCGGCAGAAGAAGGGCTACACCCATAGTTGCGGTAAGTCCCGGCAGTGCTCCGATACAGATTCCGGCTGCTACGCCTGCGATCATGTAGAACAGTACCATGGGGCTGAACGCGCTCTGAAATACTTCTAAAAAGAAACTCATTCTGCTACCCCTTTCTTTAAATGCTGAACATACCGAAATCGATCGGCACATTCAGGAAGCTCTTGAATACAAAGTAAATTGCCAGGATCACGATCACGGAGATCAGTGCGTTTTTCCAGAAAGCGCCCTTATGGAACCACTGGATAAAAGCAAATAACATGATAACGGACGGAATGATAAATCCAAGTGTGGATAATACCAGCATGTATACAAGCAGGATCGCCATGGAAATGTATACACGTTTTGTGCCCGGTGTCCACATTGGAAGCTCCGGGAACTGGTCTTTCTTCATTATCAGTGTAACAACGATAAGACCCACGGAACAGATCAGAAGAAGCGCTGCGATAATGCCCGGCCAAAGTCCCGGACCCGGAACGCCTGTACCGTAAACTTCTGCTCTCGGATAGCCAAGGCAGGTAACGATCACATAAATTGCTAAAGCTGAACAGATCAGACCTGCAATAATATTTCCTTTTCTCATATTGAAACTCCATTCTAAAACAACTGTCTCGCAGAGGTCTCCCTGGGGAAAGCCCTCTCAGACAAAACAGGGGAGTGGGTTTCCCACTCCCCGTTGAGCCGGTTTACATTACTGTACTTTCAGACCAAGATCTGTAACAAGAGATGTGTATGTCTCAAGGTCAGATTTGATACGCTCCTCGAATGTAGCGCCGTCAAGAACGTCGATTACGTTGTTGGACTTGTTCATGAAGTCAACGAATGCGTCAGACTGTGCTGCCTGAGAGAAGATCTCATAGAGCTGGTCAACAACTTCATCCGGAGTATCCTTCGGAACGCCAAGACCTCTCCATGTACCAAGAACTACATTGTAACCAGCTTCCTGGCATGTCGGAACGTCCGGAATGGAATCAAGACGTTTGTCGTTCATAACTGCAAGAACCTTTAAGTCGCCGGACTCAACGTAGTTAGCAACCTCAGCGTAAGAAACTGCTACTGCGTCGATGTGCTCGCCGAGAAGGTCTGTGATAGCGCCTGCTGCTCCATCATAAGCAACGTGTTTGAACTGAGCGCCTGTCTCTTTTGCAAGACCAGCTGCTGCAAGGTGCCAGATAGCGCCGTTACCGGAGTTACCCATGGAAACCTCGTTCTCTTTTGCGTAGTTGATGAAGTCTTCAATTGTATTGAAACGGTCATCCTTCGCGTTAACTGTGATAGCTGCACATGCGCTGTTTACCATCATGATCGGTTTGAACATGGAATATGTAAGACCAGCGTTTGTACCCATAGCCTCAAGAGTTGCAAGCTCTACAGTGATCATAGTAACGGTTGTGCCATCAGCCTTAGCGTTTGCACCAGCGAGCATACCGGTTGCTCCGCCGCCGCCGGAACGGTTCTCTACGGAGATGTTCTTGAAGGAACCCTTCGCTGCGTCTGCTAAAGCACGCATAACTGTATCGGTACCGCCGCCTGCATCGTAAGGAACGATACATGTAACTGTTTTGTCCTTCCATGCGGATGTGTCAACGTCGGAAGCTGCTGCTTCTGTAGCTGCGCCTTCAGCTGCTGCAGTTGTCTCTTCCTTTGCTGCCTCTGTTGCTGCTGCAGTTGTCTCTGTTGTGCTGGAGCTGCTTCCGCAAGCTGTCAGGGAGAGAGCCATAGCTGCTGCCATTGCGAGCGATACTACTCTTTTTCTCATAAAACCTACTCCTTTTCTCTTTTCCTAATACTTTCTTAACGATTTTTTAGGATTCTTTATGAAATTTTTACACGAATCATTTTATCCTGTTGTATACAAATTGTCAACGATTTTCTGGCAGGTCTTCACAAAAGATAGTTTCGTTTTCACGCCGTTTTTTATAATTTTTGTAAGTTTTCACCAAAAAAGGCGTCCTGCCAGTTGGAAATCGATTCCAAACCTGGTCAGGACGCCCTTAATTTTTATGCAATTTTTTCTCAGCGGTTATTCCGCTTTTTTCTTAGGTTTTAACTGGCTGCGGACAGCACCGATGAGTGTGAACGCGATCAGAGCCAGGAAGAACCAGCAGATCGGGGTGTTGAAGAATACTCCCACATTTCCGCTGGACTTTAAGAGCGCGGTACGGAAGTTCTTCTCAGCCATCGGTCCTAAGATCAGGCCAAGGATCGCCGGGCTTGTCGGGATCTTTACTTTACCCATCAGCCAGCCGATAACGCCTGCAATCAGCATCGTTCCTACATCGTAGAAGTTGCTTCTCATTGCGTAGCTTCCGACTACGCAGAGGATGAAGATGATCGGTGTGAGGATCGTCTTCGGAACGCTTAATACCTTTGTGAAAAGGCGGATGCAGGAGAAACCAAGGAGAACCATGATGGTGTTTGCTACGAACATTCCAAGGAAGATCGTGTAAACGAGAACCTTGTTTGTCTTGAAGAGCATCGGTCCCGGGGTAAGACCCTGGATCGTTAACGCGCCGATCATGATGGCTGCTACGGCATCACCAGGAACACCGAGTGTCAGCATCGGGATCATGGCACCGCCGGTTACACCGTTATTGCCGCCCTCAGAAGCCGCCACAGCCTCCGGGCTTCCTTTACCAAACAGCTCCGGATGTTTGGACATGCCGCGGGCGGTATTGTATCCGACGAAGGAGCCGATATCGGCACCGGCACCGGGAATGATACCGATGATGGTTCCGATAAGACCCGTAACCGGAGCAACCCGGAACATGGTCTTCACATCTTCTTTTGTCGGGAGAAGTCTTGTCACCGTCGCGTCGATCTCGTCGGTGCTGTAGATATCCTCGATGGTCTCAAAGGCCTGACTCATCGCGAAGAGGCCGATCATGACCGGAATGTACTGGATACCGGAGAGAAGGTTCGCGTTATCTGTAAAACGGATGTAGCTCGTTACACTGTCGATGCCGACGGTAGCTGTCAAGATTCCTAAGAATCCGCAGATCAGGCCCTTTGCCATATTCTCACCGGAGATGTTGGCGATGATGCAGAGACCGAATACTGCGAGAAGGAAGAACTCAGCGGAGCTGAACTTTAACGCAAGCTTTGCGAGCTGCGGGCTGATGAGCCATAAGCAGAGACAGCTCACAACACCGCCGATGTAGCTGGAAAGTGTCGCGATACCGAGTGCTCTTCCCGCCTCACCGCGCTTGGAGAACTGGTATCCGTCAATGGCTGTGGCCGCGGACGCCGGTGTACCGGGCGTATGAAGGAGGATCGCAGAGATGGATCCGCCGTAGATCGCACCAACATAGATTCCAAGTAACATAAGGATGCCGGATGTGGCATCCATACCGAAGGTAAGTGGAAGAAGAAGCGCCACACCCATAGTAGCTGTCAGTCCCGGGAGCGCTCCGATACAGATTCCCGCCGCAACGCCCGCGAACATGTAGAATAAAACCATCGGGCTGAACGCTGACTGTACAACTTCAAGAAAGAAACTCATATCTCAGCCCTCCTATATGCTGAACATACCGAAATCGATCGGTACATTCAGGAAATTTTTGAATACATAGTAGATCACAAGGATCACCGCGATGGAGATCACCGCGTTTTTCCAGACAGCCCCTCTGTGAAACCACTGGCAGAACACAAAGAGCATGATCACGGACGGAATGATGAATCCGACTGTGGATAATACCAGCATGTAAACCAGCAGGATCGCCATGGAAATGTACACACGCTTTGTTCCTGGTGTCCACATCGGAAGCTCCGGGAGATCTTCTTTTTTCATCATCAGGGTTCCAACGATCACACCGATGGAACAGATGAGAAGAAGCACCGCGATGATGCCCGGCCAGAGTCCCGGACCCGGAACGCCTGTGCCGTAAGCCGCTGCTCTCGGATAGCCGAGACATGTCACGATGACATAGAGGGCAACTGCCGCACAGACAATGCCCGCAATAATATTTCCTTTTCTCATAACTGAGACCTCGATTCTTCATAATATCGTTTTCTGCCGGGTACCCGGAAATTACTTCCTCCAGCAGAGCCTTCAGATGGGGACCACGGCCGATGCCGCAGCCCCTTTTGATATTTACTGAATCTTTAATCCGAGATCGGTTACAAGAGTCTTGTAAGTGTCAAGGTCAGCAATGATCCTGTCCTCGAAGCTCGGTCCATCCATGATATCGATCACATTGTTGGACTTGTTCATGAAATCAACGAACGTGTCGGACTGTGCCGCGTCAGAGAAGATCTGATAGAGCTGCTCTACGACGTCATCCGGTGTGCTTGCAGGAACGCCGAGGCCTCTCCAGGTACCGAGGACTACATTGTAACCGGCTTCTTTACATGTCGGAACATCCGGGATCGCGTCGAGACGCTTATCATTCATAACTGCAAGAACCTTTAAGTCACCGGACTCAACGTAGTTAGCAACCTCTGCGTAAGAAACCGCTACCGCATCGATGTGCTCCCCGAGAAGATCTGTGATCGCGCCTGCTGCTCCGTCGTAAGCAACATGCTTAAACTTCGCCCCTGTCTCTTTTGCAAGACCAGCCGCTGCGAGATGCCAGATCGCGCCGTTACCGGAGTTGCCCATGGAGACCTCATTCTCTTTCGCATAGTTGATGAAATCTTCAATTGTATTAAAGCGGTCATCCTTCGCGTTTACTGTGATGGCGGAGCATGCACTGTTTACCATCATGATCGGCTTGAACATGGAGTATGTAAGTCCTGCGTTTGTACCCATAGCCTCAAGTGTTGCGAGCTCTACGGTGATCATGGTAACGGTGGTTCCGTCTGCTGCGGCATTGGCGCCTGCAAGCATACCTGTCGCTCCGCCGCCGCCGGAACGGTTCTCAACGGAAATATTCTTGAAGGAGCCCTTTGCCGCGTCTGCTAAGGCACGCATAACTGTATCGGTACCGCCGCCTGCATCGTAAGGAACAATACATGTAACTGTCTTGTTCTTCCAACCGGATACATCCACGCCGGAATCGTCAGCTTCTTTACTCTCTGTATTTGTGTTTTCAGCAGCTTTCGTCTCCTCGGCAGCTGCCGTTGTCTCTGTTGTGCTGGAATTACCGCTGCATGCGGTGAGGGATGCTGCCATTGCTGCAGCGAGGGCCAGGCTCAATACTCGTTTTTTCATAACAAGTCTCTCCTTTTTAGATATTTTCTTTAGAATCTCTTTCTGCTTTTTTCAGAATTTTTAGAGATTCTTTATACATATCTATTTTAGGGAAACCGACCCCCACCGTCAAGCTGTCAGGCGCTTAGAACGTGTTAAGTTGCGTGATATATTGATATAATCGATGTAAATTTTGTCTGAGTTTTCGTAATTTTACTTAAATTGTTCTGTCAGAGATACAATATGCAGGGCTCCCCTGGCAGATGTCGGAACGGAGTCCTTCGGAACGAATTCCGTCACATGCTTAAAGAAAGCCTCCTTAGCGAAGAGGTCCATGAGAGCTTCCCGTAACGGATTCTTTCCGTAGATCACAACTGTCGTATCAGCATCGCATTTTAACGCGCTGCTGTTCTTTACGGCCTCCATATCGTTCTGTAAGACAGCGCCGAGAACATAGCTTGCGATCTTCGTCTTATCCGGCTCCGCGAAGGTGTTTAAGATCCTTGCGGAGAAACATGCACGGCCGATTCCCGTCTTTCTGGCGGTCTCGTATCCTGCGAGAACATACTCCTTCGCGTAAGTCTCATCGGAAGCAAAGGAATGTCCGACCGCATCCGAGATCAGGGTATCGTTTGTGATAACGGAGAGAAGTTCTCCCGTGATCGTCGTGAGGCAGCCAGTGATCTTTCCGTCGCAGTCCACGGAGACAAACTTCGTGTGAGAACCAGGAAGAACGAGAAGGTACTGCCCTCCCTTCGGAAGGCTCTCGATCACGGCAACAGTCTCCACCTCCTCACCGCGCATCATGTCCATGGACTCAAATGTTGTGAGATCCAGCTTTCCGTCGCGGTTTTTCACGCCTGGAATAAAGAGGATCGGGAGTGGGCATACATCCTCGATGAGGATGCTCTTCGCCGCCCTCGCAAGGTCCTCTGCAGATGCCGGGGCAACCACATGAGGGATCTCTGTGAGTCCCACGTTGGAAGTGATCATTCCGGACGCAGCGACCTGCTTTACATCGTCATATGTAATACCAGCCTGCTTTAAGACATCCTCAAGACAGCCCTTGATTGCCGCCTTTAGGCGGTGATTGTTGCCGTCGATAGCTGTGATGCGGACACCAATCTCGGACTTTGCGGATGCCACTGCCTCATATTTCTCATTAAACAGGTACACACGGGTATTCGTTGTTCCTGTGTCGATCGTGATCGTATAGTTTTTCATTTTATGACTGCTCCCCTGTTGATTTAGTTCTCTGCTGCTTTTACATAAACCTCTGCCAGGGCCTTTAACTCATCGTATCTGCCCTCTTCGATCATCTTCTTATTTGTAAGGCTGGAACCGATTCCAAGGCCAATAAAGCCAGCTTTTAAGAAGTCCGGAAGGTTCTTGTCATCCACACCGCCGACTGCGATCATCGGAACATTGTTGATTGGTGCCATGACAGCCTTACAGTAAGAAAGCCCGAGGTTTCCTGCCGGGAACAGCTTTACAACAGATGCGCCGTAACGGTAAGCGTCAGCGATTTCAGACGGAGTCATAGCGCCCGGAATTGACTCAAGGCCGCATGCTACAGTCTCTTTAATTACAGTCTCGTCCACATTCGGAGCAAGTGTGAAGGATGCGCCTGCCTCTTTCGCCGCATGAACTTCCTCCACAGACATCACGGTTCCGGCTCCGATCACCATCTTGTCCCCCAGCGCCTCGCGGACCGCGCGGATAGCATTCGGTGTATCGATGAGCTTTGTCTCGGATTTCTGGTTAAAAGTGATCTCTAAAAGGCGGATTCCACCGTCATATAACGCCTTTGCAACATCAACGATCTTCTCGGACGGCACACCTCTTAAGATCGCGATAATCTTATGTTCCCTGATCAGACTCTCAATTTTCTTTTCCATGTTTGTCTCCTCCTCTGATGCAATCGATGCTTGTCTGCACATCATATCTATTTTCATATACGGCAGACAATGCTTTCCACAGACTGCCGTCTCTTTTTTGCAGCGCTGTCCGCCTCTCTTCCCATAGTATAGTACGTCCCCTTTTATCCCGCAACCGTTTTTTATCTCCTGCTCCGTATCGTTTTTATCACCATATCCCTTATTTTGGAGTTTCTGCGGGATCCACATATAAAAAAGAAAAAGGAGCCGTCCCCAAAGGAACAGCCCCTGTACGCTTATTAGTTGTACTTGCGCTTTCTTGCCGCTTCAGACTTCTTTTTACGTCTTACGCTCGGCTTCTCATAATGCTCTCTTTTACGAATCTCCTGCTGAATACCTGCCTTTGCGCAGTTTCTTTTGAATCTGCGTAAAGCACTGTCCAGGCTTTCGTTATCTTTAACGATTACGTTTGACATAGCTCACACCTAACCTCCCTCCAGTTGTGTAATTGTGCATAATACAACTGTTTGGGTATTTTTTAGCACTGGTATGATTATATCATAAATTACACATTCGTCAACCTATTTTTACTAGAAAAATGCATTTTTTTCAAATTTATTTTTGATGCCGGGCAACCTTACACAGCCCGGCATCAAAAAGGCTTGAAACAGCCTTAATTCTTAACTTATTTTACCTGCTCAGAAACGACTTCCGTAACCTTTGCGAGTGCGTCCGCAACACCTTCCGGATTCTTACCGCCGGCCTGCGCCATGTTCGGACGTCCGCCGCCGCCGCCACCTACAAGACCTGCGATGGCCTTGATGAGGTTTCCTGCGTGAGCGCCCTTCTTCTGGGCCTCGTCTGTCACAGCAGCCATAAGATTTACCTTGCCGTCAAGAGCGGATGCGATCACAACAACGCCCTCTCCAAGCTTCTCCTTTAACTGGTCGCCTAAGTTTCTTAAGCCGTTCATGTCAACGCCGTCTGCGCGGACTGCGAGGACTTTCACACCCTTCACTTCCTGAACCTGATCCATTACATCACCCATTGCCTCTTTGGCAAGCTTGCTCTTTAACTTCTCGTTCTCGGAGTGGAGTGTCTTGATCTCCTCCATCATGGACTCGATCTTTGTCTTTAAATCAGCCGGAGTAGACTTCGCTGCAGTTGCTGCCGCGTGAAGCTCCTGCTCTACATTCTCATAGTGGTGGATCAGACCGTCGGAGGTGAGTGCCTCGATACGTCTTACACCTGCTGCTACACCAGCCTCGGAAAGGATCTTGAAACAGCTGATCTCGGAGGTGTTCTTAACGTGGGTACCGCCGCAGAGCTCTGTGGAGAAGTCTCCCATTCTTACGACACGGACCTTATCGCCGTATTTCTCTCCGAAGAGTGCCATCGCGCCTGTCTTCTTTGCGTCCTCCAGACTCATAACATCTGTAACGACCGGAAGTGCCGCGCGGATCTCTTTATTTACAATAGCCTCAACTTCCTTGATCTCATCCTGGCTCATTGCGGAGAAGTGAGTGAAGTCGAAACGGAGTCTGTCTCTTGTTACAAGGGAACCAGCCTGCTCAACGTGCGTGCCGAGTACGGTTCTTAATGCCTTGTGGAGAAGGTGGGTCGCACTGTGGTTTCTTCCGATCAGGGAACGGTTCTCCTCATCTACCTTAAGAGTTACCGTCTCACCTGTCTGGAACATACCGCTTACCATATGTCCGATATGACCGATCTTTCCGCCCTGAAGGTGGATCGTATCCTCTACCTCGAACTTGCCGTTCGCGCTCTCGATCACGCCGCGGTCACCGACCTGACCGCCCATGGTTCCGTAGAATGGAGTTTCAGAGGTGATAACGCATGCTTTCTCACCGTCTGTCACTGCGTCTGCGATCTCATCCTCGCCTTCTTCATCAGCGGCAAGTCTCACGAGAGCTGTCACCTTGGAGTCATCCTCAAGCTTGTCATATCCTGTGAAAGCGGATGTTAAGGATGCATCGAGTTTCTGGTAGATATCGTCGCGTCCCATGTAGTTTGTGGTCTTTCTGGCACTTCTCGCAGTCTCTCTCTGAACCTGCATTGCCTTGTGGAAACCTTCTTCATCGACAGTGAGTCCCTTATCGTCGAGGATCTCCTTTGTTAAGTCGATCGGGAATCCGTAAGTATCGTAGAGCTTGAACGCATCCTCACCGGCAAGGACCTTTGTTCCCTTTGCTTCCATATCTTTTTCAAGATCAGCAAGGATCTCAAGACCTTTGTCGATGGTGTTGGCAAAACGCTCTTCCTCCTGGTCGATCACGCGGAGGATCATATCTTTCTTCTCCTCTAACTCCGGATAACCATCCTTGGAGAGATCGATAACGACCTGTGCAAGCTTTGTCATGAAGCTTCCCTCGATGCCGAGGATACGTCCGTGACGTGCTGCTCTTCTTAAAAGTCTGCGGAATACATAACCTCTGCCCTCGTTGGACGGCATGATTCCGTCGGATGCCATAAATGTGCAGCTCTTTACGTGGTCAGCGATGATACGGAGAGAAACATCCTTCTTGTCGTCCTCCTCGTATCTGCAGTGTGCAAGAGCGCCTACCTCGTCCATCAGGGCGCGGTTTGTATCTACATCGAAAAGGGATGCCACATCCTGGCAGACAACAGCCAGTCTCTCGAGTCCCATACCTGTATCGATGTTCTTCTGGATCAGATCGGTGTAATTTCCGTGTCCGTCATTATTGAACTGGGAGAATACGACATTCCATACTTCCATGAAACGGTCTCCCTCGCCGCCCATAACGTCCTCCGGGCCTGTACCATACTTCTCTCCGCGGTCATAGTAGATCTCAGAGCACGGACCGCACGGACCAGCGCCATGCTCCCAGAAGTTGTCTTCCTTGCCAAAACGGTAGATTCTCTCTTTCGGGATACCGATCTCCTCGTTCCAGATGCGGAAAGCCTCATCATCGTCAAGGTAAACGGACGGATAGAGACGGTCTGCCGGAATTCCTACGCATTCGGTCAGGAACTCCCATGCCCAGTGGATCGCTTCTGTCTTGAAGTAATCGCCGAAGGAGAAGTTTCCCAACATTTCGAAGAATGTGCCGTGGCGGGCTGTCTTACCGATATTTTCGATATCGCCGGTACGGATACATTTCTGGCATGTGGTGACTCTGCGTCTCGGCGGGATCTCCTGGCCTGTGAAGTACGGCTTTAACGGTGCCATACCGGAGTTGATCAAAAGTAAGCTGTTATCGTTGTGCGGAACGAGGGAGAAACTCTTCATCGCAAGATGTTCCTTGCTCTCGAAGAATTCAAGGAACATTCTCCTCAGTTCGTTTACACCATATTTCTGCATGGTACTGCCTCCTGGTTACTGTTGTGTACTTTTTTTATCTCTGAATTTCTTACCCAGAACGATACCCGCCAGGGCAACTGCGGCCAGAATCACAGCCTCTAAAGCTGTTGAAATAAATGATGCGAAAAATGCGGACATAAAAACGCCTCCTTTTCCGGCTGTCTAAAATTCAGACGCCTGTGTTTAAAATGACACATTTGTACAGTTTCTATTATATTATTTTTTCGGGATCTGCCCACAAAGCCGGTACGCCGGTCCTCTGCGCAGATTCTCATAACTTATACTATAATCGTTTCTCGTTCTGTTGGCAAGATGTTTTTTCTGTTCCGTGGCATTCTGGTGGACCTTTTCTGCCGTCAAACGGCTTTTCTGTCACTTCCTTCATAAGCGAAACCGGCGCATCTGAATTTTTAAGTGATTCAAATGCGCCGATGTGTCGTCTTTTAATTTTCCTCAGGCTCCAGGTAATCCCCATAATTTTCCAGCAGTTCATAGCATCGGTCCATCGTCACGCTCGCTGATATGCGGACATACTCGATGCTCTGGGATGGTGTGCTGTTTGACTTCGCACTGGCTTTATCCGCCGCCAGGTCGCGCTTTCGAATCCACTCCACTTCTTCCCGGCGGAGCGCTTCCGCTGCACTCTCGTCCATCTCTTTATGGATGCTTGAATAGATCAGGTTCAGCTCGCGGTCCCAGAGATTTCTCACATATTCCGCCGCCGCATACCGGGAGGTCTGGCTCATCGTCTGGTCATCCTGATACTTTTCCGCCTCGGTTCTAACCGCCTCAAGGCGCTCCTCCAGATCAGAACGCGTGTATTCGATCTCAAGTTTTGCCTCCCCCGCATTTTCCGATGCTGTGCTGTCCGGTTCCAGCGGGGACTTGACCGTCTCTTCCACCGATATCCCTGCCGCCGCCTCGTCTGCGCCTCCGATCACCGCTGGCTGATCATTATCCGCCAGTGAGCGGTCGCTGACCTCCGCATCGGGAGCTTCTGCCTCTGCGTTTTCTTTCGTCGCAGATCCTTTCATCCTTGTTTCATTATCAGAAGCTTCTCTCCCATCTTCCGCTCTCCGGCTGCCTTTTGCATCCGCGTGGTACAGGGCGATCCCGTTATCGGCAGGGCCGCACGCCGGAGCTGGCGCATTCTGGGCTGCCGGGGTATTTTCTGCCACCTTCATCCGATTCTCTGTCATATAGGGATTCCCGGAATTTCCCGCATCCGACTGCATGGCATCCGCCTCGAAACCGACGACAGCCGCGGTATTCACCCCATGGGAAGAAACAAATTTTTCCATTTCCCATGTGGCGGATACCCCGGCCATCAGGATTCCAATAATTATCAACCATATTCTGCGTCTGCTCATATGTGCCCTCTCGATTTTTCAGGTAACTTTTGTTCTACTAAAAAGATACCATATCGCGAGATCTTTGTGAACAAAAAACGCAAATTAGTAATACATTGTAAGACTTTTGTAAAAAATCGTCATCAAGGGGATATGCAGACTGCGTGCTCGCACGCAAGGATGCATAGACATTTAATGATCTTTTTAATTACTAAGCCCCGTATCCACCAACAGATCCCCACCATCCGCAGCGCTGGTGGCCAGGCGGTCACAGCGCTCGTTTCCGGGATGGCCGTCATGGCCCTTGACCCAGTGGAACGTCACTTTATGCGGGTTCATCGCGGCGAGCAGCCGTTTCCAGAGATCCGAATTTTTTACCGGTCCCGTCTTCGGGCGGACCCAGTTGTGCTTAACCCAGCCGTCGATCCATTTCTGGTTGAAGGCGTCCACGAGATATTTTGAATCGGAATAAAGGTCCACCTCGCAGGACCGGTTTAACGTTTCAAGTCCCACGATCGCTGCCATAAGTTCCATCCGGTTATTGGTTGTCCGTACATATCCCGCAGACAATTCCTTCTCATGGAGGACTCCGTTTTTATCGATAAACTGGAGCACTGCTCCGTATCCGCCCGGTCCGTCTGGATTTCCGCGGGCCGCTCCGTCCGTATAAAGTGTTACTTTCATGTCTTTTTTGTAATTCCTCTCAGATGTCTTATTTTATATGATTCCAGGATTCAGACGGCTCAAGCCGCAACTACAGATCCCACTTCTCGCAGAGCGCGTTGACCTCTGCCGTAAATTTCTTGATATCCTTGTTCGCGCAGTCGCGGTTCTTCTGGATGATCCGCATCAGGCGCTCGCCTGCAGCCACAAGAAGCGCAAAGATGGACTTGTTCTCCTTCTGTCTCGCTGTCTCCTTCTGGATCGGGATACCGACGGTCTGTTTAAGCCACACACCCGCGGCAAGGTCAAACTCTGATCCCGAAAACGGTGCGTCTGCCACAAGGTCGTAGTCCGTACGCAGGAGGTTCGCGAACTTCGTGCATACAAGATCGTCCCCGTGTACCATAAACACACGGTCCGGTTTCTTCTTAAAGGCGTTGATCCAGGTGAGAAGTCCTTCCCTGTCCGCATGACCGGAAAGTCCGTCCAACCGCACGATCTCCGCTTCCACATCGATGGTCTCACCGAAGAGTTTTACGACCTCCGCACCATCAATGAGGCTCCGTCCAAGTGTTCCGACCGCCTGGTATCCGGCAAATACGATCGTACACTCCTGTCTCCAGAGGTTATGTTTTAAGTGGTGGCGGATTCGTCCGGCATCACACATACCTGCCGCGGAGATAATGACCTTCGGCTCGGAATCGAAGTTGATCGCCTTGGAATCGTCGCTGCTGACGGAAAGATTTAATCCCGGGAATGCGATCGGGTTGATCCCCCTGTTCACAAGATCCATCGCCTCCTCGTCAAAGCACTCGGAAATGTTCTTATTGAATACATGGGTCGCCTCGACGGCCAGCGGGCTGTCCACATAGACCGGGAATCCGTCATGTCCGGTGACAAGCCCCTCTTCCTTGATCTTACGGATAAAGTAGAGGATCTCCTGGGTCCTGCCCACCGCAAAGGCCGGGATCACGACGTTTCCGTGACGGTCCAGGGTCCTCTGGATGATCCTCGCGAACTCCTCGATATGCTCGTGGGTCCGGTCATGGGAACGGTCACCGTAGGTACACTCCATTACCACATAGTCGGCCTCATCCGTGTACTGCGGATCCTTGATCAGCGGTTTGTTCTTGTTTCCGATATCGCCGGAGAAAACGATCTTCTTCTGCACGCCGTCCTCATCGATCCAGACTTCAATGGACGCGGATCCAAGCAGATGTCCCACATCCGTGAACCGCACTTTCAATCCGTCGCAGATCGTCAGGATATCACCATAATGGCACGGCACGAAATGCTTTAAAACGCCTTCCGCGTCGTTTACTGTGTAGAGGGCCTGGACCTCCGGATTCCCGGCACGTCTTGCCTTTCTGTTCTTCCACTCAGCCTCCATTTCCTGGATGTGGGCACTGTCCTTCAGCATAATGTTGCAGAGATCGCAGGTGGCCTGTGTGGCGAATATCTGTCCCTTAAAGCCCTTCGCATAGATCAGCGGAAGCAGACCCGTGTGATCGATGTGGGCATGGGTGATAAAAATGTAATCCACATCGGAGAACGGGATTGGAAGCTCCGCGTTCTCATAGACGTTTCCGCCCTGTTCCATACCGTAATCAACAAGAATGTTCTTTCCCGCCGCATTCAGATAATGGCAGCTCCCAGTTACTTCATGATCCGCACCGATAAATGTCAGTTTCATGGAACTCCTCCTTTCGCGGCGAAATCTGGAAACTCGTGCAAACATCCTATTCCTGTGGTCGATATCCAGAAATATCCATTTTCTCCCAGCTGTGCAGTGTCCGCAACCTTTTTCACGTTCACCGCGGATTTTATCCTTCAGGTTTCTGCCGCAAATACTGTAATTTCAGCATCGTTTTGCAAAATTTGATGGAAATCTTCATTTTTGCAAATCAGCTGTATTATTTGCATCTATTATAGCAAATTTCAGATAATTATGCAAATCATTCCGCCATTACTGTCATTAATAATTTTCTGCAGCGTATCCTGAAGTTTCATCTGGCAGTCCTCCGTCATCTGGGAGATCTTCGCCTGCATGCCGTCCTCAACGATCTGTTCCACGGACTTTCCGAAGATGTTCGTATCCCAGACACCTTCCTCCGTCGCTTCCCCATCCTTTATGTACGCGATCAGGTCCTTCGCCTGCTGCTCGTTCCCGACGATCGGCGCAATCTCCGTCTCGATCCTGGCCTTTATGAGATTGATGGAGGGTGCCTGGGCATGGATCTTCACACCGTACTTGCTGCCATGACGGATCAGCTCCGGCTCATCTAAGGAGATCTCCGTCTTATCCGGCAGGACGATTCCGTAGCCCTTCTGGCGCACCTCCGCCAGGGCGTTTCTCACCTTCTCATACTCTTCCTTCATCTCGGCAGATTCCTTTAAAATTTTAAACAGGCTGTACTCATCCCGCACCGGCAGGCCGGAAATATCGCTTAAGACCTCAAAGTATGCCGCCTCATCCACCAGGACCCGGATCGTCACCCGGCCGCTCGCAAGATCCAGCTCATCCGCAATCAGTTTTTTTACCGCCTGATCTGTTTCCGGCACAGCCTCCTTCGGCACGTCCTTCATCTGGACAGATGTCTTCAGGAGTTTTCCCGCCTCCATGATCATACCTGCCTTTAACGCATGATCATCCGGCAGGATCTCCACCCATTTCGGGATCTCGAAGTCGAGCTCTGTCACCGGGAACTCCAGGAGCACGGTGCCCAATATCTCCTCGATGTCTTCTCGCTTTAGCTGCTCACAGTTTGCCGCCCGTACCGGGACCCCGTACTGGTTTTCCAGCTTTAACGCCAGGGCTTTCGTCTCCGCCGCATAGGGTCTTGTGGAGTTTAACAGGATCAGGAACGGCTTTCCGATCTCCTTCAACTCCGAGATCGTCTGCTCCTCCGCCTCCTTAAAATCATCCCTGGAAAGTTCCCCGAAGCTGCCGTCGCAGGTCACAACGATCCCGATGGTGGAATGGTCCCGGATCACCTTTCTCGTGCCGATCTCCGCCGCCTGGGTGAACGGGATCTCGTAGTCGTACCAGGGTGTCTTCACGAGACGTTCCTCCCCGTTTTCCGTATGTCCCGCAGCACCTTCCACCATAAATCCCACACAGTCGATGAGCCGCACCTTCGCCCGGATCCCCTCCGCAAGCTCCAGCTCCGCCGCCTCCTTCGGGATAAACTTCGGCTCCGTGGTCATGATCGTCTTCCCCGCGGCACTCTGGGGAAGCTCATCCCTGGTCTGGGTCTTTTTCTGCCCGTCCGGGAGGTTCGGGAGCACAAGAAGCTCCATAAACCGCTTGATAAATGTGGATTTTCCGGTGCGCACAGGCCCCACAACACCCACATAGATCTCTCCGCCCGTCCTCGCCTCGATATCCTTGTATACATGGAAATGATCCATAAAAATACCCCCTCGCATATACTGTTGCAGTGTATGCGCGAGGGGGACATTTTATACCGGCAGAGCCTTTTCTTACGCCACAGTACGGAAAAGCGCAGGCGCTGCATGATTATGTTCTGACTTCTATTCCCACGGAAGATCGCTGTGCTCAATGCGCTTGTCGCGGAGCATCAGATCGGCCACCGCCTCTTTTGCAGGTTTTCCTTCAAACAGGACCCGGTTTACCTCTTCAACGATCGGCATGGAAACATTGTATTTCTTCGCAAGGGCTCTCGCAGCCTTCGCAGAATAAACGCCTTCTACCACCATCTGGACTTCCTTCATTGCTTCTTCCATCGTGTATCCTTTTCCGATGAGAATACCGGCGCGGCGGTTTCTGCTGTGCATGCTGGCGCATGTCACGATCAGATCGCCGATTCCGGAAAGTCCGGTATATGTCTGGTATTTTCCGCCCATGGCGATGCCAAGTCTCGCGATCTCCGCCATACCGCGGGTGATGAGGGCTGCTTTCGCGTTGTCCCCGTAACCCAGGCCATCAGCGATTCCCGCTGCCAGGGCAACGACGTTCTTTAACGCGGCGCCTGTCTCGATCCCCAGGACATCCGGGCTCGTGTATACGCGGAACACCGGGCTGATAAATGTGGACTGGACGTACTCTGCAACGTTCTTCTTGCGGGATCCCGCAACGCAGAGCGTCGGAAGTCCGCGGCTTACCTCCTCCGCGTGGCTCGGTCCGGAAAGAACAGCTGTCTCCGCCATCGGAAGTTCTTCCTTTATGATCTGGGTCATTGTATCGAGAGTATTCTCCTCGATTCCCTTTGCCACATCCACAATGAGCTGTCCCTCTTTGCAAAACGGCTTCATCTTCTGCGCCGTGCTGCGGACAAATACAGACGGAACCGCCATCACGAGAAGGTTCTTATCCTTCATCGCTTCCTCAAGGTCAGCGGTATAGATGATTCCCTCCGGCAACGTCACTCCCGGAAGATTCTTGTGAGTCCTGGTCTTTGCCATCTCCTCGATCTCCGCCGGGATCGCGGACCACAGTGTGACCTCATGTCCATTGTTTCTTAACAGCACCGCAATCGCGGTTCCCCATGTACCGGAACCGATAATACCAATTTTTTCCATGTTCAGGAACTCCTTTTCTCTTTAATCTCACTGCCCTGTACCGGCTGATATTTTCGTGCTTAAGCGCTTATTCAGTTTTTCTTTCCGCCCCAGAGCTTGTTCTCTGTGCCGGATAAAAGTCTTTTTATGTTCGTCTTGTGTCTCCAGATCGCCATCGCCATCAGGACGAAGGCAACGGCATAAAACTCCATGAGATGATCCGCAGAGACGGTAAATGTTCCATGCGCCCCGTAGACCAGTATCTGGATAAAGAATGAGATCACCACCAGAATAGAACCAAGGGAGACATATCTTGTAATGATGACAGCTCCAAGGAACAATGCTGCACAGACAAGTGTCACGCGCCAGTCCATGGACACGAGGATGCCCGCCATGGAGGCAATTCCCTTTCCTCCCTTGAAGTTTAAGTAACACGGGAAGTTATGGCCGAGGACAACGCCGAGACCTGCGTAGAGCACATAGAGGTCTGTGTCCGGGCTTCCCTTAAAGATGATCCGCGCCGCAAGGCAGGCGAACACCGTCTTTAAAAAATCTCCCGCGAACACGATGAGCCCCGCTTTTTTTCCCATGACCCGGAGCGCATTTGTCGTTCCGGAGTTTCCGCTTCCGTAGTTTCTGATATCGATATGGTTCATCTTACCGTAAAGATATCCTGTCTGGAATAATCCAAACACATAACCCATAACAAGACAAATCACTCTGCCCATTGTTTAATCCTTCTCCTTCCTCTCGCGGATGATGAATTTTAAGGATGTTCCGCGGAAGCCGAAGGCCTCACGGATCTTGTTCTCTAAGTATCTTGTGTAGGAGAAATGCATTAACTCCTTATCGTTTACGAAGATAACAAAGGTCGGCGGTTTTACCGCAACCTGGGTCACATAGTAGATCTTTAAGCGTTTGCCCTTGTCGGACGGCGGCTGCTGCATAGCGACAGCTTCTGTCACGATCTCGTTCAACACACCGGTAGCCACGCGGAGCGTCTGGTTCTCGCGGACCATATCGATGAGCTCGAAGAGCTTTTCCATTCTCTGTCCGGTCAGGGCGGACACGAAGATATACTCCGCATACGGCATGTAGGACAGGGTCTCTTTTAATTTTCTTGTGTACTCATAGATCGTCTTGTCGTTCTTCTCGATGGCATCCCACTTGTTGACAACGACGATCACGCCTTTTCCGCGGTCATGGGCGATACCGGCGATCTTTGCGTCCTGCTCGGTGATTCCTTCAACAGCATCGATGACCATGAGGACCACATCAGCACGCTCCACCGCAGTCACAGTACGGATAATACTGTAGCGCTCAATATCCTCTTTGATCTTGCTCTTTCTTCTTAAGCCCGCGGTATCGATAAAGATATATTCGGTGCCGTTTCGCACGATCTCTGTGTCGACAGCGTCTCTTGTGGTTCCGGCGATGTTGGATACGATCACACGGTTTTCACCGAGAAGCTTATTGATAATAGAGGATTTTCCGACGTTCGGTTTTCCCACGATGGCGATTCTCGGACGGTCGTCCTCACTGTCGTCATACTGATCCTCGCGGAAATACTTGACGACCTCATCGAGAAGCTCGCCGAGGCCAAGTCTTGAAGCCGCGGATACCGGAACCGGGTCACCGATTCCCAGGTTATAGAATTCGTATACATCGTTTCCGAACTTCGCCATGCTGTCCACCTTATTGACCGCGAGAACGACAGGTTTCTTGGATTTTCTTAACATGTCCGCAACCTTGGAGTCTGCGTCGACGAGACCCTGGCGCACATCCACGATAAAGATGATGACGTCCGCGGTATCGATGGCGATCTGAGCCTGCTCACGCATCTGTGCAAGAATGATATCCTTGGAATCCGGCTCGATTCCGCCTGTATCGATTAAGGTAAAGTTGTTGTTTAACCAGGTGCAGTCCGCATAGATACGGTCTCTTGTCACACCCGGAGTGTCTTTTACGATCGAGATCGTGCTGCCGGCAAGGACGTTGAAGAGTGTGGATTTTCCCACATTCGGTCTGCCGACGATCGCCACTACTGGTTTACTCATATATTTTCCTCATTTCTATACTTCGCCGTCCCAATCAGGGATAACTTCTCCATCCTCTGTGAGACCGGCATCTTTCATTGTAAGCTCGTATGCCCCGTGTTCCGCGGTCTGTTCTCTCGCCGCCTCCGGGTCAAGAATCGCGTCCACAAGGTCATATCCGCTTGATTTTACTATATTTATCGGAATCTGTAAAGCATCTTCCGCCTGGGTCTTTGTGATATCATCCAGGAAAACTTCCTCGCCGCTCTTAAACATAACGGCCGGAAGGATCAGCCTGTCGCCCAAAGGCTTGTCCTTTAACTGAGCGATCAGATCCTGTCCTGTGATCAGTCCCGCCACCGTGATCTTCTCGCCGAAGAAATCATTCCGGATCGGGTAGATATGGACCTTTCGTCCCGGATAGACTTTCATGATCTCCTTTACAAGCTTGTCCAGATACGGATACGGCAGACGTCCTGTGGCGATAGAGAGTTCTTCCTCTCTTCCGTCATCCGTCTTCTCATCCAGGGCATCCATGACTTCCTCATGCAGCAGCCGCAGCATACCGACGCCGTTCTCCAGCTGGATATATCCGTCGTATCTTCCTTCCTCCGGCATCTCGCGCTCCGCCAGGATATACCACTCATCACTTGCATGGATAAAGTGGATCCCGTGGCGCTCGTAGTTGATCTTCTGCCATTTTTCGATGAGGTCGATCACCTCGCAGGCATCTTCCTTTGTAAACGGTTCCAGCGGGTAAAGCCCCTCACGATACTTCGAGAGACCGACCGGAACCACCGACACGCTCTGCATCACCGGCGCGTACTTTGAGAGCTGTTCGATGGTGTACGCCAGCTCATTTCCATCATTGACGCCCCGGCAGAGAACGATCTGTCCGTTCATCTCCGTTCCCGCCTCGTAAAGACGGTCGATCTTCTTTAACGCCTCCCCCGCAAACCGGTTGTGGAGCATCTTACAGCGGAGCTCCGGGTTCATAGTCTGCACGGAGATATTGATCGGGGCCAGGTGGAAGCGGATGATTCGCTCGATATCCTTATCCTTCATATTTGTCAGGGTGATGTAGTTTCCCTGAAGGAACGAAAGTCTGGAGTCGTCATCCTTAAAGTAGAGCGTCTCACGCATTCCCGGCGGCATCTGGTCGATAAAGCAGAAGATGCACTTATTGGAGCAGGACTTATAGTCACTCATAAGTCCATTCTCAAAGGTAAGTCCCAGGTCCTCACCGCCGCTCTCGATCTCAAGTTCCCACTCTTCTCCGTTTGCCTTCCGCACGACCATCACGAAGCTCTCGACATCCGTCATATAGTCGTAGTCAAAGATATCTTCCAGCTCTTCCCCGTCTATGGTAAGCAGCACATCTCCCGGTTCCAGTTCCAGCTCTTCCGCGATGGATCCGGGGGCAACTGCCATAATTTTATGTCCCTGATATTTCACTTCATTTATCCTTCCTGCATGGTTCTAAACTTAATCATACCAATCTTCCTCCGATTTGTAAAGGAACGATATTCTTTTTTCCTTCGAATTTTCATGGGAAACTATTGACGAAAAATGTCTGAAAATGTTATACTCGGCGTGGAATGCCTGCAGGTTCCCGTATAAATAAGGAAATCCAGGCGAAAAATATGATCTGACAGTCCGACCGCAGAGGCCGGACCGCAACACAAAAAATCGGAGGATTATCTGACATGTCTAATCAGTACGTTTTCAACGACCGTCTGCCGCTTGCACCGCTTAAGATCGCTGCTCTTGAGAGCTGCCGTGATCTTGCGCAGAAAGTCAATGACCACATCGTAAACTTCCGCCGCAACGATGCGGAAGAATTACTTCGCCGCCAGGGAAATTTACAGTACCGTGGCTACGATGTTGACTCCTATCTTCTCGACTGCGCCTGCCCGCGTTTCGGAAGTGGTGAAGCAAAGGGTATCGTAAACGAATCTGTCCGCGGAACCGATATTTTCTGCATGGTCGATGTAACAAACCACTCTCTTACCTACAAGATGTCCGGATATGTAAACCACATGTCCCCGGATGACCACTATCAGGATCTCAAGAGAATCATCGGCGCTACGGCATCCACCGCACACCGTATCAACGTTATCATGCCGTTCCTTTACGAGAGCCGTCAGCACAAACGTACTCACAGAGAGTCTTTAGACTGCGCAATGGCACTTGAAGAGTTAGTAAGCATGGGCGTGTCCAACATCATCACATTTGATGCACATGACCCGCGCGTACAGAACGCGATTCCGTTATCCGGTCTCGACAACTTCATGCCGACCTACCAGTTCGTAAAAGCACTGTTTAAACATGACAATACCTTAAAGATCGATAAAGACCACTTAATGGTCATCAGCCCGGACGAAGGTGCAATGAGCCGTGCCGTATATCTCGCCAACAACCTCGGCGTTGATATGGGTATGTTCTACAAGAGAAGAGATTACTCCAAGGTCATCAACGGAAGAAACCCGATCGTTGCCCACGAGTTCCTCGGAAGCTCCGTTGAAGGAAAGACTGTTATCGTCGTTGACGATATGATCGCCTCCGGCGAGAGCATGCTCGATACCGCAAAAGAGTTAAAGGAGCGCAAGGCCGAGAAGGTCGTTGTATGCTGCACCTTCGGTCTCTTCACCGCAGGCTTCGAGAAGTTCGATGAGTTCTACCAGAAGGGCTACATCGACAGCGTTGTCACAACAAACTTAAACTACCGTTCCCCGGAACTCTTCACAAAGGAATGGTATGTGGAAGCTGATATGAGCAAGTACATCGCTGCCATCATCAACTCCTTAAACCACGACGTTTCCATCGGAAACTCCCTGTCCCCGACAGACAAGATCCAGAGACTTATCAGAAAGTACAACGAGGGTCTTCTTTAATTTTAAATCTCAGAGAATATTTACGCCGCCCGGCTTTCCATTATGGATTCCGGGCGGCGTTTTTTCTTCAACACATTTCAGACGCATAAGTTCATCAAAAAAACGGAAATTCCAACATTTCTGCAGGAATTCCCGTTTTTATTTCTTACAGCACCTTAGTTTCCGTTCACACGTCTCACTTTATTGATGTCAAGCTTATCTGTCGCGGTGGAATCGAATTCGATCGCAAACTGTACATTATCCGGAAGCGCCTTCTTCTTTAACACCTCAAAATACTGGGACGCGTCTTTAATGACGAGTCCTGTTGTATTCCAGTTATCGCCAGGCAGGATCCATACCTTTAAGTTTCCGACCTTCAACTCATACGGAAGTTTCTGGGACACCCACTCGGTCTTTCCGTACTTGGTAAGGCAGTTATAGACATCTCCCATGGTCAGTTTTCCTGTGGATCCGTCGAAGAGATCTGTCTTCTCGTAGGTTGTTGTTCCGCCATTGTCATGAGCTTCCTGAAGAGTGTCGGCATTCAGTTTCAGGTTTCCTGAGTTCACGGCTGCAGCCTGCGTCGGCTGCGGATTTGCCTTTGTGGTCTCCTTCACCGTTTCCTTAACTGCGGCTGTTGTCTCTTTCACAGAAGCTGCCGCAGATTCCTTCTCAGAGCTTCCTGTCGTCTCTTCTTCTGTATCTGCCTCAGTCTCATCCTCGGCAGCATCCGTCTCATCTTCAGCGGTCTCATCCTCATATGGATTGTGGTCTAAAAGTTTTCCATCTACATCCGCATAACGGCCATCCGGAGTCGTATCATCCACCAACATTCTGCCGTCATCCTCAAAATAGTATCCCGCACCGTCAAGCTGCTGGTATCCCGTCACCGCACTGGCGTAGAGACGTCCCGCCGCCGGATTGAAGTAGTAGGAGCCGCCAGTCTCATCTGTATACCAGCCAAGTCTCCAGGAACCATCCTTGTTCAGGCAGTATGTATAGTCGCCGCCGCTGATCACGCCCGCGTCATAGTTTGACGGAGCCAGCGCAAAGGCACGCTTATAGTACTTGGAAGCGCCTTCCACGTCCCCCGCTTCCAGAAGCTCATCCGCTTTCGCGTAGGACTCGTCTGCAGCAGAGGAACGGTAGCTGTCCAGTTCTTCCTTATAACTCTTATTTCCAGGTCTCATGGAAACTGCCTTCTCCCAGAATCTCAGGCAGGCATCCACATCCTCCAGTTCCAGATAATAGGAAGATGCGGAATTTAAAAATTCATCAAGCTGGTCATCTGTCACCGTAGAATTCTGGTTTACGAACCGCTCAAGACCACTCTGGACGATGCTCTCCGCCTCTTTTACTTTTCCTGCATCTACATATACGCCGATCAGCATAGAGTATGCATCGATCCGGTCTGGCGCCTCATTGATCACAGCCTTTAAAGTCTCAATCGCCTGATCATTCTTTCCTTCATCGTAGCAATACTGTCCGTAGGCAACTCTTGCTTCCAGCAGGGCATTTTTAATACTTTCATCATTCTGATCTGCTTTCTGGAGAACTGCCACCGCATTTTCATAATCGTCCATCATAGAATATGCTTCCGCAAGCTGCAGGGAATTCTCCACGGTGACACCGTCGAGTTCCTGAAGCTTTAAAAGCCACGGGATCGCTGTCTCGTAATCCTCGTTGTCTGTCAGGACCTGGCAGATCGTGCGGACACAGCTATCCTGTTCTTTCTCCAGGGACGCATCCTTTGTCTTCTCATATCCCTGCTGCAGGATCTCCATAGCTTCATCGTACTCTTCATTTCCAATATAGGCCTTGGAAAGCTGGATATAGGCTTTGCTGTAATCCGGATCCAGTTCAATACATTTTAAAAGGGATTCGATGGCACTCTCGTAATCCTCTTCCCCGACGTACTGGGATCCTTCCTTATAGAGATTCTCCGCTTCCGTCGAGCTTGCCTGTGCCGCCTGAGTCATATCGTTCACTGAAGCGTCTTTCTTGCCGCAGGCGGAACAAAGTACCACCGCTGTGGCCATAATCAAAAACCATTTTCTCATTCTAATTCCTCATTTTTTGCCGGAGTATTTTGTCATAGAGCAAAATTTTATCCGATTTGCAGTTTGTTTTTTATCCGTCTGATTTAAAGCTTACCAGTTTATAACTATACCATTTTTCTCTCTTTCTGTCCAGATGGAAGTCAGAGGAAAACTATGGCAGAATTTCGGCAAAAACAGGGACCAGCCATACAGCTGATCCCTGCAGTCCTCTTTTATTCAGTTTTCAGAAGGATCTTCAAAGCTTACGCCTCTACTTCTCCGCCTGCCGTTCTCGCTTCCACTTCCTTCTTCTGAACATCGCCAGGAGCCTGCTCATAGCGGCTGAATTCGTAGGAGAATACGCCGATACCGCCGGTCATGGAGCGGAGGTCTGTGTTGTAGCCGAACATCTCGGACATCGGAACATCAGCAACGATCTCTTGCTTTCCACCATGGAGAGAATTCATTCCGAGAACACGTCCTCTTCTTCTGTTTAAGTCACCCATAACGTCTCCGGTAAACTTATCCGGAACAACGACTTTTACGGAAGCGATCGGCTCTAAGAGAACCGGGTTGGCATCCATAAAGCCCTTCTTGAAGGCCAGGGTTGCAGCCATCTTGAATGCCATCTCGGAGGAGTCAACCGGATGGTAGGAGCCATCGAGGAGCGTTGCCTTGATGCCGACTACCGGATAACCTGCTAACGGACCCTTTGTACAGCATTCCTGTACGCCCTTTTCAACTGCCGGGAAGTAGTTCTTCGGAACTGCGCCGCCGAATACTTTCTCTTCAAAGATATAAGGTTTCTCGAGATCGCCGGACGGCTCGAAGGACATCTTAACGTCACCGAACTGTCCATGTCCACCGGACTGTTTCTTATAACGGCCAGGAGCCTCCACTTTCTTGCGGATCGTCTCGCGGAACGCAAATTTCGGTTTGGAGAGTTCCACATCGACTTTGTAACGGCCGAGAAGCTTGCTGACGGTAACTTCAAGCTGCTGATCGCCGATTCCGTAGAGTAAGCTCTGGCGGTTCTCGGTATCGTTCACAACGCGGAGTGTCAGATCCTCTTCCATCATTCTCGCGAGTGCGCTGGAGATCTTGTCCTCGTCGCCCTTTGTCTTTGCAGCAAAGCGCATGTATGTATACGGGATGGAGATCTTCGGTTTGTGATATACGATCGGAGCAGATCTTAAAGCGATCGTATCGCCTGTCTGTGTCACGGAAAGCTTCGCAACAGCACCAATATCGCCGGCCTTCAGCTCTGGAACCTCGATCACGTCTTTACCTCTTAATACATAGACTTTCGCGATTTTCTCTTCTGCGTCCTTATTTACATTGTAGAGAGTACTGTCCGGTTTTAATGTGCCGGTGCAGACCTTCATTAAGGAATATTTTCCGATAAACGGGTCAACGATGGTCTTGAATACTCTTGCGGAGAGGGAAACCTCATCGTTATATTTTGCAGTAAAGTGCTCGCCGTTTGATACATCAACGCCGACACACTCGCCCTTATCCGGTGACGGGAAATAGCGGTCGATAGCATTTAATAACGCGTTGAAGCCCTGGCAGTTGACGCCGGAACCCATCATGACCGGAACGATAGAACCATCGCATACATGGGTCTGTACTGCGGTATAAATCTCATCCTGTGTGAACTCTTCGCCGGAGAAGTAGCGCTCCATGTACTCCTCGCTTGTCTCGGCAACAGCCTCGATCAGGGCGTCACGGATAATTCCGAGGTTCTTCTTTGTGTACTCCGGGATCTCACAATCCTCATAGTCGGACAGGTTTGTGAAACGGCGGCCCTGCATCTTAACTGCGTTTACGAAACCGACGAACTTCTCGTTCTCACGGATCGGTACCTGGAACGGAGCAATCTTTCTTCCGAACTTCTTCTCCAGTTTTAAGATCAGTTCACGGAAGGACGCGTGGTCATCATCCATGTTTGTTACAAATATGATTCTCGGGAGTTTATATTCTTCACACAGATCCCATGCTTTTTCTGTACCAACTTCGATTCCTGCCTTACAGTTTACGACGATGATCGCTGCATCAGCGGCGCTGACTGCCTCTTCCACCTCGCCTACGAAGTCGAAATAACCAGGAGTATCAAGAAGATTGATCTTGATCTTTCCTTCGGCACCTTCGTACTCGATCGGAACCATCGTTGTGGAGATCGAGAACTGTCTCTTGATCTCTTCTTTGTCGTAGTCACTGATCGTATTGCCGTCAGCAACTTTTCCCATTCTTTTTGTAACGCCGGTCAGATAAGCCAGTGCCTCGGCTACCGTCGTCTTACCGGCGCCGCCGTGGCCTAAAAGTACAACATTTCGGATCTGTTTTGTTCCATAAATATCCATATGAATCCCTCCCGTATATGTTTTTTTGCCATTTTTCAAAAGACTTCCGCAAATTACGAAGTTCAGATGTTTTGGCTATACTGCTTATTGCCTATGGTCATATTTTACCAAAACTTTTCGAATTTTTCAAGCTAAATATCGAAATTGCACAAAATATTTTCTGTCATTTTTCGATTGTGGTGGAAAATATGGGCGTTTCAAACGAAAATCTATTAAAAATTGACATCCGCATTCTATTTTGTAAATTTTTCTGGCAGACACAGATCTTTCTTCTTCTCACTTCTCTGTTTCGTAGACAGACATGCGACGCACACCCACAGATTTGCAGATCCCGGCAATGTTTGATTTATCACTTTAAAGTATTGATTTTTCTTGTTGACATTCATATCCCTGTGTTATAAAATCGAAGAGACAAAGGAGGAGCTGTACAATGTCTGATTCTACATTTGGTTTTATCGGCCTTGGCCTGATCGGTGGTTCCATCGCCAGAGGCCTTCGCCGTGCGAATAAAGATATTACGATCATGGCGTACATGCGGACCCGCTCAAAGCTTGAGCAGGCAAAAGCGGACGGGACCATCGATATTATCCTTGACGGGATCGATGAGACGCTTTCCGCATGTGACGTTATTTTTCTCTGCACCCCTGTGGAATACAACGCGGTGTACCTTGAAAGGGTACGCCCGTTTCTGAAACCCGGAGCGCTGATCACTGATATCGGAAGCACGAAAACAGATATCCATCAGGCGGTGGAACGTCTGGGTTACGAGGATGTGTTTGTCGGCGGCCATCCGATGGCGGGTTCTGAAAAGACCGGCTACGAGAGCTCTACGGACCATCTTCTGGAGAATGCCTACTATATTATTACACCTACAAAAAAATCCACATCAGAGCAGATCGACCGGATCCGTCAGGTTGCCCTGGGCATCGGCGCTCTTCCCCTCGTTCTCGACTACCATGAGCATGATTTTTCCGTCGCGGCCATCAGCCATCTGCCGCACCTTGTGGCATCCAGCCTCGTTAATCTTGTCCATGACAACGATTCAAAGGATGAGATCATGAAGCGGCTGGCCGCAGGAGGTTTTAAGGATATCACGCGTATCGCCTCCTCCTCTCCTGTCATGTGGGAGCAGATCTGTATGACGAACACAGAAAATATTCTGGTGCTCTTAAAGCGGTACATCGCTTCCCTGGAATCCATCTGCGACACGCTGGAAAACCATAACGGTGACGCGATCTACAAGATGTTCGAGGAATCAGGCAAATATCGTTCCACATTCCCAAACCGCGGACAGGGTCCCATCGAGCGGGATTACTCCTTCTGTGTGGATGTTTTGGATGAGCCGGGATCTATTTCTGTCCTCTCTGCGATCCTTGCCGCGAAGGGAATCAGTGTTAAGAATATAGGTATCAATCACAGCCGTGAGGAAGGCGAAGGGGCGCTTCGGATTTCTTTCTATAAGGAGGATAAGAAGAATGAGGCAGCGGAGCTTTTGCGAAGCCATAACTATGTGCTGACAAAGTAAGACTTACAGTTTCATTCAGGTATGCGCCAGCATATTCCGATACCTCATGACCGCCTGTTATACGCGGACTGCTACACTAAAATGCATACCGGTTTTTTATCAGATCGTATTAAACGCAAATTACGAGGAATTTATATATGAAATTACATAAAGCAGACCATGTCCGGGGTGAGATCACAGTCCCGGGCGATAAATCCATCTCCCACCGCAGTGTCATGTTCGGATCCATTGCGAAGGGAACTACAGAGATCCATAACTTTCTGGAGGGTGCTGACTGCCTCTCCACCATCGGCTGTTTCCGCCGCATGGGAATCGATATTGAAAATAAGAATGGTGTTGTCACTGTCCACGGAAAGGGCATGCACGGACTGACTGCCCCTGCCGAGACCCTGGACTGCGGAAACTCCGGAACCACCACAAGACTCATCTCCGGTATTCTCGCGCCGCAGAATTTCGACGTGACGCTGACCGGTGACGAATCCATCCAGAAACGTCCGATGAAGCGCATTATCGAGCCGTTATCCATGATGGGAGCTGATATCAAGAGTGTCCGCGGAAACGGCTGCGCGCCGCTCAGGATCTGCGGAAAACCACTAGCAGGGATCCATTATACTTCTAAAGTCGCATCTGCCCAGGTAAAATCTTCGATCCTGTTGGCCGGACTCTACGCAGACGGGCTCACAAGTATCACGGAGCCACAGGTTTCCAGAAATCATACGGAACTGATGCTGAAGTTTTTCGGCGCAGAGCTGGAATCAAAAGGAACTACCGTTACGATCTGGCCGGCAACGGAGCTTTTTGGAAACCGGATCGATGTGCCGGGAGATGTCTCCTCTTCCGTCTATTTTGTGGCAGCAGGCCTGATCCTTCCGAATTCCGAAGTTCTTATTAAAAATGTGGGAATCAACCCGACAAGAGCCGGACTTATCAAAGTCTGTGAGTCTATGGGCGCTGATCTCACCCTGTTAAATGAGAACCACGAGAACGCGGAGCCGACAGCCGATCTTCTGGTCCGTACGAGTTCCCTAAAGGGCTGCGTTATCGAGGGCGATATCATCCCAACTCTCATCGACGAGCTTCCAACCATCGCCACGATGGCATGCTTCGCCGAGGGAACCACGGTCATCCGAGATGCCGCCGAGTTGAAGGTCAAGGAATCCAACCGCATCTCCATCATGGTCGAGAACCTGCGCGCCATGGGCGCCGATGTGGAGGAGACTGAGGACGGCATGATCATCCATGGCGGAAAACCTCTCCACGGTGCCGTCGTCAACAGTTACAAAGACCACCGCATTGCCATGACCTTCGCCGTTGCCGCTCTCGCCGCGGACGGGGAGACTGAGATCATCGATGCAGACTGCGTGGATATCTCTTATCCGGCGTTTTATGAGGAGTTAGAAAAACTTACAAAATAGCAAAAGACCCGAATCCTGACTGGCTCTTCGCCAGAAACAGATTCGGGTCCTTTTTTATAAAAACGCAAAAAGCCGTCCATTCCGAACAGCTTTCATCTTCACATAAAATAATAAAAGGGGCTGTCGCACTAACGTGCGGCAGCTCATTTCATATTCTCAACACAAAACGCCGAGCTTCGAAAAGCCCGGCGTTCGTGGTATAATCAGTTTAT
>CABVBU010000001.1 GCA_902496665.1 uncultured Clostridium sp. | reverse complement strand
CCTGCGACCTCCTGGTCCCAAACCAGGCGCTCTAGCCAAGCTGAGCCACACCCCGGGGATTTCGCAAAGCATTTAAAAACAAAAGTTCACTAAATGCGTTTAAAATTATACCGTAGATAGGTTGGATTGTCAACCACTTTTTTCATTTATTCGAGGCTTTATTCGAGTCTGAATCCTCCACTATCCCCGTTCCAGCGGTATTTCTTCTATAATTAGCTGCATATGCACTTTCTGTTGCAGGTAGCTATCTAATTTTATACGAAAAGCAGCTCCGAACTTATTCTTCGAAAGCTGCTTTCTGATTTTATCTATTTTGTGCCAATTAGTTCCGGTCCCGCCTAGTAAAGCCCCGACGGAATATCCCTGTCCTGATCCACATAGCAGACCGTATAATGTGCCTCACCATTCCGGTCAATCTCCATCAGCATATACGACGGTTTTCTTCCGTCCTGTCTAGGATAAGAGAGACTTCCCGGATTCAACACAACAAGCCCGTCCTCACAGTACTCCAGATGCGGCTTGTGGGTATGTCCAAACATGACGATATCGGCTTTTCTGGCTCTCGC
Source organism: uncultured Clostridium sp. (assembly GCA_902496665.1). Taxonomy (GTDB): domain Bacteria; phylum Bacillota; class Clostridia; order Lachnospirales; family Lachnospiraceae; genus Pilosibacter. Next base: position 195,045 of record CABVBU010000001.1, on the reverse strand, counting down.
CTCTTCCTTGATCGTCTCCAGTTCAAACGACACGCCGTACATATGGCCATGAGTCAGAAATGCCCGGTATTTTCCGATCGAGATCTCCTTCTCCCTGTCGGTCTGGGAGAAGAAGTCATTATTTCCGCGCACCACGTGGATCACGCAGTTATCATTATTTACCCATTCCTTAAAATATGCTTCACTGCCCTCGGTATCACCCAGGTGGATCAACATATCAAATGGGGACTGTTTCTCAATAATTTCCCTGAGATTTCCATCTCTTCTGTGGGTATCGCTCACGATCAGAATTTTCATACCTTATTCTCCGATTTCTTCTGCAAGACGTTTCTTCATCGCCCGAAGCGCTTTTCCGCGGTGGCTGATGGCATTCTTCTCATCCATAGTGATCTCCGCCGATGTCTTTCCGTACTCCGGCAGCATCAGGATCGGGTCATAGCCGAATCCGCCTGCGCCAGCCGGTTCATGGGCGATCACGCCCTCCATAGTTCCCTCGGCGGTCAGTGTTCTTCCATCCGGCAGAACAGCCGCGATCACGCAGACAAAGCGCGCGGTGCGCTTCTCCTCCGGAACACCATCCAGACGATGGATCAGGTTCCAGTTCTTGATCTCATAGGAAGTCTTCTCTCCCATGTATCGCGCGGAGTAGACGCCCGGCTCCCCGTTTAACGCGTCGATCACAAGTCCGGAGTCATCCGCAAGAACGATTCCGCCCGTTTTCTCCCAAACGGCTTTTGCCTTAATTAACGCATTTGCCGCGAATGTATCTCCATCTTCAACAATATCAATATCCACACCGGCTTCCTTCATGGACAGGATCTCCGCCCCGAGATCTTTTAAAATCTCGCGGATCTCCCGCATTTTTCCGGCATTTGATGTTGCAAAAACAATTTTATGTTCCATGTCTCTCTCACTTTCCAATTTTCCGGCTGTAGGCCTTCAGGCACACGTTGCATCTCTTGGATGTCTCCGTCCGTTCCCACGAAAAACCATCAAAACTAATATAACCCTCGCCGTCGCTTATGTCAACATTTCCGGTCCGTCCGCTCCCCGCGTACTCCACCGCCACCGGCTGCGTCGTCCCGGGCGTACGGATCTTTACCGCCACAACAAACATTTCCCCTGCAGCCAGTTCCTGGGACTTTGCCAGGCTCACCGTATAAAATCCCGTATCCGGCAATGTCCCGGATGCCAGGACTTTTCCACTATCCGCCTGAAATTTCACATTGTTTTCCACATGCTCACGGAAGCTGTCCCCGTCAAACATATACACTTCATACTCCGTGTTCGGTGCCGTGGCGTAGAAACCCACCGCCTCCAGCGTCTCGTCCGACTCCGCCGTATACGCGTTTGCCATCCAGGCCTCCGGCTCGCCGAATCCCATCTGTCCGGTCCAGCCGCAGAGATCGCTCTGGTAATTCCTGTCATAATTGTCCGCCGGTTCGATGCCGCAGTAGGAGATTCCGCTCTCCGCGATCCAGCTGTCCTCGTAGGACACATGGAAAAAGCCGCCGTCTCCGAAGTTCTCTCCCCAGCTGTTCACGCAGAGGAACGCGCCGTCCGATTCCGGGTTCGATGCAAATTTTTCTTTCGGATAGTTGTCATCCCATCCGATGATCACCGCGTCATGGTTCGGTTCTTCGCTGCCTTTGTAGCAGACATCCTCATCACTCACCCGGTTTTCTGACGGAAGGTAGAGGGACGTCTGGACACCGCCATATAAATACACCGCCCGTTTTACCGCGTCGTAATTCCGTTCCGGCAGGATCCGGATCTCCTGGACGTGGCAAACAGGTGCAAGGCCGTCCGGGGAAGTGCTGTCCCCATAGGGATCATCCTCCTCGGAGACAGGTCCCTGCCAGGCTAAAAGATATGCCATCGCCATACTGTAATCGCCGCCGGAATTCTGGCTGATCCCAAAACTGTTGTGGATCGACATATGGTCCGCTGAAAGCGGTACCGCCATGGACTCCGGCATAGAGCTCTCCACCGCCTTTAATGCCGCGAACGCCCAGCATGTGCCAAGATCTCCCTGGTCGGAGACAGAGACGGTCCGATGATCACGGATGTCATAGGATGAGGGGAGTTCTATGGCTTCCAGATCCAAATTTCCGCTGCCGGAAGCCTTCGTTCCTGCATCTGTATCCTTCTGGTCAGGATCAGCTCCCGCTTCATCAGTTTCTGCCAGATCCACGCCTCCAGCTGCCAGCGTTTCCTTACCGCCGTCCGTGCTTTCCACATGCTCCACAATATCCCGGTCAGATTCTTTCTCTCCGCCTTCCTGTTTCGGATCCAGCACAAAGGCGATCTCTGTGGTTACCAGATCCAGGATCTCTGTCCTCGCCGTAAAGACAGCCCCGGCTGCCAGCACCGCGATCCCGCAGATCCACAGGCCGTCTCTGTTTCTGCGCCCTTTTCTTCTTCGACTTCTCATATCCGCTTACCTGCGTTTCTGCCTGCAATCGGCGTTTTTGTCATCTCTGTGTGTCTGCTGCCGTTCTGTTATCTCTCTTCTCTTCTGTCCTCACGTTTTCTCGGCGGTTTCGGCCCTAAGAACTGGTAGAAGTAGGTCTTCATCATACCATTGTAGATCTTTCGATTCTTATCCGCCTTGCGGCCGAAATACCGCTCGGTGTCTTCGTAAGCTGTAATGATATAGGCAGACCAGGAATCCAGCTCCGCGAAGCGCTCGCCGATAGTCTTATATAACTCCGGCAGGTTCTTTTTATCTTCAATCCGCTCACCGTACGGCGGGTTCGTGATCAGGAAGCCGTACTTTTTCGGGTGGCTCAGGTCGCTGACGGATCTCTGCTGGAAATGGATCATCCCATCCACTCCTGCTGCATTCGCGTTCGCTCTCGCCGCACGGACGATATCACCATCAATATCATATCCTTGAATATCCGTCTGGACGGAGAGGTCCACGAGATCGTTCGCCTCGTCCATGGCGTCATACCAGCATTTTCTGGGGATCAGGTGCTTCCAGTCCTCGGACAGGAACTCACGATTCATTCCCGGTGCCATATTTGCTGCGATCATCGCCGCCTCTATGGGGAAGGTGCCGCTTCCGCAGAACGGGTCCACGAGGATCCGGTCGCTCTTCCACGGGGTCAGCATGATGAGAGCCGCCGCCAGCGTCTCCGTGATCGGCGCTTTACTCGTCAGTGTGCGGTAGCCGCGCTTATGCAGGGACTCGCCGGTGGTGTCGAGAGCCACTGTCACCGTGTCCTTGTGAAGGAAGACACGGAGTGGGAAGCTCGCGCCGTTCTCCGGGAACCACTCGATCCCGTACGCCTTTTTCATCCGCTCTACCATGGCTTTTTTCATGATGGACTGGATGTCAGACGGGCTGAAAAGCTTACTCTTGATGGAGGACGCCTTTGCGACCCAGAATTTTGCGTCCTTCGGGAGATATTCCTCCCACGGGATCGCCCGGGTTCCCTGGAACAGGTCCTCGAAGGTCTCCGCGTGGAAGCTTCCAACCTTTAAGAGCACGCGCTCTGTTGTTCTTAAGAAAATATTGGCGCGGCAGATTGCCTCCGCATCGCCGATAAACGTCACACGGCCATCCTCCACCTGGCTGACCTCATATCCGAGATCCAGGATCTCCTTTTTCATGACTGCCTCCAGGCCGAAATGGCATGGGACGATTAATTCAAATGTATTCAATCTGATTTTCTCCGTTCTGATGTGTCATGTAACTGCCTGGTATTTTAGCAGTTACTGTATTTTCATAGTTTCACGCCATCCATGACTTACGCTGAATGGCCATATTCCATTTAATTTTAAGGGTTTGCAGCGTCCCTGTCAATCCCTGCCGAACCTCAAAGCAGACTTACATTCCGTATTTTTCCGAACTGCTTACACAATAAGCCTGGCTCTCGGATGCAGCTTATCACAGATGACCGTGTTCGGCGCAAGAATGGGCTACTCTTTACATCTCACATAATACTTCCCTCTATAATAATGAAGTCCCCCAAGTGCATTCACCGCATCATACCCGTGTCCTGCAAGCTCCCTCGCCGCAAGCAGGCTCTGGCCCCCGTAGGCGCAGTACACGACCACCGGACGGTCTTTCGCGATCCAGGTCTCCACTTCATCCAGCCGCTCATAAGGCAGGTTCACAGCCCCCAGGAGATGCCCCGCCTCATATTCCCTCTGTTCCCGCACATCCAGCAAGGTGAATGTCCGCTCCCCGTCCAGAAGATACTCCAACTGCTGCATCGAAATCGTCCGAAACATATACCTTCTCCTGAAACATATCCTTAATATAAGGTATGCCGGGCGGCCCGGACAGGTTCTCCAGGCATAAAAATGGCGGCAGGTTTGGTCCCGCCGCCGCTTTTATCATTTTTCTTATCTCTTGCAGTTTCTGCCATTATCCATGGAGTCCTTGGAACTGTTTTTGGAACGGTTCTGGCCGTTGTTCTCCGAACGGTTCCGGCTGTTTCTGCTCTGGTTCTTTGTCTTGTCGTAGGTCTCAGGCTCTCCATTTTTCATGTTGTCGTCCATATCATAGCTGTTTCTTGCCATTTTTTTCGTACCTCCTAGAGTGGTTTTCACGCCGCGGACATTTTCCGCCGCTGCATCCTCTAGTATGGTCCGTTCCCGAACGATTATGCAGCTTCCCCAAAAAGAACCTTTAATTTTTTCATGCAGTGGAAGAACGCCGGGATCAGAAAGGCGTCCGCGAAGATCCATGCCAACGGGCTTGCAAAGCATGCCGGAAGGAACCCGAATACCGGGACGAGACAGAATCCTACGAGAGATCTCGCCGCCATCTCGCAAACGCCCGCGAGGATCGCGAATGTGGAGAATCCCATTCCCTGGATCGTAAAGCGCACCACATTTACAAAGGTAAGCGGAATGTAGAACATGCTGTTTCCGATAAGGAACATCGCCACGCGTCCGATGATCTCCGTCTGATCCGCGTCCATGAAGAGCAGCGCAATATACCTTCCGCCAAAGAACAGGATCACGAATGCGATCACGGAATAAACGATTCCGATCAGGCTCGCCGCCTTCAGTCCCTCTTTCACGCGGTCCAGCTTCTTCGCTCCCACGTTCTGTCCCGCATAGGTCGCCATGGTTCCGCCCAGTGCATCAAACGGGCAGCAGAAGAACATGCTGACCTTGCTTCCCGTGGAGACCGCCGCAACCGCCATGGAACCTAAGGAGTTTACCGCAGTCTGGAGCACAACGCTGCCGATAGCCGTGATGGAATACTGGAGGCCCATGGGGATTCCCATGCTGCAGAGGGTGCCAAGCATTCTTCCGTCCGGCTTCCACTCGCCGTTTTTCATATGGAGGATCGGGTAATGCCTGATCATGTAGATCAGGCACAGTACTGCGGAGATTCCCTGGGAGATGACCGTCGCCAGAGCCGGTCCGCCAACGCCCATGCCGAGGACCAGGATCGTAAAGAAGTCAAGGCCGATGTTCATGAGGGAGGACAGAAGCAGGAAGTACACCGGCGTCTTGCTGTCGCCCAGACTCCGGATGATGCCAGCCAGCATATTGTAGAGGTATGTGACCGGAATTCCGAGGAAGATCACAAAGATGTAATCATAGGCGCCCTGGATAATGTCCTCCGGCGTGTTCATCCACTGTAAAATGTTCATGCAGAGCAGTCCAACGATCGTCGTCATGACCGCCGCAAACACCGCTGAGAGCCATCCGGCGTTGGCCACGAACTTCCTCATTCCCGTATAATCACCCGCGCCGAACTTCTGCGCCACCGGGATCGCAAATCCGCTGCAGGCACCAGTACAGAAACCGATGATCATAAAGTTGATGGAACCCGTCGAGCCAACTGCCGCCAGGGACGATACCCCCAGGCATTTTCCGACAATGATCGTATCTACCATGTTATAAAACTGCTGAAAAAGGAATCCCAGCAGCATCGGAACCGCAAAGCTTAAGATCAGCTTCATTGGCGATCCGACGGTCAGATCCTTTACCTCACTTTTCTGCATATGTAACTCTCCTGTGTCATTTTACTCGGTCTTTATGTTATGTAAGCCATGGTTCCGGTTGAAGCTTTCTGACTCTCTGACATGCATTTCCCATGGTCTACATGTTTCAAACGAACTTGATGTATTATAAATCAGTGTTTTCAAAAAGTATATATATCAAAACACCGAAATTACGGAAATTTTTTCCACATTCTTTCGTCAAAAAAACTTTTCGGTCGTATAGTTCCGACCCGCCTGCGTTTTCCGGGTAGATTTTCCGTCTGATTTTCGCCTTTCTTCCGTTTTTTCCTTATTTCACCCTTTACATTCCGCACCATTCATGATACTGTAATTGCATCAGAGGCGCTGACCGCCCTGAAAATCAAACAAACATGCAGAGTAGACGTGTGCGCGTCAAGTGCCCGCCAGACAGGGAGTTGCTGGCAGGACGAAGGGAGTTTCCCGCGGTGCACATATCGCATCCCGCTGCATCAGAAGATAGCTCCGTATATTATCTCCTGTTGTGGTCCGAGAATCTGCAAAGGAGGTATTTTTTTATGCAAAAAAGCTCGAACGACCTCTTTTCCAGGATCTTTGAATCATCCCGTGAATTCAAGAAGGTCACCACCATCACTACCTGCGCCATGTTCGGCGCGCTGTCCGTTGTACTCGGATATTACTCCTTTAAGATCACTCCAAACTTAAAGATCGGCTTTGGTTCCATCCCGAATATGCTGGTGGACTACCTGTTTGGGCCGGTAGTCGGCTGTCTCTTCGGCGGCGCTATGGACGTGATCAAGTTCATGCTGAAGCCGGACGGCGGATTCATGCCGGGTTTTACATTCAATGCGATGTTAGCAGCATTTATCTACGGTCTCTTCTTTTATAAAAAGAATCTGTCCCTGCCGCGGATCCTCACGGCAAAGCTCGTGGTGATCGTTCTCTGCAACATCATCCTCGGAACTTACTGGCTGACGCTCTTAAACGGAAAAGGATTTTTAGCGATTCTGCCAGCCCGTGCCATCAAGAACCTGGTCCAGTGGCCGGTGGACTCCCTGATCTTCTTCCTTGTCGCGAAGACGTTGGAACAGGCAGGAGTGTTTAAGATCATTCTTCATGCTGGGAATCGTCAGAGAAGATAGTATATTTCCACAGCAGTATAAAATACAAAGCCGGGAACGCACCATCAGCTGGTTTGCCCCGGCTTTTCCTATCCACAATTCATCTGAAGTTTTCTTTAATGCTGTTTCCTCCAATTTTCCTTTACCTCAATCTACAAAATCTGCTGCTGACGACCTCTTTCGAATGCATCGCAGTAAAAAAATGCTCTCTGCAGCAATCCTAACGATCTGCTGTAAAGAGCACTTTTTTAATCCTTTTTATCCTTTATCCAATTTTCAGGTTAATCGCCAAGTACGTTTACGATTCTCACCGGTGTGCGGTAGTTCCATCTGGAAACCTTGATTCCGGTTTTTTCTGTGGAGGCATGTACGATCTGTCCATTGCCGATGTAGAGGGCAACATGGTTGATTCTCTTTCCGGATCCGTAGCAGATAATATCGCCCGGGCGCATCTCAGAGCTGCTTACCTGGCGGCCCATACGGGACTGTCCGCCGGAAGAATGCGGGAGTTCAACTTCTGCTGCGTGACGCATTACATAGGAAGTAAATCCAGAACAGTCAACACCTGTGTTCGGGTTTGTTCCGCCGTATTTGTAGCGGTTTCCTACGAACTGGAGCGCATATGTAACGATCTCGGAGCGGAGATCATTCTCAACTTCGATAGCTGCCTCAAGTTCTTCCTCAGCCTCTGCCTCGTCGGCTTCTGCCTCAGCCGCTTCCTCCTCATCGGAGTCTGCCTCAGCCTCGTCGGCTTTCGCTTCTTCTTTATCTGTTGTCTCTTCAGAACCCTCTGTTTCTTCTGTTGCTGTCTGCTTGTCCTCTTCCAACGGGTTTCCGTTTTCATCGAGGTGGATGATTCTTACGACCATCTTGTCCTCTTTTACAGCTGCCGTTGTCTCGTCCGCGAAGGAAACGATCGGAAGTGCTGCCGTTAAGGCCATACATAAGCAGGTGATTTTTAAAGTTCTGAAAAGTTTTTTTGTCATTGATGTCCTCTTATCTTAAACTTTAATGATTTGCAATGTTTGTTACAAATATGTTAAATCTTGTTACAAACAAATTATATTTCTCACAGCCGCTTTTGTCAATACATACGAATGAATTCATAAACTCTTAATAATTTAGGCAAAAACCGCCAAAAATGTGGCAAAAATGCGGCGCTCCCCGCAGAGAGCGCCGCATATGTTTACATAACTTATTTCAATTGTAACATCCTGTAATCTGTTGATTTTTTCAGTAAAATCAGGGTTTTTCGGACATTTTCGTCTTTAAATCCATGAACCGGTCCGCCATTTTCTGTGCCTGTATCTGCAGCTCACATTCACGGCCGCCTGTTCATTTCTTCCTATTAATATCTGTTTTATTACCTGCCCCGGAAATTCTTAACAAGCCAATAAATAATAAGGCACATTAAGATAGGTCCGGAGAACCGGATCAGCAGGTAGAACACGCCACCCATAATGCTGAACACAACAGAGATCACAAGGAACAGGATCACGACAAGGGCTAATTTCCAGTACCACTTATTCAGATCGAAATAATGGATATTCGGCGCGGAGCCGTTCTGATAACTTTCCTGGCTGTAAGTACTTCTTCTGTCATCGCCCCGCGGGGACGCGTCCTCAAAACTTCCATAACCGTCTCCGGTCTCTCCCGCCGCCTCAGCGGAATCGATGATCGTGCGGGCCACGATATTCGGCTCGCCGATCTCCTCAATAATTTCATCCATGGTACGGCCTTTTCCCAGCTCCTGGGAAAGATAATCCGCGTAATAATTCAAGTTGTCGCGGATGACCAACGCTGGGACCTCACCCGAGAGTGCTTCCTCCAGGCGTCTTAAAAATTCGTCCTTGTTCATGTAATTTTACTCCAGTTTTTCTTTAATGATGCCACCGCGGTACACCGCCACAAGTTCCTTGAGGTCCGCGATCTTCGCCGCAAGCTCTTTTCCTGTATCCGTGTCCGCAACCATCACACGCTTTTTCATCTTCTCTACGATCATGACTTTCGGCGTGTTTTCATGGTTCCGGTCAAAAGGCTTGTGTTCCGCCAGGGCAAGGTGGTGGGAATTGAAGATCAGGGTGTAGCCCGCGATTCCCGTCTTCGGCTGGTAAGACTTGGAAAGACCGCCGTCGATGACGAACAGCTTTCCATTTCCCTTGATCGGACTCTCGCCGTCCTTTAATTTTACCGGGACATGGCCGTTGATGATGTGGGAGCCTTCGATCGGAAGTCCGAATTCTTTAAGGATCTTATTACAGAATTCCTCTTTTTCACACAGTTTATAATACGGGTTCATATTTTCCTTCGCAGCTGCCTTATCAGCGACAAAGTAATTCTCGAAGGTCGCCATATTGTCCTTTCCGTATACCGGGGACTTCGGCCCGCACCATAAATACCACATAAAATCGCGGTACCAGTCCTTCGTCGGATCGTCATCCGGCAGGAAGTATGCCATCTTTACCACGTCCTCGAGATAATCAAGCAGACGTTTTCCGGAATAGATAATCCCCTTGAGCTTCAGTTCCTCGAAGGTTCCATCCTCTTTCATCGGGATGCAGCCGTGATATAAAAGGTTCGAGTTGCACCGCTTGTACATCGCGCCGTGGGAATACACAAAGCGGATATGGCGGTGAAGCGTCTCGCTGTGGTGGAAGGAAAGTGCAAGGCTGTTGATCAGCTCCTGCTCTTCCTTCGTGAGCTTTAACGGGTCCTTCGGGTCGATCGTCGGGAAGTTCATATCCAGCATCTTGTAGTCTTTTCCGTGGATATTTACGGTTCCCTTCTCAAAATTGATATGTTCCAGATGGATCCGGTCATCGATCTGGTAATCCGGGTGGCGCTTCGTGATCTGGCCTTCCACCTTGAACTGGATCACCGTGATCGCCTTGTGCATCTTCGCCGCAAGACCCGGGTCTACCGCGTCATAGATATTTTCATCCAGAATCTTCGGAAGGAACCGCTCACACGGGTCATCCCGGTAGACCTTCGCCGCAAACATGGACAGCGGGCGGAGATTGATTCCGTAACCGTCCTCAAGAACGTCGAATCCGTTGTAGCGGATCGCGATCCGGAGCACATTGCAGATGCAGGCCAGATTGCCTGTGGCTGCGCCCATCCAGGAGATATCGTGGTTGCCCCACTGGATGTCCACGTCGTGGAAATGCATGAGCTCGTCCATGATAATGTCCGCACGCGGTCCACGGTCGAAGATGTCTCCGATGATATGCAGGCTGTCCACGGTCAGGTTCTGGATCAGGTTGCAGAGCGCCATGATGAACTGATCGCCCATCTCGATGTCGATGATGGAGTGGATGATTTCATCATAATAAACCTTCTTGTTGTCATCGTTGTAGTCCACATGAAGGAGCTCGTCAATGATATATGCGAATGCCGGGGGCATTTTTTTACGCACTTTCGATCTTGTAAATTTTGAGGATACTTCCTTACAGATGCGTACCAGACGGTAGATCGTAATTCTCTGCCAGTCTTCTGTGAATTTCCCCTCCTTCTGGATCCGGCGGATATTCCGTTCCGGATAGTAGATCAGATTCGCTAAAGCGATCTCCTCCTCGTCCGAGATCACGTAGCCGAAGGTCTCCGATATTTTTTCACGGATGATACCGGATGCGCTGCGGAGCAGGTGAATAAACGCCTCATATTCGCCGTGCAGATCGCTGAAGAAATACTCGGTTCCCTTCGGAAGTCCGCGGATCGCCATCAGATTGATGATCTCACTGGATGCCGCTTTCACTGTCGGATACTCTTTTGCAAGCAGCTTCAGGTAGTCCAAATCTCTCATTATCGCTATTTTCCTCCCTGCGTTTTCCCGGGCGCGTAAATTTTCCCCTGCCGTTCCTGGTCCCGTTTTCGCCGCATTTTTGCTGGGTTTTTCGCGGGATCTTTCCGCTTTTCCGGTTAAAAATTTAACTGCCTGGGAATTGCTTTTCCATTTATTTTATAGTAACATATTCATATTCAAAACTCAACCAAAGAATCGATGACAACGGGGTCCGGACATGCATTCCGGACTGCCCCGGAAGCAGATCTTATGCGGTCAAAATACACTTCAGAAGGGAGATTTTTTTCTTATGAACAGCGAACTTCTTTATGTTTTCGGGACCGGAAACGCAACGGTCACCAATCTTTATAATACATGTTTCGCGTTAAGGGACGGGGATGAATATTTCATGGTGGACGCCGGCGGCGGAAACGGGATCTTAAAGATTCTGGACAACATGCAGGTTCCGTTAGAGCACATCCACCATATTTTTGTGACCCACGCCCACACGGACCATGTCTTAGGCATCGTGTGGATGGTCCGCATGATTGCCACGAAGATGAAAAAAGACCAGTATATCGGGGATGCCTATATTTACTGCCATGCGGAGCTTATCGAAACGGTCAAGACGCTCTGCCGCCTGACGATCCAGGATAAGTTTTACAATATGATCGGCGACCGGATCCATCTGGAAGAGGTGAAGGACGGCGAGACCCGCCATATTTTAAGCTATGACGTGACGTTCTTTGATATCCACTCCACGAAGTTAAAACAGTTTGGATTCACACTGACATTAAATAATGGAAAAAAGCTCACCTGTGCCGGGGATGAACCGTATAATCCGGTCTGTGAGAAGTATGTCCGAGGCAGCGACTGGCTGCTCCACGAGGCATTCTGCCTCTATGGGGAGCGGGATATCTGGAAACCGTACGAGAAGCACCACAGCACCGTGAAGGACGCCTGTGAACTGGCGGAGTCCCTGGGAATCCCGAATCTTGTGCTCTGGCACACGGAGGACAGCAATGTTGCCGGTCGGGAACGGCTTTATAAGAGCGAAGGAAAACGCTATTACAGCGGAAATATTTATGTGCCGGATGATGAGAGTTTAATTGCTTTATAGTGAGACTGATCGCAGTATGGCACTCTGCTCTCCGTCATCTTTTGTCCGCCTGGGTATTTTGTCGGTTCGGCAATTCAGTCAAGCGGATATTCGCAATCCGCTTCGCTACTTGCTCATAACCGAATAACTGCTCCGCAGTTTATCAGAAGGAGCTTGCACTCCTCCTGATACAAGCAAGTCCCCACCCACTGCTTATTGCTTTTCGCAATTGAAGCAGGGGACTTACTTGATTCGGTTAAATTGGTCTGTCCTCTTGCGCAGACTGGATTTTAGGTTATATTTGTCCTGATTTAGGAGGAAAAGGTTATGTCTATTAAACCGTGGATCTGCAACGGATCCAGGACGATCGTAAAGGACCGCTGGATCGATCTTCACGCCGACGACTGTGCGCTGCCGGATGGCACGAAGATCTCTCCGTTTTATGTAAATGATGTGCCGGATTTTGTTGTTGTGGTCGCCGTCACCGTTGACGGGGACTTCGTTTTCGTGCGCCAGTACCGCCATGGAACGAGACAGATCCTTTTAGAGCTTCCGGCGGGCTGCATGGAGTCGACAGATTCCGATCCGGGTGCCGGAGCCGCGAGAGAGCTCTTCGAGGAGACCGGGTACGCCGGAAGCGAGCCCGTATTTCTCTGTAAGGTCGCGCCGAACGCGGCCTGTATCAGCAACTACGCCCACTGTTACCTGATCAGGGACTGCAAAAAAGTCAGCAGCCAGCACCTGGACGCCACCGAGGACCTGGAGATCGTTGTGATGTCTGCCGAGGAGACGAAAAAGCTGATGGCGGAAGGCGGGCTCGTGCAGGCGGTGCATGTGGCGGCGATGTATTATGCGGAGAAGATTCTAAATAAGTAGATGTCTCCACTGCTATTTATTTTTGCTGGCTGGCATTTTCCTGTGCTCAGCACAGCAACAACGCAGCACTGTCAATCAAGCTCTATTGATCATTAATGATTTTCTATCCAGCCATACTTTCATTTTCTATTGCTTATACAGCTAAGCGGATGATACTTTATGGCTGGTATTTGTTTGAAAAGGATACATATTATGAATAAACGTGAAATTTCAGAAATTAAAAAGCAATTCAAGAAGGATAACAACGCCATCACCCGCATCTGCGGATGTTATGTCGATGCGGAAAAACAGATTAAGACTACCCTGAAGGAGGCATTCTTTGCCCTGTCCGAGGAGGAGATCTTCAAATATTATGAGATCTTCAAGAAATCCCTGTCCGGCGGAATCGGAAAGAATCTCCACAACCTGGAGTACTCCATCCACGACGAAGGTCCGGACAGCGCCCATGAACTTCTCATGAAACTCCGTGATGAGAAGCTCGCCGACGATGAGACCGTGGATACCTTTTATAATAAGGTAATCGAAAATTACGAGTATGGCGAAAACTACTATATTATCCTGATCCACAGCGCCTACGATGTGCCAGGAAAAGCGTCCGACAATGAGGAAATGTTCGACGCATCCGAGGAAGTCTACAACCACATCCTCTGCTGCATCTGCCCGGTAAAGCTCTCCGAGCCGGGTCTCTCCTACAATGAGGCGACCAACGCCATTGAGGAGCGCCCCCGGGACTGGTGGGTACAGACTCCGATGACTGGATTCCTGTTCCCGGCCTTCAACGACCGCAGCAGCGATATCCACGGTGTCCTGTATTTCTCCAAGAACCCGGAGGAGCTTCACTCCGAGTTCATCGACGCCTGCCTCGGCGCACCGACACCGATCTCCTTCAAGTCCCAGAAAGAGGCGTTCCAGGAGATTCTGACGGATACTCTCGGCGAAGAGTGTGACTATGAGACTGTCCGCCAGATCCATGAAAATCTCACAGAGCTTGCGGAGGAACATAAAGAGGATGAGGTTCCGTTAACGCTCACAAAGCCGGAGGTAAAAGACCTTCTCGAAAAGAGCGGCGTGGAGCCGGAGCGCCTGGAGCACTTCGATAAAGTCTACGAGGAAGCTGCCGGTGAAAACACCGCGATCCTCGTTCCGGCCATCACCGGAACCGGAAAATTCGCTGTGAAGACACCGGATGTTGATATTAAAGTCAACCCGGACCGCTTGGATCTTGTGGAGACCAAATTCATCGGCGGACGACGCTGCCTTGTGATCGCCGTTGAAGACAACGTTGAAGTCAACGGCATGCCGGTGAAGATGTGGGAGGAGCAGAAGGAGGCGCAGTAACATGGCACCATCTGCCCGTTTCACTGAAGATTTCGCATACGAGGTCCTGTCCGTAGTCGGGGAGATTCCCGAGGGAACCGTCGCTACCTACGGTCAGATCGCCCGGCTCATCGGCAGGGACAAAAACTCCCGCCTCGTGGCCCGGGTCCTCTCCCACGCCTCAGACTACGGAGACTTCCCCTGCCACCGCGTCGTAAATCACGCCGGCCGCCTCGTCCCCGGCTGGCCGGAACAGGCATTTCTGCTGCGGCAGGAAGGTGTGGAGCTGAAGGATGCGATGCATGTGGACCTCAGGAAATATCAATGGGAATGCTGATTTGACAAATTTCTCCATTTTTGCTATAATTTCTTCGTAATAATTTTGTAATATTTGAAACAATTCTCGCAATATCAGCGGGGTATTCTACTAATATGAGGAAATTTTGCATGATGACATTACAGAATCTGATTCCTGACTTTTCAAAGAAGCTTCTTTTAAAAGCGGCTGCCGCCGCATCTGTCCTGTTCCTTTCCACCGCATTCCCGGCTATTCCGTCTTTCGCTGCATCCGCCTATGACAATCTTGCCGTGGCAAATGTGACAAGTGAACCGTTAAATATGCGGACGAAGCCATCTACCGAGGGTGAGATTGTCGGGAAGTGCTACCGCGGGGCGGGCGGAACTGTACTTGAGAAGAAAGATGGCTGGACGAAAGTCCGTTCCGGAAAAATTGAGGGATGGATGAGTGACAAATATCTGCTCTTTGGGACAGCTATCGAGCCATTGGCGAAGGAACTCGGTCTTCTATCCGCGAAGATCACCGCGACGACCTTGAATGTCCGCGAGACTCCGTCCACAGATTCCGCAATCTTAAAACAGGCGGTCGAAGGTGATTCCTTCCCTGTCTTAAGCGAATCCGACGGCTGGACAAAGGTTCAGCTCTCCGCCGACACAAACGGCTATATTTCCAGTAAATACGCCTCTATCAGCCCAGTACCTGCTGCCGCTGTTGACGCAAAAGAAGAATCCGCAGCACTGAATACCTCCGGAGCCGGAACCTCCGCAGCACCGTCCTATGTGATCTCTGCCACCGAGGACGAGATCTACCTGATGGCAGCCTGCGTCGCGATGGAGACCGGTGATGACCGCTATGAGGACCAGCTCGCCGTGGCAAGCTGCATCGTAAACCGTGTAAAATCCAAAAAGTGGGGCAAAACGATCTCCGACGTGATCTACGCCGACGGCCAGTTCCCCGGCGCGTCCTCCGGCCTATTGGACAAATACCTGGCAAAAGGCCCGTCTAAGTCCTGCATAAAGGCCACAAAAGATGCCCTGGCAGGTTCCAACAACATTGGTGACTATCTTTACTTCAAATCCGCCAAACGCGCCTCAACAGGCAGCTACTCTTCCTATAAAATCGTTGGCGGGAACTGTTTCTACAAAAAATAATATTTTATCTGCAGGACCTGCCATCGGCAGCTTCTTTCAGATGCATTGCAGCAAAAAAACAGGGAAAGCCTACCTTCTCCGAAGGTGCTTTCCCTGTTTCCGTACATATACCCCATTTCCTTTAATAGCGCTTCAATTAAAAACGTTTTTCTTGGAAATCAATACCACTCTTCTACACTTCTGTTACTAACCATTTCTTAACCTTGTCTGTACTGAATCCAACGATTTCAGCAATCTCTTCAACCGAAATTCCCTTTTTGCTCATTCGAACCGCCGTATCCTTAGCTTGGCTTTCACGCCCTTCTTCACGTCCTTCCGCATAGCTCTCATTTCTCAGGTCTTCCATCGCCTTACACATTTCTCTCACTCCTCTATTCTTCGATCTCCCTACATCTCACCGCCGCCCGCGCTTTCCCCTTATTCGTACAGGTAAACAGCGTCAGATCCCAGTCACCGCCTTCCATCTTTTCGATGTCATAGCCGCCAACCGTCTCAATTTCCGTCACTTCATAGGAAAACACATTTCCATCCGCATCCGTAAACACCACGGAATCACCTGGATTCAGGTGTTTGATGCCGGAAAAATGGGTGCGGTAATTGTGTCCGGCGATGATCATATTCTTTAAGTACGCAGAACCACTCCCGTTAGAATCTTCCCTTTCATAGCCTTACTATCCCGTCCTCCATATTGCATATGCTGTCTGTGTTCCTTTTCACACATTTTCATTATATCATTGGCTAATGTGGGGCACAACTGCCGTCATTGTTATTTTCTTAACGATTTTTCACTTTTTTCCCTATATTCGTTGTCTAATTTGCACAAATTTGGTATAGTATACCCATTAAAAAAATCAAATCTGTTCTCCGGCGCTCATATTCCCCGGAGAGCAAACCGAAAAACAGGAGGAGACCATGAAAAAGACCATGAAAGCTACCGCATTATTCTTAGCAGCCGGACTGCTGCTCACCGCGTGCGGAGGAAAAACTGATACTGCAGCTACAACCGCTGCCGCTGAAAGCGCAAAAGCTGATACTGAGACAACTGCTGCCGCTGCTGAGACAGACGCAAAGAAGCCGTCCTTTGTATTCGTATGTACAGGACAGTTAGGTGATAAGTCCTTCAACGACTCCGCCAACGCAGGTATGGAAAAGATTGCTTCCGACCTTGGATGCGAGGTAAAAGTCATCGAGATCGGCCGCGACCAGACAAAGTGGGAGCCGACATTCCAGGATCTCGCTGAGGAAGGAAAATACGATGTTATCATCTCCAACGGATCTTCCTCCGCTGAGGTCATCGAGCAGGTTGCAGAAGAATTCCCGGATCAGAAATTCGTTATGTTCGACTCTGATATGGAAGAGGGCAAGTGGCCGAATCTTTACGCCATCAGCTACAAACAGAACGAGGGCAGCTACCTTGCCGGCGTTCTCGCGGCACTTGTAACAGAATCCAAAGACATGCCAAACGCAAATGAAGACAAGAAGATCGGTTTCGTCGGCGGTTCCGAACACCCGATCATCACCGACTTTCTTGTTGGATACATCGCAGGTGCGAAATCCGTTGACCCGGATATCAAGGTATACGTTTCCTACATCGGTTCCTGGGATGATACCGCAAAAGGTAAAGAGACAGCCATCGCCCAGTACAACCAGGGCGTTGACATCATCTTCCCGGCTGCTGAGCAGGCCGGACTTGGCTGCGTAGAGGCTGCCGCTGAGATGGGCAAATACATCATTGGCGTTGACTCCGACCAGGCAATGCTGTTCTCCGGCTCCGACGAGGACAAGGCGAACGTGATCCTGTCTTCCGTATTAAAGAACGTCGGCGATTCCCTCGTGAGAATGGCTGAGATGGAAGAAGAGGGAACGGTTCCTTACGGCAAATGCGAGTTCCTTGGCTTAAAGGAAAACGGTGCAGGTCTTGCTGACAACGAGTATTTCCAGAAGAACGTTCCGGACGAGATCAAAAAGACGATCGAGGAGAAGAAACAGGAAGTTCTCGACGGAAAGATCGAGATCCCGACTGCTCTCGGCGATGCTGACCAGAACGAAGTTCAGGCTCTCATCGACTCTGTAGCTCCGTAATTTTATCCGGCAGATCCACTCGAAACCTGCTGCGATATTTTATGTAAATCATCTGGGGAATCTTTCCAAGACCATTGATTTTCCCAGAATATCGAGTACATCAGGGGACTTGTCAACAAGTCCCCTTGGCTTTTATAAGAAAGGAGGATCCGTATGGGCAAAGAGATCCTGAAAATGGAACATATCACAAAGATCTACCCCAACGGTGTCATGGCCAACAGGGATGTCAGCTTTTCTGTCCGGGAAGGCGAGATCCATGCCCTGATGGGTGAGAACGGCGCCGGAAAAAGTACCCTGATGAAGATCCTGTTCGGCGACGAGGACGCCACTGAGGGCGATATCATCTTCGAGGGAAACAAGATCCAGCCAAAAAGTGCCGCTGACACGATCCGTCTCGGAATCGGAATGGTGCATCAGCACTTCATGCTCGTGGATTCTCTGCGGGTATATGAGAACGTGATCCTCGGCATGGAACCGAAAAACGGGATCATGATCGACAAGGAAAAAGCGATCCGGGCGGTGGAGGAAACCGCCAAAAAGTACAACTTAAAGATCGATCCGATGGCTGTCGTCGGAGAACTCTCCGTCAGCCAGAAACAGAAGGTTGAGATCTTAAAAGTCCTGCTCCGCGGGGCGAAGCTCCTGATCTTAGATGAGCCGACCGCGGTTTTGACGCCACAGGAGACAGACGAACTCTTTGAACAGCTTCTTTTATTAAAGAAAAATGATCACACAATCATCTTCATCTCCCACAAGATCCGCGAAGTCATGCAGATCTGCGACAATATCACAGTCCTCCGTGCCGGACGGACAGTGGGATCGATCCCGGTCACCAACGCGACAGAAGAAGACATCTCCCGCTTCATGGTGGGCCGCGATGTCATCCTGAAAATGAATAAAAAGCCGGCAGAATTCGGTGACACGCTCTTAAAAGTCACTGATCTGACCTATGAAAATAAAGAAGGACGAAAGCTCCTGGACCATGTCTCCT
Organism: uncultured Clostridium sp.; assembly: GCA_902496665.1. Taxonomy (GTDB): domain Bacteria; phylum Bacillota; class Clostridia; order Lachnospirales; family Lachnospiraceae; genus Pilosibacter. The sequence continues at coordinate 176,375 of CABVBU010000001.1, read as the reverse complement.
TTTCACTGAAAAAGGGCCAGATCTTAGGTATCGCAGGAGTTGAGGGAAACGGACAGAATGAACTCGCCGAGGCGATCTTCGGTTTCTACTCCGGTGTCAAAGGCAGTATCCTCTTTGACGGGAAAGAAATCCTTGGAAAATCCATCCGCGCGATCCGCGATGACGGAATTTCCTATATCCCCGAGGACCGTATCAAAACCGGAGCGGCCGGAAACATCAGCCTCTGGGGCAACATGATCGCAGACATCATCGACAGCCCGCTGTTAAAAAAACACGGACTTCTCAATTATAAAAATATCCATGAACGGGCAGATAAACTTATCAGCGACTTCGGCGTCCTCTGCCAGAATGACGATCAGCCCATCAGCATGCTGTCTGGCGGAAATATGCAGAAGGTCGTCGTCGCCAGGGAATTCTCCTCCGACCCGAAGCTTCTGATCGCCAACCAGCCGACCCGCGGCATTGATGTAGGTGCCAACGAGTTTATCTGGAAAAAGATCATCGAACAGCGTGATGCCGGAAAAGGCGTTATCCTGATCTCCGCGGACTTAAACGAGATCATGGAGCTCTCCGACAGCATTCTCGTCATGTGCGGCGGTCAGGCTGCCGCCTACTTCGAGGACGCGAAAAAAGTAGACGAATTCGAGCTCGGAAACTACATGCTCGGACTGAAGCATCAGGAGGTATCAGAAGCATGAAACAGAAAAAACCTCTCTCATCTTATGTAGAAATGCTGCGGACCATGATCGCGATCCTGATCTCCCTGATCATCGTCTTCGCGATCATTCTCCTGATCAGCAGCCAGCCCCTCTCCGCTCTCGGGGACTTTATTTTCGGACCGCTGACCTCCGTCCGCCGTTTCGGAAACGTTATTGAGGGCATGACACCGCTCATATTCACGGGACTGGCAGTCATCATCCTCTTTAAGCCGGGACTCTTCAATCTGTCCATGGAAGGCGCATTCTTTATCGGCGCCGTTGCGGCCTGCGCGGCTGCACTGGGACTTGGTCTCTCCGGCAAGGCGGCTCTCATCGCGGCAATGGCGGCTGCGGCAGTCGCAGGCGGATTTATCTGCTTTATCCCGGGCATCATGAAGGTAAAAACCGGCTCCAACGAGCTCGTGACCTCCCTGATGCTCAATTACACCTGCCTGTATGTGGGACTCTGGATCATCACCTCGTTCTTCTACGACCCGACCCAGAACTCCAACTATTCCTACAAGTTCCCGGAAGGATGCGCTTTAAGCAAGATCATCACCGGCACACGGATCAACTCCGGAACGATCATCGCCTTTGTGACAGTCCTCGTGATCTGGATCATCGTAAACCGGACACCCTTCGGCTTTAAGGCAAACCTTGTGGGCGAGAACTTCAATATGGCAAACTACGCGGGCATCAACTCCGGTCTTGTGATCATCCTGACCCAGATCCTGGGCGGCATGCTGGCGGGCCTCGGAGGCGCTACGGAGCTTTTCGGCATGTACCAGCGGTTTCAGTATTCCGCGCTTCCAGGATACGGCTGGGACGGCGTTCTGATCGCCATCGTCGCCAGACGGAAGGTCCAGTATGTCCCGTTCGCGGCGCTGTTCTTATCTTACCTGCGGATCGGCGCGGATATCATGTCCAGAAATTCTGATATCCCGTTCGAGATCGTAAACATTATCCAGGCAGTCATGGTCCTTCTGATCTCCGCGACCGCGATCTTAAGCGGCTACAAAAAGAAACTCATCATCAAAGAGGCAAAGGAACTTGAATCTGCAGCGAAAAAGGAGGTACAGGCATGAATATCTGGAGTGTAATTTTTTCCCCTGACTTCCTCTTCACCTCGATCCGCGTGATGACTCCGATCCTGTTCGCGGCCATGGCCTGCATGGTTTTTGTCAAAGGCGGGATCGATCCCATCGGAACTGAGGGAATTATGTTAAGCTGTGCCCTGGCAGGCCCTGTCGGCGGCTATTTTACCCACAGTGCTCTCGGCGGCGTGGTGTTTGCCATGGCGGTGGGCGTGGTGCTGGCTTTTGTGTTCGGTTACTTTACGCTGATCTTAAACACGAACCCGGTTCTTGCCGGAATCGCGTTAAATACTTTGTCCGGCGGTCTCACGGTCTTTACGACCTATTATCTGACCGGAAATAAAGGTTCCACGCAGAACTTAAAAAGCCCGGTGGTTCCGGAGATCCAGATTCCAGTCATTAAGGACATTCCGGTTCTCGGTGAGATCATCTCCGGGCACAATGTTCTGACTTACCTTGGACTGATTCTCGTGGTTCTCCTGACGATCTTTTTCTGGGAGACTTCCACCGGGCTGCGGATCCGCGCGGTCGGAAAAAATGAAAGTTCCGCAAAATCTGTCGGACTAAATGTCATGAAATATAAATACATCGCGCTTTTCATCGCCGGATGCCTGGCGGGAATCGGCGGCGCGTATATGTCCATGGGCTACGTTTCCTTCTTCTCAAGGGACATGATCGCCGGACGTGGATGGATCGGCATGGCGGCAGAGTCCATGGGACTTGGCGTTCCATGGAAGATTGCCTGCTCAGTACTGATCTTTGGTATGGCGGATTCGCTGGCAGTGCGGTTACAGATGTTAAATCTGCCGTCACAGCTGATCCAGACGATTCCGTATGTTGTGACAATGATCGCGATTGGAATTTATTCTAAGAGGAGTATGTCGGGGAAGAAGAATTGATGGAATTATTTCGAAATTCCGAGTTATTATAAATATAGGCAAATCTTCTGTATGGTCCATTTTGACAATGCGCTTTCTTCCCGGATCTGCCCAATTTCTTATCTGGGACGGGACCTGGAAGTAGTATTTATAGCTGAAATGAGGGAGATTCTTTATGAAAGCATGGGAATTTGAACATAAGCTGACGGCGGACGCGGTTCCGCCGGAGCTTCACGACGACAATGAGGCGGACTGGATGACCTACACGGAAGCCGGCCGCGCCTCCGACAAGCAGCTTTTCCACGACTGGGACAACAAGGTTCCGGGATCCAAAGCGCCCTGCGACGTGGTGATCGCCGCGATCCAGAGCATGCACAACCGGGGATATGATGTGACGGAAGCTGAGAAATTCATGGAGGAAGGCCTGAGGGCGTCCGAAGAAAAGGACGGAGCCGCGATTCAGGTGGCTACCGCGAAGATCTTCCACGCACTGAATGAAGCGCCGAAGAATCCCGCCTCCCCCTACTGGAGCTACAACACCTACCGCACCTTCTCGGATGTGGAAAAAGAGGCTGATTTCGGTCCTGCAGCGCCCTATGACGTCTTCTCCGATGAATTTGCAAAGAAAGTCACCGCAGGATGGATGGGACAGCTCATCGGCGGCTGCCTGGGAACCCAGATCGAAGGTTATACGACCGAACAGATCCGCAGACGCTTCGGCGAGGTCTACGGATATCTCCGCCGTCCGGAGACCTACAACGATGATATCACCTACGAGATCGCCTATCTCGACGGATTCATCGAAAAAGGCTATGACATCACGCCTGCCGACGTTGCCTACAAGTGGCTGGAGCTGATCTCCGACGGATATTCCGCCGAGAAGACAGCCATCGAAAATCTCCGCCGCGGGCTTCTTCCGCCGGAGAGCGGCACAACAAACAATTATTTTTACGACTGGATCGGAGCGCAGATGCGCACCCCGCTTCACGGAATGTTAGCACCCGGAAACCCGAAGCTCGCAGCGAGACTGGCCGCGGACGATTCGATCGTCTCCCACTCCAACAACGGAATGCTGGGCGGGATCTTCAACGCCCTGCTCACTTCCCTGGCATTCACGGAGAGTCATATCCGGACCGTTGTTGAGAAAGCGGTGGACATGATCCCGCATAAGAGCGAATACTACGCGGTCGTAAAGCACGCGCTTGATCTCTGCAAGGAAAATACCTCCTGGGAGCCGGCATGGGCGGCCTGCGAGGAGCGTTACAAAGAGTACAACTGGATCCACGCCTATCCGAACGCAGCCGCCGAAGTTATTGCCCTCTGGTTCGGAAATATGGATTTCAAGGAAACCTGCCACATCATCGCCATGGAAGGTCAGGATGCGGACTGTACCGCAGCCCCGGTACTGAACGCACTGGCGATCATGATCGGGCTGGATGTCATTGACGACAGCTATATCAGGCCCATCGGGGACAGGATCCTCACAACTATGAGACGGTATCAGGATTTCAAGATCGCTGAGCTTTGTCAGTGGACAACGGATGCGGTGAGGAATGCGGTGAAGAAACAGAAGTAATACGGTTGAGTTTTTGAAACATCTTCTGTAGCTCAGATATTGGTAAGTCAAGCGGATATTCGCAATCCGCTTCGCTACTTGCTCATAACCGAATAACTGCTCCGCAGTTTATCAGAAGGAGCTTGCACTCCTCCTGATACAAGCAAGTCCCCACCCACTGCTTATTGCTTTTCGCAATTGAAGCAGGGGACTTACTTGATTCGGTTAAAAAACAGGCTCACTTGATTTCTGGATTTGTATCAAATGGGTCTGTTTTTTTAATTATTTCTTCAATTGTATTATTTTTCTGCTCTGCACTGCCTGGCAGAATTCATCCGTCTCGAAATCTCAATTTTTCTCAGTCCTTAAATATCTCCTTCATCCTCTTCAGCAGCCCTTCCTCATCACTCTTCCCGATCACCATCGGTGCCCGTCTCCGCACATTCTCCGGCGCATTTCCCATCGCCGCGCCGAATCCTGCCGCATGCATCATGGAAAGATCGCTCTCGCCGTCACCGAAGGCCGCTGCCTCTTCCGGTGAAATTCCGAGTTTTCCACAGAGTGCCTTCAAACCTTCCGACTTTTCCACGCCCGCTGCCGTGATTTCCAGGTATTCCGGGTTGGAGGCCGCGGACTGAAGATCAGAGAAATCTCTTGCCAGCACCGCCGCCAGCTTTGTCATCACGTCCGGATCCCCCATGAGAAGAAATTTATGAATTCCGCCTTCTTTTTCAAATGTATCTTTAATAGATCCAATTTCAGCCGGAAATCCCACAATTCTTTCTTCCCGCTGCTCTCTCCAGTCGTCCCGGTCATCCACGATCCACTTCTCACCGCCGAAGGTATTGCAGGCAACGGCCGGAAAGTCCTTATCCAGCATTGCCTTCAGTTCCAGCGCCCGCTTAAGCGGGATCATTTTACTGTAGATCTCATGTCCGTCGTTGTCGAGGATCAGCCCGCCGCAGAACGCGATGATCGGCGCATGGTTCCCCAGCATTCTCTTAATGACCCGCACTCCTTCCGGCGACCTCGCGGAGGTCAGGATAAACGGGATTCCCTTCCTCTCAAGCTTCAGGATCATCTCCTTCGTCCCCTCCGTGACCTGTCCGTCCGACGTCAGCAGCGTGCCGTCGATGTCACTGAATATGATCTTGCAAGTTTTTTCTTTTTCCATCTTTATCTCCATATTTTTGATGTTTATCCGGTGTATTTCCACACCAGTATGACCGCCTGACGCAGTCCGCAGCTTCGCGCGAATGCGCCTTCTCCTATCCCCGCTGCAAAATACTCCTCTCGTTCTCCCGCACTTTCTGTTCCAGCAGCGTATACTGTCTGATCTCTTCCTCTGTAAAATTTCCAAACTTCGCCTGATAGTAATCGTTCTCCGCTGCCTCAAGATCCGGAATCACAACTTCTGATGCCGGAAGAAGTTCCAGTCGGATCCTTCGTTCTGTTCCCCGCCTTCTCGGAAGCTCCGTTACCTCCACCATCTTTTTCGCGGACAGCCGCTGGATCGCCACCGCAAGGTCTCCGCGGCCGAGATTTATAAGATCCGCAAGATTCTTTCTGCTCAGCTCATGGCTTGCGTCCTTCAGGTATAAAAGCAGGGAAAGTTCCTCCATCGTCATATCGTGCTTCAATGCCGCTGACTCCAGATATCTCTCCAGAAGTTTCCGGTCCCGGTATTTATCCACGATGATTCCATCATCGGAGATCACCTCCTGCAGCGCACTGCTCCGCTCCTCTCCGAGCTTCCGGTTTCCGGGGATCGATGCTGGAAAAACAAAACCATCCTTCGCTGCGTCCACCAGGAAATGGTACACCTGAAGCCGGTTTTTTTCATAATCTTCCTCGTCCAGCACATGCTTATAAAAGTTGTTGTAGTACTCAAACATCATAAGCTTCATCTTCACAGTCTTCGTGATGCTGATCTTCTGGTTCACCAGCGAACCTTTTGTCTTTACATAATAGTACACCGGTGTCCGCAGCGCGTAGAATGTCTCTGCGTAACGGACATATTCCAGATTAAACATAAAATCCTCGCACCAGCTGATCTCCGCATCCATCCGGATCCCGAAGCGGTTTACGAGATCGCGCCGGTAAAGCTTGTTCCACAGCACTCCATAGTAATAATCTGCCGGATTTTCCATCATAAACGACGCGAATTCCTCTCTGTCGATCACATGGTCCGACTCGATGTCCCCTTTTCTGGATACCATATCACCAACGACGCGGTAAAAATCGGAAATCACCATATCACAGCCATGTTCCTCTGCCGCCCGGACCATAAGTTTTGTCGCATCCGGCGTCAGCCAGTCATCACTGTCCACAAACTGGAGATACGTTCCCTTTGCCCTTTCTATTCCCTGATTTCTCGTATCCGACACCCCGGAATTTTCTTTGTGGATCACCACCACACGCTCGTCCGTCTTCGCATACGCATCACAGATCGAGCCTGACATATCTCTGCTCCCATCATCCACGAGGATTAGTTCAAAATCTTTATATTCCTGTCCGAGAATGCTGTCCACACAGCGGTTCAAAAATTTTTCCGCATTGTAGACAGGAACAATTATACTGACGATCGGCTTCATTCTCCTCCTCCATTCTCTATAATAACCTGTTGGAATATCTCCCATAAAATAAATTTACTATACGATCTATCATATCATATTTTTCTCACAATACGCGATTTATTTTCTTAAATTCTCTTGACTTTTGAAAATCTGTGACTATAATAAAGGGCAGTTTCAAATATTTCTTGCGATGATGGGAACGCTCTTAACGAAGGTCTTTCAGAGAGCAGCTGGCTGGTGAAAAGCTGCAGACACCGCGTTACAGACAATCCTCCCGGAGCTAACCACTGAAAGTATTCCAAGTAGGCTGGTTCGGTTTACACCCGTTAACGTGTTGCCTGTTAATTTTTCATATTTGAAAAACGACGGGATCGAGGGGCTGTTTTTTTGACAGCAATAAGAGTGGTACCGCAGAAGTTTCGCTTCTGTCTCTTAAAAAATAAGAGACGGGAGTTTTTTTTTGCCCCGAAAGCGTTGTCAGGCGGACAGACAGACCGCGTGCTTGCACGCAGGGCTGTCTGTACATCTGACAACCAAGCCGGCATGAGTAAGCAGGGCGAAAGCCCGGATTACGAATGCTGGCTGAGATTGCGGGAGCACGCAGTGCGGAGCAATCTCCTTTCGCACACCTCGCCAACGCCACCATCAATTCCTTAGTTTCTTACCTGCGAGGGGCAGTTAAGATATATACTTATAATCAATCTATTCTTAAAAGATTTCAGGAGGTCATTATGAAAAAAAGTGCAAAATTATTATCCGCCGTTATGGCAGGCGCTATGGTTCTTTCCATGGCAGGCTGCGGCTCTTCCAGCAATTCCGCAGAGACAACTGCTGCTGCCGCTGAGACAACAGCCGCTGCCGCTGATTCTTCCGCTGCTGAGAGCAAGGAAGAGACTTCAAACGCAGACGCAACCGTAATAAAGCTTGGTACGACCGTAAACGAGCAGGACAGCTTCCAGGTATGTGCAGATAAGTTCGCTGAACTCGTAAAAGAGCGTACAAACGGCGCTTACGAGATCGAGATCCATCCGAACGGAGCTCTCGGTGACGAGCGTACCATGCTTGAGAGCATGCAGATGGGTACTCTTGATATGGGTATCATCACAAGCGGTCCGTTCGTAAACTTCTCCAGCGCTATGGGTGTTCTCGATATGCCGTTCCTGTTCGCAAACAACGAGGAAGCTTACAAAGTTCTCGACGGTGAGATCGGTAAAGAGCTTCTCGGAACACTTGAGGATGCTGACTTAAAGGGTCTTGCATACGCAGAGCGTGGTTTCCGTAACATCACAAACAGCAAGAAGCCGATCACAAACGCGGCTGACGTTGCAGGCTTAAAGCTCCGTGTCATGGAGAACGACGTTTACACAGCTACCTTCAAGGCTCTTGATGTAAACGCAGTTCCGATGGCATGGTCCGACGCTTTAACAGCTCTTCAGCAGGGCACCATCGACGGTGAGGAGAACCCGATCAACGTTATCTACTCCTACAAGCTCTGGGAGTCCCAGAAGTATGTAACCCTTGACCGCCATTCCTACTCCACAGCGATCATCACCATGAGCAACGACCTCTTCAAGTCCTTACCGGAAGATGTTCAGAAGATCTTCGAGGAATCCGCACAGGAAGCTGCTGAGTACGAGCGCCAGTGGGTTGCAGATCAGGAAGCTGACCAGCTTCAGGAGATCAAGGATCATGGTATGGAAGTCATCGAGAACCCGGATGTAGACAGCTTCCGTGCAGCTGTTCAGAGCGTATATGACGCTTACCCGGATTACGCTGATTATATCAAAAGAATCCAGGACGCTTTAAAGTAATTTCGCAACTGTTTGATTTTAAAGTTCGGTGCTGAAATCCGTTAACATTGCCCCGGCAATGGGATTTTGAAGCATGTGATCCGGCTGCCAGGGAAACCCAGGCAGCCGGAACTATTACCACTGCTGTATTGTACGGAATTTTCAGTTCAGAAAATTCCTACTCGCGTACTGTAAATCAGAACCGCCTTCAGCACTTTCCATGTAATTGTTTCGGTTTTCAAAGGAGGAAACACCGTTGGCTTTCGTTAAGGGATTTCACAAACTCAGCGATGTTCTGGACACCATCTGTTCTTACATCATCGTTGTCATGCTCGGCGCCATGGTCGTAATCACCGGCGCACAGATCGTCTGCCGTATGGCATTCACCGCTCTCTCCTGGAGTGAGGAAGCGACCCGTTACCTTTTAGTCTGGTCATCATTTTTAGGCGCAAGCTGTGTATACAAGCACAGCGGCCATATCTCCATCACATTCATTCAGGATATGGTTCCGGCCGCGTTAAGCAAAGTCTTAAAGCTTCTCGTCCATGTGGTCTGCGCAATTCTCTTTGTTGTCGTGATCATCTATGGTATGAAATACTTCGGAAAACAGGGAAACCAGCTGTCCGCAGCGATGCGTCTTCCCATGAAATATATTTACCTCTGCATTCCGGTAGGCTGCGGATTCATGTTCATCCATGCAGTAGATGCGGTTCTTGGACTTTTATTTGGAAAGGAGGAGGCATAACATGGCAGCATTATTATTCATTTCCTTTATCGTTCTGCTTCTGATCGGCGTTCCGGTCGCATTCGCGATCGCGGCGGCAGCTCTCCTCGTCCTCTTAAAAGGTGATGTAAAGCTCCTGATCCTCGTACAGCGTATGTTCGCCAGCACCGACTCCTTCTCCCTGATCGCAGTCCCCTTCTTCATCTTTGCCGGGGATCTTCTCGCAAAGGGAAAGGTTTCCAGAGTCCTCGTTGAGTTCGCCGAGTCCTTACTCGGTATGTTAAAGGGCGGTCTTTCCATCGTATCTGTCCTTGCAGGCATGTTCTTCGCAGCGATCTCCGGTTCCGGTGCCGCCACGACAGCCGCTGTCGGCGCAACACTGATCCCGGAGTTAAAGAAACGCGGATACCGCGAAGATTCCGCTGCTGCCCTGATCGCAGCTGCCGGAACCATCGGTGTCGTTATCCCGCCGTCCGTTCCGATGGTATTATATGCCGTTATCTCTGAGGACAGCGTAAACACACTTTTCAAGAACGGCTTTGTTCCTGGCGTTCTAATGGGTGTGATCCTCATTGCGATCTCTCTCTACCAGGCTCACAAGTTCAACTACCCGAAAGGAAAGGCTTTCTCTGTTGGAAACGTGCTGCGAACCTTCAAGGAAGCGATCTGGGGAATCTTAATGCCGGTCATCATCCTCGGCGGAATCTTCTCCGGTTACTTCACACCGTCTGAGGCGGCTGCCGTAGCGGTTATCTATGCGATCTTCGTCTCCTTCTTTATCTACCGCGACCTTGACTTCAAGGGCCTTATCGAGATCATGAAGGGAAGCGCAAAGACATCTGCCGTTATCATGATCATCATCGCATGCAGCGGTCCGTTCGGCTGGGTTCTCGCAAACTACAAGATCCCGGAGGCCATCGCGTCCGGAGTATTGGGAATCTCCACAAACAAGTATGTGATCATGTTCCTGATCTCCCTGATCATCCTGCTCGCCGGAGTCTTCATGGAGACCTCCTCCGCGATCATTATTCTTTCCCCGGTGTTCCTGCCGCTTGTCAAGGCCATGGGTATCAGCACCGTTCACTTCGGTATCCTCTTCGTGGTTGGCATCGCCATCGGTATGATCACACCGCCGGTTGCCATCAACCTCTTCGTTGCTTCCGGTATCACGGGACTTCCGATCGAGCGGATCTCCAAATCCGTTATCCCGTACCTGATCGGACTGATCATCGTATTCTTCATGATCGTATATGTTCCGCTTCTGATCCCGGGACTTATGTAATCATATAAGAAATCATAAAATTCTAAGACCTCCAGTTCCGGAATATACCGGTTTCTGGAGGTCTTTTTTATCATTCTGTTCAGCTCAAATTCAACACGGCACCGGTTCCTGCATACACTTTGTCGATTCTAATCCGCAAAAAAAGTCCGCCAAACCTTTCGATTCGACGGACTTTCCATTCCCCATTCACAAGCCGCTGTCCGCGGCTATATTTTTTGCAGGACCTGCACCAGACTGTCACTCCGGACAAATTTCCCTGAGAACTAAACTGCCTGCGCTTCCTCCAGTGTGGTCGTCTCGTACTTGTCGAGGATCACTCTCTGGATCATGTCCCGTGTTCCGGAATTGATCGGATGGGCGATATCGCGGTATTCGCCGTCGGCAGCTTTTCTGCTCGGCATCGCGATAAACAGGCCTTTCTCCCCTTCAATGACCTTAATATCGTGGATCACGAACTCGTTGTCCAGTGTGATGGACACGATCGCCTTCATCTTTCCCTCTTTCTCAATTCTTCTCACACGTACATCTGTTACCTGCATAATAACCTCCCCCATCTGCGCTCTCCGCAGATTTTATGTAATCACCGGCCAGTCAATCTTTGAATGCCTGTTTTTCTGCCTTTTGCCGCGCCGTCCGGAATATCCCCTTTCCGGCCTGCGGCTCCCTTTTTACAGGGTGTATCTCTCGTTCTTCTCGATGACGATCTTCACATCGTCCGGTTTGCCGATATACGTTGTGTTGGCACGGATCGTGTCGCGGCTCTCAACGATGCAGTTCTCGATAACAGTATTATCCCCAATATACACGTCATTTAAGATCACCGAGTTCTTGATGATACAGTTGTTTCCAATATAGACTTTCTTGAAGAGAACAGAGTTCTCAACGGTTCCGTTTAAGATACAGCCGCTGGATACCAGGCTGTTCTTCACGGACGCGCCCGGATTGTATTTTGCCGGCGGAAGATCATCCACCTTGGAGTAGATATCCGGATACTCCTTGAAGAAGTAATTGCGGACTTCCGGTTTTAAGAAGTCCATATTTGTCTGGTAGTAAGCATCGACGGATGCGATATTGCTCCAGTATGTATTTAACTTGTACGCGTAGATCCGCTTGAGACCTTTGTAGCGCACCAGGATGTCCTGTACGAAGTCATATCTGTCCTCGTTCGCGCAGCGCTCGATAAGCTCGATAAGCTGACGGCGGCGGACAACATAGATACCGCAGGAGATCGTGTGGGAATCAGCCACCATCGGCTTCTCCTCAAACTCAACGATCCGTCCGTCCGAGTTCGTCTTCACCATACCGAAACGGGTCACGTCCACATCACCCGGCATGTCCTTGCAGACAACGGTGATATCGGCTTTCTTCTCGATATGATATTCCAGAACCTTGTTGTAGTCCAGCTTATAGATACCGTCTCCGGCTGCGATCACAACATACGGCTCGTGGCTCTTCTTTAAGAAGTCCAGATTCTGGTAGAGCGCGTCCGCTGTTCCGCGGTACCAGTCGCTGTGCTCCGCCGTGATCGTCGGGGTGAATACATACATTCCGCCCTGTTTTCTTCCGAAATCCCACCATTTGGAGGAACTTAAATGTTCATTTAAGGAGCGGGAGTTATACTGTGTCAGTACGGCAACGCTCTGGATATGAGAGTTGCTCATATTGCTTAACGCAAAATCCACGCTTCGGAAACTGCCCGCGATCGGCATCGCCGCGATCGCTCTCTTGTTGGAAAGTTCGCGCATCCGCTTGCTGTTTCCGCCTGCTAAAACAATACCGATTGCTCTCATACGATTCCACCTGCCTTTACAATGTAGCCGCCACTCTCAAGCTCGCTGTTCGGATAATCTTCCGCGGTCGTCACGCCTGAAATTGCTGTATTCCTGCCGATCTTTACGTTCTCCGGAATCACGGAGTGCTCGCCGATCGTCACAAGATCAAACTGATAAACCTTCTGGTCATATTTGCTCGGTGCGTATTCACCTACGCCAAGGTGAGCTCCCGCTCCGACCTTTACGTCCTCAGCAACGATGGACTTGTCTACCACTGCTCCTTTTCCGATCACGCTGTCCTGCATGATAATTGAATCCTTGACTACAGCACCTTCCTCGATCACAACTCCGGATCCGATAACGGAATTTGTCACCTCACCGTAGATCTCGGAGCCCTCTCCGATGATACATTTTGTGATCTTCGCGTCAGAAGAGATATACTGCGGCGGGATACGGTCGCTCTTTGTGTAGATCTTCCAGTATTCCTCATACAGATTGAACTCCGGAATAATATCGATGAGCTCCATATTTGCTTCCCAGTAGGAGCCGAGCGTTCCGACATCCTTCCAGTATCCATTGTACTCATATGCAAAGATCCGTTTGCCCTGCTCGAAGCAGTACGGAATCACATGTTTTCCAAAGTCACAGCCCGGCTCTTCCGAAAGCTTGATGAGAGCTTCCTTTAATGCCTTCCAGCTGAAGATATAAATACCCATGGAAGCGAGGTTGCTTCTCGGATTCTTCGGTTTTTCCTCAAATTCCGTGATCCGGTTGTTGTCATCCGTGATCAGGATTCCGAAACGGCTTGCTTCCTCGATCGGTACCGGCATAGCGGCAATCGTGACATCCGCATTATTCGCTTTGTGATATTCCAGCATGACCTCATAATCCATTTTGTAGATGTGGTCACCGGAAAGGATCAGAACGTATTCCGGATTGTAGGACTCCATGTACTCCAGATTCTGGTAGATCGCATTTGCGGTTCCAGTATACCAGTCGCTGCCTTTACTTCTCTCGTAAGGAGGAAGGATCGTAACGCCGCCGACGTTGCGGTCTAAATCCCACGGAATACCAATTCCAATGTGCGCGTTTAAACGTAAGGGCTGGTACTGGGTTAATACTCCCACAGTATCAACACCAGAGTTGATGCAGTTGCTGAGCGGGAAATCAATAATTCTGTACTTTCCGCCGAAGGAGACGGCCGGTTTTGCCACTTTCTGTGTTAACACACCGAGACGGCTTCCCTGTCCTCCTGCCAACAGCATCGCTATCATCTCTTTTTTTACCATGATATCACCTCTTGCTGCTCTTTTTGTCCCATACACTAGTTTCTATAGATGGTGTTTTTATTATACCACACCTTTTAGAAGATGTGAACAAACTTTTCAACCTTTCGATCCCAATTTTGTGTATATTCTGACATTTTTTTCTTTTTGTATGATAAGCAATACAATACCTATGCTCCTGCTTGGTTACATAACTACCAAAAATGCTGATTCAAAATTGTAGAAACCTATTAATATGCAGGATTAAAGGAAAAGAGTGATGACGTATCACAGAATCTATGCTAATATAGTAGATACACTACCTGTGCGGGGGATTACACAGGCAGAGAATACACTTATGGGGGGATAAGCCATGGAGAAAAAAAAGGGCTTCCAGATGCCGCACACTTACATCATCATTTTTGGTGTCATTCTGTTCGCGGCTCTGCTCACCGTATTTATCCCGTTGGGTAAATACGACACAAAAGAAATCACGTATATGCAGAACGGTGTGGAAAAAACAAGAACCGTTCTGGATCCGGAAAGCTTCCAGTATATTCTGGATGAAAACGGAAACAAAGTGACCAAAGCAGCTCCGATCTTCGGAACCGAAGACTTTGGCGGTCAGGGAATTTTAAACTATGTATTCGAGGGTATGACCGTCGGCGATAAGAATGGTACCGCTGTCGGAATCATCGCCTTCATTCTGGTCGTAGGCGGTGCCTTCGGTATCGTTCTCCGGACAGGCGCGATAGAAAGCGGCATTATGCGGGTCATCGCTTTGACAAACGGACGCGAGATCCTTCTGATCCCGATCCTCGTAGTCCTGTTCTCCCTCGGAGGCGCAGTCTTCGGTATGGGTGAGGAGGCGATTCCGTTTGTTATGATCCTCGTACCGATGTTTATCGCAATGGGGTATGACGCAGTTGTCGGAATTATGTGCTCCTACGTATCTACACAGATCGGCTTCGGTTCTTCCTGGCAGAATCCGTTCGGACTGGCTGTTGCCCAGGGTGTTGCCGGTATTCCGGTCATGTCCGGTGCATGGTTCCGTATCCCGTTATGGATCTTCTTCACAGGACTTACGATCGTCTTCACAATGCGCTACGCGGTAAAGATCAAGAAAGATCCGAAGCTCTCCGTTGCGTATGAGTCTGATGAAGAATACAGAAAAGAATTCGCAAAGAACGGCAAAGAGATGCCGCCGTTCACCCTCGGCCACAAGCTTGTTCTTCTAACGGTCGCTGCCTGCATGGTATGGACGATCTGGGGCGTTGTAAGCGAGGGCTACTATATCCCGGAGATCGCTTCCCAGTTCTTCGTGATGGGTCTTGTTTCCGGTATCATCGGCGTTGTCTTCAAGCTGAATGACATGAAAGTAAATGATATCGCCAAATCCTTCGACCACGGTGCTGCCGATCTTTTAGGCGCTGCAATGTGTGTCGGAATGGCGCAGGGTATTATCATCATCCTCGGCGGCACAAGTGCAACTGATGGTACGGTCTTAAATACGATCCTTCACAGCATCAGCAACGGAATGCAGAATTTCCCGCCGGTGATCTCCGCATGGTTTATGTATATCTTCCAGTCCGTATTCAACTTCTTCGTTGTATCCGGTTCCGGACAGGCTGCCCTTACCATGCCGATCATGGCTCCTCTCGCCGATCTTGTCGGTGTCGAGAGACAGGTCGCTGTTGTTGCGTACCAGCTTGGTGACGCCTTCACAAACTTCATCGTTCCGACCTCCGGCTGCCTCTTAGGCGCACTGGCTGCGGCAAAGCTCGACTGGGGCAAATGGGCAAAGTTCCAGATCAAATTCCAGGCTGTCCTGTTTGCATTCGGATCCATCGCTGTGATCCTTGCCGTTTTGATCGGTCTCTCATAAAAATCGGTCTGCCTTCGGTATCAGCCATCCAAAGCTCATTCAGGCGTAACACAAACTCCATATCATCCGCATGACTCGATCGCGGATGATATGGAGTTTTTTTGAACGCTTCCCGATGATATCAGAAGAAAGACCTAACCGGCTCAAAAAGACTTTCTTCATCGGGAAAAATATGATAGAATTTACTGAATAAAAAATATAAAAAAATGTGCCTTTTTATGTAACAGGGAACTTCTCGGAATTTCCTGTTACATAAGAACCGGACGTGATACCGGAGAAAGGAGGTTTTGATGATCGAATCCAGCGCGCCTTCCATGAAGGGCGAGAAAACAAAATACCGTCTCGCCGCAGCCATGAAGGAATGCATGAAGACAACTCCGGTCGATGCGATCACTGTCCGCCAGATCACGGAACGCTGCGGCGTCACCCGCCAGACCTTTTACCGGAATTTTCTTGATAAATATGACCTGATCAACTGGTATTTCGACAAGCTCCTCGCCCGCTCCTTTGAACACATGGGGCGCGGGACCACGGTCCTTGACAGTCTGGAAAAAAAATTTACATATATTCAGGAGGAAAAGGCGTTTTTTGCCGCTGCATTCCGCTATGACAGGCAGAATTCCCTGCGGGAGCATGATTTTAAGCTGATCCTCGCCTTTTATGAAAATCTGATCCGGGAAAAAAGCGGCAGACCGGCCACCCCTGAAATCCATTTTCTTCTGGAAATGTACTGTCAGGGTTCAATCACCATGACCGTAAAGTGGGTTCTCGGCGGCATGGACCTGACCCCGCCCCAGTTTGCCGGACTTCTCGTCCGCGCGATGCCGGCAGCATTGCGGGATCTGTTTCTTGAGCTTCATCTGCTGTCCTGATCTATTGTTATTTTGCACAATTTTTCCATGTCTTTCTTTTGCAATATGTCGATTTTTCTTAAAGTGTTACACTTGACCTTTTCTGTAACTTTCTTTTTGCCCTTCAAATTTGTTAATATAATAACAAAGGCATAGAAAGCTTTTGAGATCAAGTATTCATGGAAGGAGTTTTTATCATGGCAAATCGTATTATGTTAAATCAGACATCTTATCACGGAGCAGGCGCGATTCAGGAGATCGCGAACGAGGCGAAAGCCCACGGCTTTAAAAAGGCATTTGTATGTTCCGACCCGGATCTCGTAAAATTCAAGGTTACCGCCAAAGTAACCGACATTCTGACCGCAAACGGTCTTGACTACGAGCTCTACTCCGATATCAAGGCAAACCCGACGATCCAGAACGTCCAGCACGGTGTTGAAGCCTTTAAGGCATCCGGCGCTGATTATCTGATCGCCATCGGCGGCGGCTCCTCCATGGATACCTCCAAAGCGATCGGCATCATCATCGCAAACCCGGAATTTGAAGATGTAAGAAGTCTTGAGGGTGTTGCACCGACGAAAAAACCGTGTGTTCCGATCATCGCCGTTCCGACAACAGCCGGTACTGCTGCCGAGGTTACGATCAACTATGTTATCACCGATATCGAAAGAAAACGTAAATTTGTATGCGTTGACCCGCACGACATGCCGATCATTGCTGTTGTTGACCCGGATATGATGTCCTCCATGCCGAAGGGACTTACCGCTTCCACAGGTATGGATGCCCTAACCCATGCCATTGAAGGCTATACAACAAAGGCTGCCTGGGAAATGACCGATATGTTCCATCTGAAAGCCATCGAGATCATCTCAAAATCTCTGCGCGGTGCTGTAGCAAACACAAAGGAAGGCCGCGAGGGAATGGCTCTCGGTCAGTACATTGCCGGTATGGGCTTCTCCAACGTTGGTCTTGGTATCGCCCACTCCATGGCACACACACTCGGTGCTGTCTATGATACCCCGCACGGTGTTGCCTGCGCAATGATGCTTCCGATCGTTATGGAATATAATCAGGAATGCACCGGTGAGAAATACCGTGAGATCGCACGTGCAATGGGCGTTGCAAATGTTGATTCCATGTCTCAGGACGAATACCGGAAAGCAGCTGTTGACGCTGTCAAGAAGCTTTCCGCAGATGTCGGAATTCCGTCTACCCTTGAGGCGATCAAAGAGGAAGACCTTCCGTTCCTTGCAGAGTCCGCTCACGCAGATGCCTGCGCGCCGGGCAACCCGAAGGATGCCAGCGTAGAGGACCTGAAAGACCTGTTCCGCAAGATCATGGCGTAAAAACGCCCTCTCTTATTTATGAAAAGAGCTCCGGCAAATTTGCCGGAGCTCTTTTTATCTGGCTCTTTATCAATTCGAACGTCCATGAGACTTGGCGCGTGATTCTGGTCAGCAAAGCTGACAGATTCCTATAAAAATTACTGAGGTGTCTTCAGAATCGCTCCCTGATCAGCACTTGTGACGAGAGACGCGTAGCGGTTTAATGCCGGTGTACGGTTCTTTCGCAGCGGTTTCCATTCTGCAAGGCGGCGCTCGATCTCCTCCTGCGGAATCTGCAGCTCCAGTCTCCGGCTCGGAATATCGATAAGGATCGGATCTCCGTCCTCAACAATAGCGATCGGTCCACCTGCTGCCGCCTCCGGGGAAACGTGTCCGATACACGGTCCTCTGGATGATCCGGAGAATCGTCCGTCTGTGACTAATGCGCACATCTCATCCATTCCGCGCCCAACGATCAGGCTGGTAACCATGTGCATCTCACGCATTCCCGGACCGCCTTTCGGTCCTTCATAGCGGATAACCAGAACATCCCCCTGTTTGATCTCTCCGCCGGAAACTGCATGGCAGGCATCCTCCATGCTGGTAAATACTCTCGCATGGCCTTCAAAATGCTGCATGCTCGGTTTTACACCTGCCTGTTTTACAACAGCTCCGTCCGGCGCAAGGCTTCCGCTCAAGATCGCCAGACCGCCTTCCGGTCTCTTCGGATGTTCCAGGGAAAACAATACATCGTTCTCCACAAGCGGAACGTCCTTGAGATTTTCTTTTACTGTTTTTCCGGTACAGGTCATCGCATCCCCGTCTAACAGTGGTTCCACCGCCTTCATGACCGCCGGGATACCGCCGGAGTTCTCCAGATCCAGTAACGGATGAGCTCCGGACGGCTTAATATTGCAGAGATACGGTACTTTTCTGCTCAACTCGTCAAAGTCTTTCAGGGAAATATCAATGCCCGCTTCATGGGCGATCGCCGGAATATGCAGTGTACTGTTTGTGGAAGCGCCCATCGCCATGCTGACGATAATTCCATTACGAAGAGCTTCCTTCGTCATGATCTTACGCGGAGTGAGGTCTTCTTTGAGCATTTCTACGACCCGGTAACCGCTCTGTTTCGCGATGCGTCTCTTCTTCGCGGATACCGCATGGGCCAGTCCGCATCCCGGAATGCTCATTCCAAGCACCTCCGCAAGACAGCTCATGGTATTCGCGGTACCCAGCATGCTGCATGTTCCGACTCCCGGAAGTGCGGTCTGCTCTGCAGCCATCAGATCCTCAACACTCATTTTACCCGTCTGTGTACGTCCGATCAGCTCACGCATATCTGTCAGCGTCAGCATCGGAAATTCCTTACTGTTTCCAGGCATCATCGGACCGCCCGGAACGACGATCGCCGGAATATTACAGCGCATCGCTCCCATCAGCATGCCCGGAACGATCTTATCACATCCCGGCATCAGGACCATCGCGTCAAACTGATGTGCCTCGATCATGTACTCGATGGAATCCGCGATCAGCTCACGGCTCGGCAGCGGATAGCTCATTCCCTTATGTCCCTGGCAGATACCGTCACAGATCGCAATCGTTGAGAACTCGCGCGGCACACCGCCAGCTTCCCAGACTCCCTGTGCCACGCACTGCGCCAGCTCACGGAGATGAAAATGTCCCGGCACCATCTCGGTAAAAGAATTTACGATAGCGATCATTGGCTTGTGAAGGTCCTTCTCCTCAAGACCTGTGCTGTATAAGAGTGCCCGATGCGCAGAGCGCTCGATACCGTTTGTCAGTGTTCCACTGCGCCAGTCTTTGTAGTGCATTACATCGTTTTCAGCCATAATAATTTTCTCCTTTAGTCTTTTATTTCATCTCAACATTTATACTTTTATGCTATCATACTTATCACAACTGCCGCTGCAAGTCCCGACAACGCCATTACCAAATTCTGGCAGACGCAAAGAGTTTTCATAGTTGTCTTAATGTCATAACCCATAAATTCGCTGAATACCCAGGTAAAGCTGTTGTTTACATGAGAACCAAGAGCTGAGCCAGCGCTGATGGAAAGGAATGCCTCTAACGGCGTTAAAAGTCCTGCTTCACATAACGGAACGGAAAGTCCTGCCGCGAGAAGTCCTGCAACACTGCCGGAACCCTGGGCAAACTTTGAAAATCCGGTAATCAGGAATGGGATCAGGATAACCGGAATCGGGGATGCTACCAGAATACCTGCGAGAGTATCACCGACACCTGTAGCACTTACGATCTTCGCAAGAGCTCCGCCACTGGCTGTGATAAACACGATCGGACCGGATACCTTTAATGCATCTGTCATCGGTGTAAAACGGATCTCATCCGGTAAAAATTTTCCAAGACACAGAACAGAAGCAACAATACCAAGAGCCAGGGCAATATTTTTATTGCCGAGGAACTTAAAAGCTGCAACCAGACCTGTAGATTCCGGGAAGAAAGCACCAATCACTGAGGACAGTAAGATCAACACGATTGGTAGCAGGATCGGCACGATTGCGTTCATAAACGGCGGCATTGCGCTCTCCGAAATCTCTTCTACAGCGTTTTCTTTCTCTTCTCCCTCGATCTTCACAAACCAGGAATCCGGTTTACGGTTCAAGTAGAACTCAACAAATGCCCATACGCAGAATGTTACAAAAGCTGCTGCTGTAAGTCCCCATGCAATGGAAACTCCAATATCAAGTCCGAGAACAGCGATGATGGCCAACGGAGCCGGTGTCGGCGCAACAAACGCATTCGTTGATAAAAGAGAACATGCAGTTGCTGTTCCCAATGCGCATGCATTTTTATTACTCTTCTTTGCTACAGATTTTACCAATGGAGATAAGAGCACCATTGCAACATCACAGAATACCGGAATCGCTACCACAAAGCCTGTAATTGCAAGTGCTGCTGTGGAATTCTTCTTTCCTGTTAGCTTTAAAAGGGAGGAGGCGATTCTCTGACAAGCACCTGATTTTTCCAGATATGTTCCAAGAATCGTTCCAAAAATAACGAGCAGACCAATACTTTTACAGGTACCGCCAAAACCATCTACCAGCGTAGAGATTGCTCCATCTGAACCGAGTCCACAGGCAATACCGATTCCGAGTCCTGCGAGCAGCATACAGACAAATGGTCCCAGTTTCGTTTTCATCATCAGAACCAGCATGATCGCCAGTCCTATCAAAAAGATTACTAAATTTGTCATAAGTAATTCCCCCTGTTACATTTTCCAATGTTTCATACAGCATCGTTTATCTTCTTAATATTCTCCCATTCACTTTCCCCTCTCCTATTACTTGAACGATACCCCTTATTTGTTACAAGTTCATATTAGCATTGACATTCACAACTGTAAAACACTATAATATTGCATATATACAATTTAAAGTTGTGAATAAAGGAGGATCATTATGACTACAGCCCAGCTCGTTTTTCTTTATGCTGCGGAGGAACTGAATATCGGCAGGGCCGCCAGACGGGCATTTGTCAGCCAGCAGTGTGCCAGCAACCATATCAAAAATCTTGAGCAGCAGTATGGGGTTCTTCTTTTTAACCGCAAGCCATCGCTCTCCCTGACTCCTGCGGGAAATTATCTGCAGCGCTCACTGATGCAGATCCAGAATATCGAGCAGAATACAGACGCCAGCATTGAGGAGATCATCCGTGGCGGAGTCGGCCGGTTATCCGTCGGGATCAATCCTACCAGATGCCGGATCCTCATGCCGCCGGTTTTAAGGGAATTTTCGGAAAAACATCCTGGCGTTGAGGTCTCCATCCAATGTGGGGATACGCTCGGCAACCTTGAACTTTTAAGACAGGGAAAGGTGGATCTTGTCATAGGAATTAATGCCCAGACCTTCGATCTCTCGCTTTTCTCCGTTACACCTTTATCCGCCGACCGCATCTTTTTCTTAACCACGACATCCATGATCGAGCAGTACTGCCCGGATTTTTATGATCGGCTAAACGATAGCGGGGAGATCCCGCTCCGCGCACTTTCTGCCTTTCCTTTTTGTAGAAACCTCACCGGCAGTACGCTGACACGCCTTGTGGACACCTACCTATATCAGGACAAGATTGAGCTGAACACCCGGTATAATATCAGCGACTACGATACCCAGATCGATCTATGCCTGTCCGGTATGGCGGCGGCGTTTTGTCCGTCCATGATTCTCTCCAGAGTACTGGAACGGAATCTTGATTTTTCTGTCGGTCAGCAGCCCGCAATTTTCCCAATTCAGGATATCCACGATAAGCTGGGAATCGATCTGCTCCAGAATTCCTATACGTTTCAGCCGTCATTTGTCAGCAGCTTTATCAGTATCCTGAAAAAGGTCATCCGTCAACTTCCTGACAACAGCACCGTGTAATTTTTCTACCATGTTTTCTGTGCTGTCCTTTATGCCTGCATAGCCTGCCATCGGGCAATTCTTCTACATATATGGCAGCATAAAAATGGCTCTGATATCAGTGATTGGGGAATTCTGGAAAATCCCGCAATCATTGACTTAGAGCCATTTTCCTTGCTTTATATTTTCACATCCGGTAACAACTATGCATATCTTCTGCCGCCCGGCAAGTCATCTGTTCACTCATGCATAATGTCATAAACCACACCGCAGAAGATCTTCACCGCATTCGGAAGAACCTGCTCATCGATATCGAAGATCCGGCTGTGACCCGGACCGGCTTCGTGAGTGAGGACTCGCATGAAGGTCGCCTGTCCGCCCTGTTCCTGGACGCGGTTCATCATGTAGGAGACATCTTCGCTGCCGCCGTTTTTGCTGCTCATCTCCTTCGCAACCGGCAGATGGAGATCTTCCTCGCAAACTCTCTTCACCCGCTCCATTAGCGCTTCACTGCTCGTCAGGGAGTTTGCCGCGCCCATAAGCTTCATCTCACAGGTGCATCCGTGCATTTTTGCCGCGCTCTCGATAATGTTCACCGCGTATTCTTTCATGTACTCGTTGATCTCTGTGGTCTCACCGCGAACCTCGATCTCCATCTTCGCCTCGTCCGCGATAACATTCCGTCCACTTCCGGCAACAACGGTTCCCACATTTACTCTGGACACGCCGCCGGAGTGACGCGGGATCGCATAAAGGTTCAAGATCGCCGTTCCGACTGCCAGCATGACATTCCGTCCAACCTCCGGTGATCCGCCTGCATGGGCAGATTTTCCGTGAAAGATCACATCATATTTTGTCGTTGCAAGAGAGCCGTGGCTTCCCGGAATTACCACTGCCGGATCGTCCTCTTTCTTATTTGTTACATGAGAGCCGATCAGGTAATCCACACCGTCAAGATGCCCGTTATCAACGATGGATTTCGCACCGCGGACACCCTCTTCTGCCGGCTGGAAGATCAGCTTTACGGTTCCGTGGAGCTGGTCCTTTATAGACATCAGGACTTTCGCCACACCGAGACCGATGGTGGCATGTCCATCATGTCCGCAGGCATGCATGAAACCTTCATTTACAGAATTAAATCCCTCTTTTGCCGGTCTGTGGCTTAAATCATGCTCCTCAAACACACCGAGGGCATCGATATCAAATCTCATGGCAACCGTCGGACCTTCGCCACAGCGCAGGATTCCGATCACGCCTGTCATGCCGCCCTTTGTGTACTTCACAAACTCCGGATCCGCTCCCTGGGCAACGGCACGCTCATACTGTTCCTCTAACTTCTCCTCAGACGGAACGCCCATTCTGGAATCCTTTTTGCAGACCTGATCTCCGACAAGCACTTCATACCCGAACTCTGTCAGTTTCCGTGCAATAATGGACGATGTCCTCATCTCGAACCAGCCCGGCTCCGCGTACTTATGAAAGTCACGTCTCTGCGCTGTAAGGTCACCCGCCATCTCATCGCTCATGGTCTTGATCTGATCGTAAATATTCATTCGTTTGTCCTCCCGTGTGCTATTTTATTATTATTATAGTTGATATTCCGGAATTTTTCTATAAAAATATATCTTTCTATTCCTATTTTACTTACAAATTATAATAGGCTCTGTAATTCCTGCCCGGGAGGCCTTTAAAAATCTCCCGAAAACCCCCGTGTTATGCCCATTTCACCTTGAATCCCCATAAAAAATACGCTATACTAATACCAGATTGCACATTTATCTAAGAAGAGAGATATAAGGAGAAGGAAAAATCATGCAGTTGACAACAGTCAAAGAGCTCTTTAAAGAGCGTGAGAAATATTTAGATAAGGAAATCACTGTCGGCGGATGGATCCGCAGCATTCGTGACTCCAAGGCATTCGGCTTTATCGTATTAAACGACGGTACAAGCTTCGATACCTTACAGATCGTTTACCACGACACAATGGCAAACTTCGCTGAGGTCTCCAAATTAAACGTCGGCGCTTCCATCATCGTTAAAGGTACTCTCGTGGCAACACCGGAGGCAAAGCAGCCGTTCGAGATCCAAGCAACAGAAGTTACCGTTGAGGGTACTTCCAGCGCAGACTACCCGCTCCAGAAAAAGCGCCATACATTCGAATATCTTCGTACGATCCCGCACCTTCGCGCGCGTACAAATACTTTCCAGGCTGTATTCCGTGTGCGTTCCCTGGTCGCTTACGCGATCCATCAGTACTTCCAGGAGCAGGGCTTCGTCTATGTCCACACCCCATTAATCACCTCCAGTGACTGTGAGGGTGCCGGTGAGATGTTCCAGGTAACAACTCTCGATCTCGATAATGTTCCGAAGACTGAGGACGGCGCAGTTGATTACAGCGAAGACTTCTTCGGAAAGCATACAAGCCTTACCGTAAGCGGACAGTTAAACGCTGAGACCTACGCAATGGCATTCCGCAATGTTTATACCTTCGGACCGACCTTCCGTGCTGAGAATTCCAACACGACCCGTCATGCTGCCGAGTTCTGGATGATCGAGCCGGAGATGGCATTCGCAGATCTCGATGACAATATGACCGTCGCTGAGGGCATGTTAAAGTATGTCATCCGCTACGTTCTCGAGAACGCTCCGTCCGAGATGAACTTCTTCAACCAGTTCGTCGACAAGGGACTTCTCGACCGCTTAAACAACGTATTAAATTCCGAATTCGGCCACGTTACCTACACAGAGGCTGTAAAGCTCCTTGAAGAGCACAATGATGAGTTCGATTACAAGGTATTCTGGGGCTGCGATCTCCAGACAGAGCATGAGCGCTATCTGACAGAAAAGATCTTCAAGAGACCGGTATTCGTTACCGACTACCCGAAGGAGATCAAGGCGTTCTACATGAAGTTAAATCCGGACGGAAAGACCGTTGCCGCTGTGGATTGTCTCGTTCCGGGTATCGGCGAGATCATCGGCGGAAGCCAGCGTGAGGACGATTACGAGAAGCTCCTTGCCCGCATGAACGAGCTCGGATTAAAGCCGGAAGACTACGATTTCTACCTCGATCTGAGAAAATACGGCAGCGTCCGCCACTCCGGTTTCGGTCTCGGCTTCGAGCGCTGCGTGATGTACCTTACAGGAATGGGCAATATCCGCGACGTAGTTCCGTTCCCGCGTACCGTTAATAACTGCGAATTATAATGAAACAGCAGCCCGCCGCGTCCTTTCGATGCAAGGCAGCCGCAAGGGAGCGCACAGAGATCTGTTGCGCTCCTTTTCACATTTACGCGACGGCGATCCCTTGGTGACCGAACTGCCGCGGTAACCTGAGAAACACGTTTTTGCGGACTTTCATAGTCCACTACCTTGATACTGGATCGCAGTGTATCTGCAATCCATACACCATGGAGGAATGTATGAAATTTATTCACACCGCCGACATCCACTGGGGCATGATCCCGGACAGCGATAAGCCCTGGGGGAAAAAGCGGGAACAGGCGATCCGTCTGACGTTCCAGGGGATCATCGAGGACGCCAGGGACTCCCGCGCGGACCTTCTTCTGATCTCCGGTGACTTATTCCACCGCCAGCCGTTAGCGAGAGATCTCAAAGAGGTCAACTACCTGTTCTCCACGATTCCGGGAACCCGCGTTGTCATCATCGCCGGGAACCATGACCGGATCCGGAAGAGTTCCGCCCTCTTGAGCTTCACCTGGGCGCCGAACGTCACATTTCTGATGGGCGAGGACCTCTCTTCCGTCTATTTTGAGGAACTGAATACGGAGGTCTACGGTTTCAGCTACCACACGGCCGAGATCACCGAGGCGAAAGCCGACAATATTTCCCTGCCGGCCTCGAGACGCACCAGAATTCTCATGCTCCACGGCGGTGACGCGAAACATGTCCCATTTGATCGGAATGCGCTGGCAGCATCCCCGTTCTCCTACATCGCCCTGGGACATATCCACAAGCCGGAAATCCTTCTTGAAAACCGCATGGCCTATGCCGGTTCCCCGGAACCATTAGACATGACGGAGACCGGACCACACGGATATTTTATCGGTGAGATCGACACCACCAGCGGACATGTGACCTCCCTTCAGTTTAAGGAAGTCTGCCAGGCCCAGTACATCCCTCTCGTGGTCAATGTGACACCCCAGACGACAAATACCGAACTCTCCCAGATCATCGCCGACGAGATCCGCAAGCGCGGTGCCGGCAATATCTACCGATTCCGGATCCGCGGCATGCGGGACCCGGATATCAGCTTTGATCTGGATTTCCTCTCCGGTCAGTGGAATATCATTGAGATTCTGGATGAGTCGGAGCCTCAGTATGATTTCCACGCCTTGTTCGCGGAACATCCAGGCGATATGATCGGCTTTTATATCCAGGCGCTCATGAAGGACGATATGAGCCCGGTGGAGAAGAAAGCCCTGTACTATGGAATTCATGCCCTGCTTATGACAAAAGACGAAAGGAGCCAGCCATGAGATTACTCGAATTACATATCGACGGTTTCGGAAAATTTCATGACCGGACCATCTCCTTCAATGACGGGATCAACATTATCTACGGAAAGAACGAAGCCGGAAAATCCACGCTTCACACCTTCATCCGCGGCATGCTCTTCGGCATCGAGCGCGGGCGCGGACGGGCGGCAAAGAATGATCTGTATACAAAGTACGAGCCCTGGGAGAACAGCGGAACATATGAGGGATGGCTGAGACTGGAAAAGGACGGAACCATCTACCGCATTGAGCGCCGGTTCCGGAAGGAAAATAAGTCTTTAAAGATCATCAATGAGACGAAAGGACTGGAGGAAGAGGCGACACCTGCATTTGTCTCCAGCCTGCTTGACGGTCTCACCGAGACCATGTACAACAACACCATCAGCATCGGTCAGTTAAAAAGCGCTACTGAGGACGGGATGGTTACGGAATTAAAGAATTATATTGCCAACATGAACACCACCGGCAATATTTCCTTAAATATCACGAAGGCCACTGCGTTTCTGAGAAACCAGAAACGTGCTCTTGAGGCGGACCTGATCCCGGAGGCGAGCCGGGAGTTTACTGCTCTTCTCGCGGAAATCCGGAATGTAGAGGCGGAAATCGCCGGGCCGGAATACGAGAATCAGCTCGCTGCCTACCAGAACATGCGGACCCAGGTCAAGGGCCTGATCGACAATACCCAGGCGCAGAAAAAGGATCTGGACAAGAAGCTGGCAAACGGGAAGAAGGTGCTGTCTGACAACGGCTTTACAGACCGCGCCTCCGTGGATGCCATGTCTTCCGACGCGGAGAGGCTTTACAGCGAATATAATACTCTGAATGGGGAGTGTAACAAGAAGTCCAGGAAGATTCTTTCCGGCCTCACAGCGGTTCTCGGAATCGCAGGACTGGGGGCTGCAGCGGCACTTGGATATTTCAACCTCACCGCCTATCTTCCGGTCTGCGGTGCGGCAGCCGCGGCGGCTGTGATCTTCTTTATCATCTCCCTGGTCATCCGCCAGAAAGATAAAGAGTACCACAGAATGTTTGACAATACTTCCTCCGAACTTGGCGCGCTTCTCGCGAGACATCTCGGCGATTCCGCGGTGTCTGAGGACGCCATGAACGCGTTCCGGGCAAGAATGGGCGAATTTTCAAAGCTCTGCGATATGGTTGCCCAGTCTGAGACGGAGATCAAGAAGTTCTTAGAAGACTTAAGCAATCTCCAGACGAAGCAGGCCGGCTGCAGCGAGATGATTGAGAAACAGCAGCGGACCCAGTGGGAGCTTGAGAAGAAATTAGAGCATTTGAGCAACTGCAAGAATAAGGCGAAGGCGTTGAAGCGGACACTGGCGGAAAACGACAGGATCCACGATGAGATCGTCGCCATCGATCTTGCCCAGGAGACTATGGCAGATCTCTCCTCCTCGATCCGTGATTCCTTCGGACTCTACCTGAATAAAGAAGCGTCCCAGTACATTACCGGAATCACCGGCGGGATCTACGACAGTATGAGCATCGACGAGAATCTGAATGTCTTCTTAAACACGAAGACAAAGCTGGTTCCCCTCGAGAATGTCAGCAGCGGAACCATGGATCAGGTCTACCTGGCCCTGCGTCTTGCCGCTGCGAAGCTCCTCACCGGTTCCGGCTCCGGCGGTTTCCCGCTGATCTTCGACGACAGCTTTACACAATACGACGATGAGCGCCTGAAGACGGCGCTGGAATGGCTCGCCTCCGCTTACGGCGGCCAGATCATTATTTTCACATGCCATCGCCGGGAAGCGCAGATGCTGCGGGCCAGACAGGTGGAGTTTCAACTGATTGAGATGTAAAAGATATTTTTCTGGATGCATCTGCCCTAAAATCATTTTCGAAAACACAAAACGGCCGACAGTTTTTTCGCTGTCGACCGTTTTCATGTTCTTATTCAAATATGAAGTACTTTCTTAAAAAGCCCTCTTTTACTTATATGGATTTGGGCTCTGAACGAAAGCTTTCGCTGCCTCTGCTGCTTACTTTCATTCTCGGATTTTCCCACTTTTCCACGTATGATTTCCTCTTAAGCGTATTTTTCCACAATCGTCTTAAATTCGTCCTCATGCCCTGCGATCCATGTCTCCCAGTTCATGTTCCGGCTGGCAACGGCTTTTCCGAGGTCCACGAAGAATTTTGGCAGATCGCACTCTAAGATCACGGCTCCGGCCTCGCCGAACTTTGCGTCACCGAGCTTGTCGCTTCCGCCCACAAACATCTTAAACGCGGACTCCGGCTTTCCATCCACGGTCTTTGCCGCTCCCTGGAAACCGATGGCTGCCGCCTGATGTCCGGAACAGCTGGACGGACATCCGGAAATACAGATCCTCGGAAGTGCTCCATCCGGGATCCCAGCCTCACGGACTGCTTCCACAGCCGCCCTGAGCGCCGCCTGACTGTCTCTTACACCCTGCTGGCAGATTGCAGCACCGATGCATGCGACACTGTTCTCAAAGGTGCTCTGGGCACCGTCGTTTGTCGCCTCAAGGACTTTCTCCGCCTCATCCGCCGTTAAATTGATGATATAGATCGTCTCATGCGGCGCGATCCGGCACTCCGCGTCCGGGATCTCCCTCACGAGAGAAAGAAGCTCCGCAGGTTTTCCTGCCGGAAGACATCCGCCGATCGGGTGGTATGCCACCGCATAGAGGCCCGGCTGCTTCTGCGCAACTACGCGCTTATCGACAATCTCCCCGGAACCTTTTTTCGTCACCGGTTTTGCCTCCACATGAAGGTCGAGGCCGCCTTTTCCCTTCATCTTTGCCACGTTCTCAAGGAACGCTGCCTTTAAACCGTCAACGCCCAGAGTCTCCTGCATAAAGCGGGTGCGGGCCTTCGCGCGGTTCTCATAGTTTCCGTGCTGGCAGAATGTCTCGATCATGGCACGGATGTAGTAAAGGATCTCTGTCGCCGGAACATGTTCGTCCACGAGAACGCCCATCTTATAACCGCCGCCGAGACCGCCTGCGATGCGGAGAGTGAATGTTCCATCCGGGTTCGCCATGAATCCCATATCGCGGAACGCGCTGTGTACGGTATCGTCAGCACCGTTGCAGAATGCGACCTTCAGCTTTCTCGGCATATGGATCTCACCGGCAATGGAGAGCAGGTACTCCGCCGCCTCCTCCGCATATGGTTTCACATCGAATGCCTCGCCCTTCTGAACACCGGAGAGCGGGCTCATCATGATATTTCTCGGGTTGTCTCCGCCGCCGCCACGGCTGTAGATCTCGCTCGCGATAGCTTTTTCCATGAGGACCGGAACCTGCTCCGCCTTTAAGTTGTGGAGCTGTACAGTCTCGCAGGTGGTGAGTTTCATGAGCTCCACGCCGTAGTCTTTTACTGCCTCAGCGAGGAATTCCAGGCGCTTTTCTGTCAGGTTTCCGCCTGCCATTCTGAGACGCAGCATGTGCTTTGACGGGTCACGCTGCGCATAGCTTCCGAATCCACCAGAGATTCCCTTGTATGCCTTTCGGTCGATCTCTCCCTTATCGAATTTCTCGATTGTCTCCACGAATCCATGGATCTGTTCACGGAACTGTTCTTCCCATTTTTCGT
Organism: uncultured Clostridium sp.; assembly: GCA_902496665.1. Taxonomy (GTDB): domain Bacteria; phylum Bacillota; class Clostridia; order Lachnospirales; family Lachnospiraceae; genus Pilosibacter. Next base: position 146,211 of record CABVBU010000001.1, on the reverse strand, counting down.
TCATCATAGTTGTTTTCTCGCTTTCCCCTTTTTATAAAACGCTTATCTCTTCCACAGGTGTCTCCAAAACATGCCGGAAATCCACGGTGGAACTGCTTCGTATCTTGTATACAATAAGCGCCCTATCATTTTTTAATTTTTCAATTATTCTTTCCAGTGTAAATGATGCAGATGTCCTTCCATCGTCATCTTCTCAAATTCATTCTGACGTAACGCCTCATAGAGCACGATCGCGACTGAATTCGAAAGATTCAGTGACCGGATATCTCCCCACATCGGGATCCTGATGCAGTTTTCGCGGTTTTCCACCAGGATCTCCTCCGGGATCCCACGGCTCTCCGGTCCGAACATGATGTAGGCGTCCGGGTCATAGGGAACATCCGTGTATACATGCTCGCCCTTTGTGGTCGCCATATAGATCTTCGCCCCCGGATTCTTCTTTAAGAAATCCTGGTAATCGCTGTAAACCGTTACGTCCAGCTTATCCCAGTAATCCAGTCCCGCCCGGACTAAATGCTTCTCGCTGAGCTTAAATCCCAGCGGCTCGATCAGGTGCAGCTTCGTGTTCGTCGCCACGCAGGTACGCCCGATATTTCCTGTATTTGCCGGCATTTCCGGCTCGTATAATACGATATTCATTGTTGATCTTCTCCTATCATGTCCGCCGCTTCCCGATTTCCACGATCACTCAAAACTAATGTCAGCAATCCGGATTTTCTCATGAAATATGAGGTGCAGACATATAAAACCCCGGCCCGACCACCTTCATGATCAAGCCGGGGACCTGTATTTTTCATGACCGTCCGCTCAGCGCACAATCACAGCATCCATTTATTTCGCATCATTCAGATGTCTCTTCACGAACCGCTCCATTCTCTCGAGGGCACGTTTCAGATCATTTAAGGAGTATGCATAGGAAATTCTTAAATATCCCTCGCCGCAGTCACCGAATGCGGTACCCGGAACAACGGCAACCTTCTCCTCCTCCAGTAGCTTTAACGCAAACTCATCAGAGGTCATTCCAAATTTCTTGATGCTCGGGAACACATAGAATGCGCCCTGGGGCTCATAGCAGTCAAAGCCCATATCACGGAGTGCCTTCACGAGATAACGTCTTCTCTGGTCGTATGCGCTCCGCATCTCAGCTACATCTTTGTCTCCGTTTTTTAATGCCTCGACCGCAGCATACTGGCTTGTCGTCGGTGCACACATGATCGCAAACTGGTGGATCTTTAACATCTGCTTCAGGATCAGCTCCGGCGCACACGCATATCCAAGACGCCATCCGGTCATCGCATAGGATTTTGAAAAGCCGTTGATCAGAACGGTGCGCTCCTTCATTCCCGGGAATGCGGCGATCGTACAGTGCTGTCCCTTGTAAGTAAGCTCTGAATAGATCTCGTCGGAGATAACAAACAGGTCTTTTTCGATACAGATCTTCGCGATCTCCGCCAGATCCTCCGGCTCCATGATGGATCCGGTTGGGTTATTTGGGAACGGAAGGATCAGAACCTTCGTTTTCGGTGTGATCTTCTCGAGAAGTTTTTCCTTTGTAAGACGGAATTTATCTTTTTCTTCGAGCTGGATCGTAACCGGCACGCCATCAGCCAGAACCGTACACGGAGTGTAGGAAACATAGCTCGGCTGAGGGATCAGAACCTCATCCCCCGGATTTAACATGGCACGGAGAGCAATATCGATGGCTTCACTGCCGCCGACCGTGACCATAACTTCATCATTATAATCATACTCTACATCAAAACGTCTCTTTAAATAATTACAGATCTCGATCTTTAATTCCTTTAAACCTGCGTTTGAGGTATAAAACGTCCGTCCCTTTTCCAGAGAGTAGATTCCCTCGTCACGGATGTGCCACGGAGTATCAAAATCCGGCTCACCGACACCAAGGGAGATCGCATCCTTCATCTCGCTCACAATGTCGAAAAATTTACGGATCCCGGACGGCTGGATCGATACGATTTTATCTGATAATGGGTTTCTCACGGTGTAATCATCATCCTTTCATCTTCTGCCTTACCGCACATAACTGTTCCATGATCTTTATATTTCTTGAGGACAAAGTGTGTCGCTGTACTGAGGACCGAATCCATCGGTGACAGCTTCTCCGATACGAACTGCGCGACCTCTCTCATCGTTTTGCCCTCAATGATCACGGTAAAATCAAAGGCGCCGGACATCAGATATACAGAAGTCACCTCACTGTACTGATAGATGCGCTCCGCGATCTTATCAAAGCCCATTCCTCTCTGCGGGGTTACCTTCACCTCGATCAGGGCGATCACTTTCTCATCACCTGTGTTATCCCAGTTGATCATCGTGTGATAACCGCAGATAATATTCTCCTTTTCCATCTCCGCGATCTCATTCGCGACGGCTGCTTCACTCTCACCCAGAAGGGCGGCCAGATCCTTTAAATCAATTCGGCTGTTTTTTTCAATGATCGCCAAAATTTTTTCACGCATAATTGTTCCTCCTCATTGCATCTATCATTCTTTTTCAGAAACTGCATCCGTAAGCTTCCAGATCTCATCCGGTGCCGGTCGTTCCAGAAATCCGGTCGTTCCAATCCCAACCATTTTTCTGGCGATCCCTTTTTCCACTTTTCCGATCACTGCGGACGGGATTCCGGCTTCACTCAGGATCTTCACTGCATCCCCGCCGTTTTCCACTGCCATCAGGAGACATTCCCCCGATGAAAGTCTGTACGGATTCAGGTCAAAGAGCTCACAGATCTCGATCGTCTCCTGAGCCACCGGGATCTTCCTCAGTTCAAAGGAAATTCCCTGCTCATAAGCTCCCGATATGGCCCAAAGGGCGGCCAGTATGCCGCCCTCCGAAATCTCTTCCCATTCTCCTGCGCCGCAGGCGTTAAGCATCTCCGGAGTCAGCTCTGATTTTTTATCTGCCTGCTCCCGGATCCGTTTAACAAACCACTCCGGGAAACGGGCTGATATCTCTTTTTCTTTTGCCGACAGAGCCGCCTTCACACCGTTTTTTCCGACAGTACCTGCAACTACCAGATCCTGTCCCGGCCTGAATATCCCAGCTCCGTTAGGTTCGCGCTCAATTTTTCTCATGATTCCGGTCTCTTTTCTATGCGGCCTAAGCCGCGTTCTCTCCCGCCTGGGCACCCATTCCTGGTCCGTAGTTCTCGCCCGGCTGCGGTCCGGCTGTCTCCGGGGCCGCGGTTTCAGGTGCCTGTGTCTCCGGCGCTGCTGTCTCTGCCGGAGCCGCAGCTTCGGTTTCCGCAGGCACTGCCGGGGCCGCAGGTGTCGTCTCTGCCGGGGCCGCAACTCCTGTACCTACGCGGTAAACGGTCTTTGACGCGTTGTATGTGTCAGAGTTCAATAAAGTGCGTTCCTGTAACTGTCCATCTACATAGACACACTTATATAATTTCGATTTTAATCCCGTATGTCCGGATTCCACCTTCACACGCTGGCCTGCCGGGAGACTCGGGTCCTGGATCTCCTGGGTAGGGGACGGCGTCGTAGAAAGCGTCTCAGACTCAAATGCCAGAGTCCTGTTCGACGGTCTCGTCTCTCTTCCGTAGATCGTAAAGGTCAGGGTCTTTCCATGGGTATAGCCCTCGACGTAGATCGGGGTATCATACGGGTTCTTTACCTTAAGGTCTTTATAAGTTCCGGCGATCGCCGCGTCCATGGACGGTTTTACATAGCTGACGGACATGGAGTGGTTCTGTCTCTGGACGATCTCAAGCTCCGCGTATAAGGACGCGTTGTAGAGTGTCGTTGAGATCTGGCAGACACCGCCTCCAATGCTGTCAACGGACTTGCCATTTTCGTAAGCAGTTGCCGTCTTGTATCCATTTTCCAGTGTAAACGGGTGCATGCACTCATATCCGGAGAGCACTTCGCCCGGCATCAGCACATGTCCGTTGATCTTTCCTGCACCCACCGCAAGGTTTGTGGAACGGGACGCACCACTTGTCACAAAGCTGGTGGAGAATGTTCCGAGAACATCCTTGATCGTCGCAAGATCTTCCTCTGTCACCTTCGGCTTTTTAACGGTCACGGACGCCTCCACCCGGATCGCATCCGTATTTTCGCTGTTTAACGCCTCGTTGAGAGCCGCTTTTGTTGCATCCATATCGACAGTCAGACCTTCTTTTGATGGAGTGATCTCAAATTTTCCGTCTTTTCTTGTGATCGTCGCGTCAACGGCATCCGCCACCGCGGAACCGCATTTCTCGGATACGAAGGAAGATACCTTATCCTGATCCACGGAGAGATCCAGTTCGATTTTCACCGGACTTACCTCCAGATCTTTCTTTTTCATATACCGCTTTACAAGGTTTCCCTTGAGCTCCGTCCCCTGAATGGCCTCTGCTACCTCATCCTGGTTATCCCAGGCGACGCCAAGGGTCTGCGCGTCGGACTTTGCCTCCATGCCGTTTACCACAAGCGTGATATCCTGATTCAACTTTTCATTTACATAGCTCTCAATCTGCTTTTCGGCTTCCTCTTCCGTAAGTCCGGAAAGACTGACGGCTCCAACAGAGACCCCGTCCGGGATCCGTTCATCTGCCAGTGTGAAAACCGGGGCAAGCCAAACAAGTCCGGCGCTTAAAATCGCCGTCATGCCTGCGATCCACACATTTTTCTTCATTCTTTTCTCCTCACTGATATCTTCCTGATGCCTGATAGATTTTGGGGCTTCAGCCCGTCACGATTAAAAAACAGAAAGAAGGGAGCCGAGGATCATCGGCACTACCATTGCGAGTACAACTAATACGATTACGATGGTAGAGAAAATCTTTCTTGTCTTTTTATTATTCATGTTAAACACAACATTCACCTCTTCTTGCTTTCCATTCCGAACTATATTCACTAATATTCATTTTCTCAGGGTTCCGGAAAACTATCCCTGTTTTTTCGCATTTTCCGGGATTCTTCCATACTGGAAAATGATCTTGTCGATCATCCGGGATATCTCATTTCCGGACATATGATCGATCTCGACAGTTATGTCTATTCTATGATATTTTAGTAAATCCTGCAAGTGTTCTTTTTGCCTTTTCGACGCCGTCCGTTCCTTTTTTGCCTTATATTGGAGCATTTTGGCAGTGAAGAGTTCCGGGCGTTCTTTGCCAAACCTTTTCTTCAGTTCCTGGTATAGATTGTGGGCGGCATAGGCATCGGAAAGTGCCCGGTGTGCCGTATCCTGGGCAACCTCGAAGTACGCGCAGGCGGCACTCAGATTTTTCTTTTCCTCCCCCGGCATCAGATACCGGCAGAGTTTCAGTGTGTCGACCCCGTATTTCTCAAATTTCCGTTTCTGGTTTACCGCGGCCTGCACGAGGAAACCGTAGTCGAAAATGATCTGGTGGCCGAGAAGCGGGAAATCTCCTGTGAAATCCAGAACCTCGTCCAGGATCTCCTCGATCCCCGGTGCACCTTTTACCATATCATCAGTGATCCCCGTCAGTTCCACGATCCGCTCCGGAATCTCCCTGTACGGGTTTACCATAGTGTGGTAGGTATCCGCCACCTCACCGTCGACCACCTTCACCATGCCGATCTCCGTGATCTTTTCGCAGCGGGCACCGATACCCGTCGTCTCAAGGTCCAGAGCGACGTAAGAATTTATCATTTCATCTGCCATGTCTGCTCTCCATCTTTATTTTCACTGCATCATCACATATCTGCACAATTTTCTTCATACCCGTGCTGGTATCATCCGGCTTTCCTTCTGGTCATACTGAAAGCGGACCGCTCTGGCGTTCCCTGACAGAGAATCCCGCTTTTTATAATCAAACAACACGAAATTTCCATCTTCCATATGTTCCAGATGAGCCATTTTCGCCATCTGCTTTGAATCAAATCCCACATAGTCCGCAAGCCACTGAGGATTTTCTTCCTCTGCCATGAAGAATTCCCGCACTTCTTTCTTGTATGGGGACTGGTCACTGGCAAAGGACGGGCGGCTCTTGGTGTTTTCACGGACATAGATGTCATACATCAGGCTGTCGCGGAAGTCAGATAGTGTCGGTTTTACTGCTGTTTCTGCCGCTTTCACTCCGATTTTCTGCTCCGTTCCTGCCGGTTTTTCTGACTCAGGCGTGCTCTGTTCCACTTTAGCTTCTTTTTCCTCTAAAAATCTATAAAGAATCTCATACCGCGCCAACCTGCTGTGGCTGATCCCTGTCAGTCCGTTCTTCTCATAATATTCCGCCAGACTCGTAAAAATTTCCGATGGCCGCGCAAATTTCTTTTCCAGCAGCTTCATGGTTGCCGGGAACTGTCCGCTGTTGTAGTAGACCTCCACCATGTCCTCCACGCCCTTCAACCGGATCACATCGCTGTAGGGCAGCCACTTCGTGGAAAGGACTTCGTATGGCGGAATCCCTCGGTATTTCAGGTCATATGCCGCAACCTGTTCTTCCATGTAAGATCCCTTCAATACTTTTAAGAATCCCATCTGAAGCTGGTCAGGACGCATCCGGTAAACATCGTCGAAGGAGCGTATGAAAGACTCATAATTCTCATAGGGAAGTCCCGCGATCAGGTCCAGGTGCTGATGGGTGTTCCGGTAATCGTAGACCCGGTCCACCGCCTGTTTTAGTTTCACAAGATCCATATGTCTGTGAATTTCTTTGATCGTATCCGGGTTTGTGGACTGGACACCGATTTCAAGCTGAATCAGCCCCGGGCGCATCTTTCCAATAAGTTCCAGTTCTTCCTCGTCGAAGATATCCGCGGAGACCTCGAAATGGAAGTTTGTGATTCCGTTGTCATGTTCCACGAGATAGCGCCAGACTCCCAAAGTGTGATCCCGCTTACAGTTGAAGGTTCTGTCCACAAACTTGACCTGTGGAACCTTGTGGTCCAGGAAAAACTGCAGTTCCGGGAGTACCAGGTCCAGACTCCGGAAACGCACGGTTTTATCAATGGAAGACAGGCAGTAACTGCAGGAAAACGGGCAGCCGCGGCTGCTCTCGTAGTAGACGATCCTGTTCTCGAATCCCGCCATATCGTCATAGTAGAACGGAATCTCGTCCAGGCTCAGAAGGCGCTGGAGACCATGTTCCACGACCTCGCCGCTCTCAGCGCGGTAGGTAATTCCCGGAATGTGATCTAAGTCTAAGCTTGCTGCGCACAGTTCTTCCCTCTTCAGATACGCCTGCACAAGCTCCGTAAACGTCAGCTCGCCTTCCCCGCGCATTATACCGCGGACATCCGGCTCCCTGGTCAGCACTTTTTTCGCGTCATAGGACACTTCCGGTCCACCGAGCCAGATCTCCACCTCCGGCAGCACCTTCTTCACGTCACGGACGATCTCCATGACGTAGGAAATATTCCATATATAACAGGAAAAGCCGATAAAATCCGGCTTTCTCCTGTAGATATCCTGTAAAATTAAGTCCATCTGGTGATTGATGGTGTATTCTCCGATCTCAATATCCGCTCCTGGGATCTTCGTCCGCGCAAAGGCACGCAGGCTGTAGACACCTGGATTCGAGTGGATATATTTGGCGTTGATCGCCGCCAGCAAAAATTTCATTCGTTCCTCCGTTATACCTGGTACTCGATCTTACGGCCTGTCGGGTTGTACTGGTAATACCGCACGCCTGCGGCGTTCAACATTCTCTTGGATGCCCGTGTGGATGCGTCGTTCGCGTACTTATCGCTCTCATAGACGATGGTCCGGATGCCCGCCTGGATGATCGCCTTCGCGCACTCGTTGCACGGGAACAGTGTTACGTAAAGCTTGCTGCCTTCCAGGCTGCCGCCGCGGTAGTTTAAGATCGCGTTCAACTCACTATGTGTCACATAGAAATATTTTCTATTGTACGGATCCTCGTCCATCTTGTCCCACGGGAATTCGTCGTCGGAACAGCCTCTCGGGAATCCGTTATAGCCCATGGACAGGATCTTGTTGTCCTCGCTCACGATGCACGCGCCGACCTGTGTGTTCGGGTCCTTAGAGCGCATGGCAGAAAGCTTTGCAACTCCCATGAAATACTCGTCCCAGGTAATGTATCCATTTCTCTTTTCTGACATCGATCGTCCTCCATTTCATATATGTAACTGCCCAACGCTCTCACAGTTACGAGTAAAATCCATTTCACGTTTTAATTGATCGTACTTTTGCCTTTTCTACAGCCACCGCAGCAAGCGCAGACCTTTCAGCAATTTTATACGTTCACAATATGATATCCGGCTGCCTTGCACAGGCGGTTCATGATCGCCTGGCCGAGCTGGTCTTTGGAAAAGCTCTCGGAGAAAATACAGTCGACCTTTCTGGCATCGAAATCACGCAGAACTGCAAACAAGTTGTGGGCCACCGTCTCCTCGTGTTCCCGGCTTCCGATCACCTCGAGGTTTCCGCCCTGGTACATGTCCCGGCTCTCCTCGGTGCAGATGATGCCGACTTTCTTTCCCTCTGCTTCCGCTTTCTTTGTCTGATCATTGATGTAGGCAACAACCTTGTCCATGTCGCCCTCCACCAGTGTCATGTCCGCCTTCGGGGCATAATGGCGGTACTTCATTCCCGGCGCCTTCGGCTTGATATCGCCGCTGACCGGTCCTAAGATCACTGGATCGATATCCACCTGCCCCAACGTCTCACGCAGCATCTCGATGGTGATCGCGCCCGGACGTAGAAGTGTCGGAATCTCGCTGGATACATCCACGATGGTGGATTCCACGCCGATTCCCACAGCGCCGCCATCAATGATCATCTCGATCTTTCCGTTCATGTCCTCAATGACATGTTCCGCCTTTGTCGGACTCGGTCTTCCGGAAGTGTTGGCACTCGGTGCCGCGATCGGAACACCTGCGAGATGGATCAGGCAATTTGCCACCGGATCCACCGGCATACGGACCGCAACGGTATCAAGACCGCCGGTGGTTCCGTAAGGTACGATGTCCTTTTTCGGGAAGATCATGGTCAGCGGACCCGGCCAGTACTTTTCAGCCAGTTTCCGGCCTGCCTCCGGGATCTCCTTCACGATCGCCGGAAGTTCTTCCATACAGGAAATATGGGCGATCAGCGGGTTGTCGGACGGACGTCCTTTTGCCGCGTAGATCTTCTTTGCCGCCTCTTCATTTAACGCGTTGGCACCAAGGCCGTAAACAGTCTCTGTCGGGAACGCCACGAGACCGCCGTTTCTCAAGATCTCAGCCGCCTCCAGAAGTCCCGGATTCTTTTCCAGTGCCTCTCTTGTCTTCTCTTCCTCTTTGATACGAACTACTTTTGTATTCATGTTCTGCACTCTCGATTCTATTACTCAAATGTCCAGAAAAACCTGTGTTTCTTCTACACGGTTTCCCATTTTTACGCTCATGCGGCGGTATCGCTGTGGCCTGCCGCGTAATGATAAAGGTGCTGCATAAAACGCAGCACCTTACTTTGTTCAATTGCGTATTCAGTTTAGCACATGAAAGTTATGGTTGCAACTGATTTCCGGCGGATTTACAGGCTTTTCCTCGCATTGTCCCTCTGGATTTCAGCGGTTTCCCCTTCACCTTGACTTCATCGTGATAAGCAGCGCTTCCACACGTTTCAATTATTTTCAGAATAATTCTTTAATCTTTCCACTTCCTGATCTCTTTTAATCCTGAAAGGATCGACTCCACAAAACTGTCGTAGATCTGGTTGCCCTTCTCCGCCGTTGCCCCGCTTGGATCGCCGCCGATTCCGATGGGCTTTCCGTCCTCGGTCTCCCACTCTTCTGAAACCCAGCCAAGAGTGATCGGGCCATATACGGTGAATGTCTTGTTTCCCATGAACTTTCTCGGGATTCCCGCCTCGGAGGTCTCCAGCTTTACTGTCTCCGGGCGCTCCGCGAGAACCATGGATGTCTCCATCTCACCGCCGTGGAAATCCCAGATATTTCCAGGTGTCACAGTGTCTTTTACCGCCTGGTTTCCGAAGAATGCGCCGCAATTGATGATAAATACGGCGATTCCAAGTTCACTTCTTATCTCCCTGCTTAAGACCTGGATGATCGGGGAGTTTCCGCCGTGGCAGTTCAAGATTGCGATCTTCTTGAATCCGTGATGTGCCAGGCCTTTACAGATGTCGTAGAGAACATGATAAAAGGTATCCGGCTTTAAGGTGACAGATCCGCAGAAGTTCACATGTTCCGTGCTGAGTCCCACCGGGATCAGCGGAAAAATCAACATCGGGTAGTCCGGAATCTCCTTATCAAGTGCCTCCTTGATCCGTCTCGCCGTTCCCTCCGCGATGATCTCGTCTGTACCCAGCGGACACTGGTTTCCATGCTGTTCCAGCGCCCCCACCGGGATCATGACCACCGTCTCGTCCTTGTCGACCTGTTCCATTTCCAGTCTTGTCAGTTCATTATAATATCTTACCATTTTATTCTCTCCGTTTCTTAAGTCATTGCCGCTTTACCATCTCATTTCGGTCGTTACCCGTCAAGTACTGCCGCCGCCTGCCAGCGCTCACTTTTGTGCCTGCGCAGGCTTTTGCTCACTTCTCGCATAAATTGTAAGTCCCCCGAGGCAGACACGGCTTTCGCCGTCTCTATCCCGGGGGAATCTCCCATTTCAGGCGTTATGCCGCCGTATTTTCAGTTTTCTTTTCTCTGTGAACCCCTGCATGGATGATCACGCTGACATGCTTATATACAAGTGCTGTTACGATCGCGTTCAGTCCGCATTTTACAAGGTTGAACGGAACGATCATGAAGATCGCGAATGTATACAGGTTTGTAACTGCCGGGTTGATCTTTGTTCCCATTGCGATGATGTTCTCGATTCCGCCGAAAGCAACTTTTGCGTAGAACGGAAGTGTGATCGCGCAGTTTACGAATACAGCGCCGATGATAGCACAGATGACACCGGCAGCGAGAGCGATCATAGCGGTCTTTTTCGTCTTATGTCTGCGGTAGATCAGGGCTGCCGGTACGGAGAACATGCAGCTTCCAATGATGTTTCCGAGTTCGCCGACATAGTAAGTGCTTGTTCCGTTTAAGAGCAGCTTTAAGAGGTTCTTAACGATCGCGATCAGAGCTGCCTGGGCCGGTCCCATGGCAAAGCCGCCGATCAGTACCGGGAGCTCCGCGAAGTCCAGCTTGTAAAACGGCGGTGCAAACGGAACTGCCACCTGGATCGTCTCCAGTACGGCTGCAAGCGCGCTGAACATAGCAATCAGCACGAGATTTCTGACACTTAATACTTTGTTCTGGTTCATAATGTTCCTCCTTGTACTTGTTGTTCTTCTGTTACAAGGAATTGCTATGCAGGATCTCTGGCTCACACGGGCCGGGGATGATTCCCTGTCCATGTAAATAAAAAGACCCCGGACTATTGAAAAAAGTCCGGGGCTCGAATGAACTACTCCTGTCATACAATTTCTTCTCTCATCCAGACTATACTGTCGGTTTTGGAATCTCACCAAATCAGCTGCTTTCGCAGGTCGCGGACTATACCGCCGGTGGGGAATTGCGCCCCGCCCCGAAGAACGATATTTATTTGTTCGTTAACAGAATATCACAATTTGCTTCATTCTGCAATATCTTTATGCTTAGCGGAAATGTCCATAAGACTGTCCTGCTGCCATACCACCACGGAGCTCCGCCATCTCGCCGACTGTCACGAGCTGGTAGCCTCTTCTCGTGAGCTCCGGAATCAGCGTTTCTGCCGCAATGGCGCTCTGCTCATAGAGGTCATGCATCAGGATGATATCTCCGTCCTGTACCTGGCTGAGAACTGTGTCGATGGTGTGCTGCGCATTTCTCGTCTTCCAGTCCAGTGTATCCACGGACCAGACGATAGACGGCATTCCAGCCTTTGCGAGGACCGCCTTGCTGGCATCGTTGATCTTTCCTCCCGGCGGGCGGACACCTTTCGGCGCGTTTCCTCCTGCTGCAACGATGGCATCGCGTGTCTGATTTAAGCTCTGTAAGATCTCCCCCTCAGACATTCCTGTCAAATATGTATGTGCCCAGGTATGGCTGTCTGTCTCGCATCCGAGATCCGCCATGCGCTTTACAGTAGACGCATAAGACGCAACTCGGTTGCCCACCATGAAGAATGTGGCTCTTCCGCCGTTTGCTTCCAGGGAATCCAGGATCCGGGGCGTATACTTCGACGGACCGTCATCAAAGGTCAGGGCAACCATCGGTCTTGTCGGGTCAACGCTCTTTCCATTCGGACCTTCCGGTGCCTCCGCGTCTTTTCCTGTCACAGTCACCCAGAGACCATCCACACGGAGTCCCTGTCCTTCAGTTCCCGCAGTCTCCCCGTTCTTCACCGGGGTTGTCCAGGAGCCATTCTGATATACAGAGTAATAAACATCATAATTCTCCGCAAGCTGTCCGGTAAATGCCATGCGGACCGCTTCTAACGGCATATCTGTCTCGGTGCTTCCATTCGGAGTCATATTTTCCTGCCAGGAAAGCCATCCGCTTCCGCTTAAGTTCACCTGGTACGAAAGCGTGCCGCTCATTCCATCAGGTTGTCCCAGAAGGCTGGCGCGGATCGCCGTCACATAGCTTCCGGTTCCAGCACGCGCTGTTTTGCTGTCACCATGATACCCACTCCAACCTGTTCCATGCTCATAAATTCCGTAAACTGCGCCCATATCCGCCGCATATGCCGGATCACCGGTGATTCCCACCGATGCAGCGCAGATCAATACAGCCGCCAGCACCGTGCGGACTGCCTGTCTGATCTTCTTCCAATCCATAAGTTCCTCTCTTTTCCCAGTGATCTCCTCACCATGTTTTCCTGTCCGTGACAGTCAGCGCAGGAAATGCGCAGACATGCCGAACTTTTACCCGTGTCTTCATTCTAACATGAAATCGCGAATAAAGGTACCTTTTCGGGACCTTTTTCGCAAACTTCAGAAAAACGTCAGAATTATAACGAAACAGACCGGAATTTCATTTTAACGCTTGCGCACATTATAGTGCAAGCTTGCCTGATCTGCATTTTTTTTATATAATAAAGGAGTATGACTTACAGGGGTTATTTATCGAAAGGAGTAACAAAAACATGATTCAGAATCTGAATGAGGAATTATTTTCTTTTATCAAAAAGAGTCCGACCGGCTTCCATGCAGTACATGAGCTGGCAAACTACCTGACTGAAGCAGGATTTGAGCGTCTCTCTGAGGGCAATACCTGGAACCTTGTCGAGGGCGGAAAATACTTTGCGACCCGAAACCAGTCCGCGATCATCGCATTCAAGGTGTCCCGCAAGGACTATTCCGGCTTCCATATCGCCGCAAGCCACAGCGATTCCCCGACCTTAAAGATCAAAGAGTCTTCTGAGATGAACGTCGAGAACCAGTATGTAAAATTAAACGTTGAGAAGTACGGCGGAATGCTCTGCGCACCGTGGTTCGACAGACCTCTCTCCGTTGCAGGACGCATTATCGTAAAAGACGGCAACCGTCTCACAACAAAACTGATCAACGTTGACCGTGACCTTCTCATGATCCCGAACCTCGCGATCCATATGAACCGTGAAGTAAACGATGGCTACAAGTACAACATCCAGAAAGATATGCTTCCGTTATACCGCATGAGCAATTCCGGTAAAGCTTTCAAAGAGATGATCGCTGAGGAAGTCGGCGTTTCCGTTGAGCAGATCAAGGGAATGGACCTCTTCCTTTACAACCGTATGGAAGGTACGATCTGGGGCTGCGACGGCGAGTTCATCTCCGCTCCGCGTCTTGATGACCTTCAGTGCGCATTCACATCCACAATGGCTCTCTTAAACAGCGAGAGCAACCGCTGCATCCCGGTCGTTGCCGTATTTGACAACGAGGAAGTAGGAAGCGGTACAAAGCAGGGCGCAGGTTCCACATTCCTTTACGACATTCTCCGCCGCATCAACCGCAGTCTTGGAAGAACAGAGGAAGAGTACCTTACATCCCTCGCTTCCAGCTTTATGGTATCCGCAGATAACGGACATGCTGTACATCCGAACTACGCTGACAAAACAGACCCGACAAACCGCACTTACTTAAACGGCGGTCTCGTAATCAAGCACAGCGCAAACCAGAAGTACACAACAGACGCTGTTTCTGCTGCTGTTATGCGCTGCCTCTGCGAGCGCGCAGGCGTTCCGTACCAGGAGTTCTTAAACCGTTCCGATATCCTCGGCGGTTCCACACTCGGAAATATCTCCAATGCACAGGTTTCCTTAAACACTGTAGACATCGGACTTCCGCAGTTAGCTATGCACTCCCCGTATGAGACTGCAGGCTCCAAGGATATGGCTTACATGGAGAAAGCATTTGAAGAGTTCTTCAAATCCGCGATCCGTGCTGAGGGCGACGGTACACTTGTACTTGAATAATTCTGATAATAAAACCCGCCGGAAATATTCGCGTTTCCGGCGGATTTTTTATCCTTCCAGTCCAGATGACCGTGTGGAACGCTTCTTTTTGCCTTCTGCCACCTGGAAAAACAGCTTTTCTGTATATCTGCGGGTCGCTGCCTCCGATTCTGAAATTTTTCTGCCCAGATTTGTTTCTACTGCGTCGAACCGTTTAGGCACTGCATCCATTTCTGCCCGCATCGCACTCATATTCTTATCCATTCCATCCATTCTTGCAAGCATACGATCCAGTTTTTCATTTGTTTCAACCCATTTGGCGTTCAGCTCCTGCATACTCCTTGTCAAGCTGATACGATTCTTCTTTATTTCTGATCTCAGATCATTTTCCACCCTATTGATCTTTTCATTACACTCTGTGATCTGTTCATTGCAAGACGTGATCTTCTCCTCACAGGCTGTAATCTTTTCATCGCAGGCGGTGATCTTCTCCTCACAAGACGTAATCTTTTCATCGCAGGCGGTGATTTTCTCCTCACAAGACGTAATCTTTTCATCGCAGGATGCAATCTTTTCCCCTGTTCTCTCCTCTGATGCTGCAATCTCCGCCCGCATCCGACCTTCTGATGCCACAATCTCTGCCCTCATCCGGCCTTCTGATGCAATAAACTTTTCATCCATTCGGCCCTCAAAGGCAACGAATTTCTCATCCATAAGATCCGAGATCTGTTCCATATCTTCTTTCGTCAAGATATCCCCTCCTTCAAATTTTTTCGTCCCAATTGGTAACAGAATCATAGCATATTGACTTTTTAAATGCCATATCGGATTGTTAAAAACAGGTGGGCCTTTTTTGTATACTATGACGATTTTATTTCTCTTCATTTGTACATTTTTCCTATCTCATTGCTTCTTATTTAGATACTCCATGATCCCCATATGAATCGTATATGCCAGCTTATCCTGGTACTCCCCGCTGTTTAACAGCGCTGCTTCCTTCCGGTTGCTTAAGAATCCGCACTCCACGATCACGATGGGACATTTCACATGCAGAAGGAGATAGTAATTGCCGTTCGCCTTCGGAAGCCTCCGGTTCTGGTCCCCCAGGACATAGTCGAACCGGTCCTGCAAGATCTCCGCCAGTGCCTTTCCTTTTGACGAATCCCGGTAATAGAATACCTGTCCGCCAGAGACGGATTCCTCGTGGTAGCTGTTCTGGTGGATGCTGACCACAAGGTCCGCGCCGCTCTCCTCAATGATCTCACACCGTTTCTTCATGTCCGCCATCTTTTTCCGGCTGTCCGCTTCGGAATAAAGTCCCGTGTCCGTCTCCCGCGTCATGATGACCTTCACATCATCCTGTTCCAGATACGTTTTCAACCGCTCCGCCACAGCCAGGTTGATATCTTTCTCCAGACTCCCGTCGACTCCAACCTTGCCGGGATCTGTTCCGCCGTGTCCGGCATCGACTACCACCACCGGCGTCTCTTTTATGTAAGCATCACCGCTCCCCGTTACATGAATACTCCCATATTTCACTGCCATGACCACCATGGCGAGCAGGCATACGCCGAGAACCGGCTCTATCACTTTCTGCTTCATGCTCTCTTTCCCCGAAAATCCGCTCTTCATAATACTCTATTTCGTGGGGAACCAGTTTATGTGCGGATTTTCCTGTCTCTGCTCAATCCCACACAAGTTCTGGAGCCTGGCTTCCGCTCTTATCGCCTCCATCAGCCGAATCCCCATATTCCCCTCAGTGTTTTCAGATTTTTACATATACTTTCCTGCATTGACACGCCAATATGCCATCTGTATAATAGAGTCAGACAACACGAAAGGTCAGGTTTCTAACATGGCAAATGAAAAATTGAAGTTCGTCTGCGATTACATGGAAGGCGCCCATCCGGCTATCATGAATGAGCTTCTCTCCACAAATATGATGCAGACTTCCGGGTACGGTCTCGACGAGTTCTCCGAATCTGCCCGGGATAAGATCCGCAAAGCCTGCGGTGCTCCAAATGCGGGAGTCTATCTCCTCGTGGGCGGAACCCAGACAAACGCTACCATCATCGACGCTCTTCTCAGCTCCTACCAGGGTGTTCTCTGTGCGGAGACCGGTCACATCGCGGTCCATGAGGCCGGTGCCATCGAATTCGGCGGACATAAAGTGCTCCCGCTGCCCCATACATATGGAAAGATCACAGCCGCCCAGGTCACCTCTTATATGGACACCTTTTTATCTGATGATAACCATGAGCACATGGTCATGCCGGGCATGGTCTATATCTCCCAGCCGACGGAATACGGAACCCTGTATTCCCTGGAAGAACTGACTGCCCTCAGCGAAACATGCCGTAAGTACCATCTCCCGCTCTATGTGGACGGTGCAAGACTGGCTTACGCTCTCGCTTCACCGGAAAACAACGTGACATTGAAGGATCTTGCGAGACTCTGCGATGTCTTCTATATTGGCGGAACGAAGTGCGGAGCGCTCTTCGGCGAGGCGGTCGTGATCCCGGATCCGGCGCTGATCCCACACTTTTTCACCATCGTAAAGCAGCACGGCGCACTTTTTGCGAAGGGACGCATCCTGGGGATCCAGTTCGATACCCTGTTCACAGATGATCTGTACCTTCATATCGGAGAGTCTGCCCTCGACTGCGCAGCCGCAATAAAATCGGCGTTAAAGGAAAACGGTTACCAGTTCTTCCTTGAGACTCCGACAAACCAGATCTTTATTATTCTGGAGAACGAAGTCCTGCACCGCCTGGAAGAGCAGGCGGAATTCAGCTTCTGGGAGAAATATGATGACTCCCATACCGTGATCCGTATCGCCACAAGCTGGGCGACAACGAAGGAACACACTGACGCACTGATCGAGCTTTTAAGGGAGAACCGGGCTTGACCTGATGTTCCCGTACAGCGCCTGGTTCCGTCCAATATTACATATTTCAGGAGGTATTTCCATGACAGACAGACAACAGCTGATCGTAAACAACGTAGATACCGTAAAACAGCTCATCCTCGACGCGGAGCGCTGGATCTGGGCCCATCCGCAGACCGGTTACACCGAGTGGCAGGCCCATGACTATCTCGTAGAGAAGTATGAGGCTCTTGGATACACACTCGTAAAAGCCGGAAACATTCCGGGCTTTTACACCGATGTTGAGACAGGAAAACCAGGACCAAAGGTAGCGATCTTCGGCGAACTGGATGCCCTCGATATCGCGAACCATCCAGAATCCGTAAACGGAATGACCCACTGCTGCGGACATAACGCCCAGTCCGCTGCCCTTTTAGGAATCGCAGCCGCATTGAAACAGCCCCATGCCCTTGACGGTCTCTGTGGATCCATCCGCCTCGTTGTCGTTCCGGCTGAGGAGATGATCCAGCTGGCATTCCGTGAGGAACTCCGCCAGAAAGGCATTATCAAGTACAACGGCGGTAAGACCGAGTTCATGTACCGTGGCCTCTTAGACGGCGTCGACATGGCCATGATGGTTCACGGCATGACAAAGGGATCCGGTGTCAATGAGGACGGCGATACCGATCTTGACTTTCAGGCATTGCTCGGCATGAACGGCTGTATGGCAAAAAATATCCGCTACAAAGGAAAATCTGCCCATGCAGGCGGAGCTCCTCATATGGGAGTCAACGCGGAATACGCTGCTATGCTTGGACTTCAGGCATGCAACGATCTGCGTGAAACATTCCAGGAGAAAGATACGATCCGCTTCCATCCAATCCTTATGGGCGCAAACTGTGCCGTAAACATCATCCCGGACGAGATGAAGATCGAGAGCTATGTCCGCGGAAAATCCTTAGACGCGATCAAAAGAGAGAATATTAAGGTCAACCGTGCGCTGACCGGTGCCGCACTGGCTATGGGCGCAGGCGTAGAACTGAGCGACCGTCCCGGATATGCTCCGGAGTATCATGATCCGGCATTCATGAAGCTTGCTGAGGAATGCTGCGTGGCACTCTGCGGAAGAAAGAAAGTTGTCTTCGACTATAACGGCTGGAGCACCGGTTCCTCTGACTTCGGCGATGTTACCTGCGTAATGCCGGGTGTACAGATCAACGCGGGCGGCGCTGTCGGTACTCTCCACGGCATCGACTTCCAGATCACCGATCCGAACCGTATGTGTGTGAACGCTGCAAAGGTTCAGCTCTTCCTCGTAGATGCCCTGCTCTCCAACGATGCTGTGACCGCGAAGGAGATCATCGCAAACTACAAGCCGCAGTACCCGTCCATAAAGGCATACCTCGATGCCATCGATGCGCTGACACTTGATAAAGACGCGGTAAAATATGATGAAAAAGGAAATGCGATCGTAGATTTCCAGAACTAAACAACCCAATTTCTTTCCGGGCAGCGCAATGCCACCGAACAGCTCCCGAAAGCATTCCCTGTTCATTTCAAACATATACAGCTTATATAAACGTCCGCCGGAGATGCTCCATGTCTCCGACGGATTTTTTCTTTTCCCCCTTCCTTTCCCCATCAGCAACATATTCTCCAGTTTTCTCTTGCTCTTTTTGTTTCCTGCGATAAAATACTTTTCAAAAACAGAAAGGTATGATAATACTATGAGAAAAACTGCTCTGCCTACAGACCGTCTTTCTGAAATGACCCGTCAAAAGCTCTCCAGGTTCGAAGCGTGGCTGCTCCGGAATGGAAAATCTTACCAGACGATCCGTTCCTATCTCTATACTGCCAGGCTTTTTCTTTCCATGTACCCTGAGGTAACACATGATAATCTGATGCTCTATAAGTGTTATCTCATCGACCGGTACAAGCCCAGCACTGTAAATTTGCGGATCCGCGCAATGAACTGTTTTATGGAGCTTCTTGATCTTCCCGCCTCCAGGGTCCTTATGGTCCGCCTTCAACAGAAACCATTTCTGGAAAATGTGATCAGTCAGGCCGACTATGAGTACCTGAAAAAATGCCTCCTGCGCGATGGAAAACTCACCTACTACTTTGCTGTGCGGATCATGGCCACAACTGGCGTGCGGATCAGCGAACTTCTCCAGATCCGTGTGGAAGATATGATCCGCGGACAGATGGATCTGTACTCAAAAGGAGATAAGATCCGGCGAGTCTACTTCCCGCAAAATGTCCAGGAGGCCTGCCTGCTGTGGCTTCAAAATGAAAAGCGCACCAGTGGCAGCTTATTTTTAAACCGTTTCGGAAATCCGATCACCACGAACGGGATCCGGGATCAGCTTAAGGTTTTTGCACTTCGATACAATCTGGATCCATCTGTCGTACATCCCCATGCATTCCGACATCTGTTTGCCAAAAATTTTATAGAAAAATGTGATGATATCGCGCTTCTGTCCGACATTCTCGGACATGAGAGCATTGAAACTACCCGCATTTATCTGCATAAAAGCAGTACCGAACAGCAGAACCTTTTCAATCAGATCGTAAACTGGTAAAATTTCTGCTGCCATGTTATTATTCAAAGGATACGCTATGAAAGAACTTCCAAAAGACCAGGAAAACCTGGCAGAATCATTTAGATTGTATTTAAGAAAAAAGAATATGTCTGAAAATACCGGAGACGCATATGGACGGACGATCAGACAGCTTCTGTCCATCTATCCCGTTCCAACTGAATCTCTTCTCCGAAAATACCGGAGTCTTTTAATTGCCAATTACCACCCTGCAACGATCAATCAGAGGATCTACGCTGTAAATCATTTTCTTCTTTTCCTGGAAGAAGAACAGCCGGAACTCTCCCCCGATCTCTCCGGCTTCCGTCTTCACTCGGTAAAGATTCCCCGGGACACCTTCCAGGATTCCATCATCACAAACGAGGACTGTGAGACGCTCCAGCGGAACCTGAAAGCAGAGCACCACGATTTCTGGTATTTCATCGTCCGTTTTCTGGTGACCACCGGTGCCAGAGTCAGTGAGCTGGTGCAGATCAAGGCGGAACATTTAGCCTGCGGGTATCTTGATCTATACTCCAAAGGCGGGAAGATCCGCCGCATCTACATCCCGGATTCCCTCTGTCAGGAGGCAAAAGCCTGGTGTGACCACCGCGGTATCACCTCCGGCTTTCTTTTTGTGGGAAAAAATGGACGCCCCGTGACGACCAGGGGCATCCATTCCCAATTAAAACACTATGCAGTCCGGTACGGCATTGATCCCGATACCATGTATCCGCATTCCTTCCGCCACCGGTTCGCGAAAAATTTTCTGTCCCGAAGCGGCGATATCTCTCTTTTGGCGGATCTTCTCGGGCATGAGAGCATCGAGACCACCCGCATCTACCTCACACGTTCCAGCAGGGAACAGAAACTCCTGCTGGACAAGATGGTGACCTGGTAGGTCCGGCGTAAAAGCGCCATTATGATCTTAGTTCCACTGGATGGAATCCCACGCGGCAGAATCCTCAAACCCAAGTTTCCAGCACGCGACTCCCGCCAGATCGTTCTGACGGACCACGTTCATCTTTTCTTTTAAGGACCGCTCCTCCTCCATCCAGAGGAACTGGGCACCGTCATTTGTCTGTTTCTCACCGTAATATTGGGCGGTATCCGCCTGCCAGGTGAGTTCTACCTGGTTATTGTCCACCCACTTCTTCGCATCCGCGATTCCCATCGCCTTGGAGGTGATGGATCCGTCCCCGGCTTCGATCCAGAGTCTCGTGTAGAACGGAACGGCATTGATCAGCTTCTCCTTCGGAACATCCTCGAGCATTCCGGAGATTCCATTCTTCACGTAGCTGATAGAGGACACAGAACCCGGCTCACCGCCCGCAAAGTGCTCATCATATCCCATCATGATCACATAATCCGCAACAATTCCCTGTTCTTTCAGGTTATAGAAGCTGTTGTATCTCGCCGGAACATAGTTGTCCACGGACAGGACAATGCCCTTCTGGCGGCACGGGATCGATAATTCCCGGATAAATTCGATATAATGGACGCCCGCCTCTGTTTTCAGGCTCTCAAAATCAAGGTTCAGACCATCCAGGTCATATTTTTCCGCATCCGCGATCAGGCTGTCGATCAGCTTGCGGCGGGTAGATGTAGATGCCAGCAACGTCTCCGTCTGGACATCAGCGCTGAAGTTATCGATCAGCGCCCATACCTGAAGTCCTTTCGCGTGAGCTTTCGTCACATAGTCCTTGCTCGCCAGGGACTTATAGTTTCCATTGTTGTCTGTCAGGGAAAACCAGGTCGGGGAGATCACGTTCATCCCTTTTGTCTTCGCCACAATGCTGTCAAAGGTATTGTTTCCGTCCTGACTTGTTACCTGGTGCCAGCCGAGAACGATCTTTCCGCTCATGCTGGTATTCTTGTATACGGGAGCTGTAAAATTTCCGGAAAATTTCTGGCTCTCCGCGGCTGCCAGGCGCTTATTCTCCACATATCCGATATTTCCGTCGGAAGATGCGACCTGGGACCATTTCTCCATCGTATTGAGAACGGTCACCGTATCGTCCTTTGCTAGGTCTGTCAGAATTTTGCTCTTCACGCCGCCCTTCACTCTCAGACTTCCGTTCTTTTTCACCCGCGCGATATTTCTTGTTCCCCAGTCATTGATCAGGACACGTCTTCCATCCCCGGAATCAAAGGTCTGGATCTGCACATCCGTATAGTTTGCGATCAAACCCAGCGTCAGGTAAACCTCATCATCTTTTACAAGAAGCAGCGGGGCACCATTGGATCCCTTTGTCTCCGCGTCCGCATAGACGATCTGGTCCGGAAGCGCATACACGAGAAGATTTTCCGTGCTGTCCCAGTAGAACCGCTCGTTAATGTGGTCATTCACCCATGAGACCGGAAGATAGGTCTGGCCGTTTTCATAGATTCCTGTCTGCTCCTGCTGTTCATAGTTATAAAAGACTGCCGTCTCATCCCCGGACACACCATAAACTTCCGCGAGATCCGCCCGCTCTTTCGTCGGTATATACCGGTCCAGTACCTGGAATCCGACAAATCCGACGGCGATCAGGATGATCAGACCGACAGCAACCAATACAGGAACTATTTTTCTCATTCGTTATCACTCTTTCCGCACGCCGTTTCCCAGAGCTCTGCATTTATTTCCGCTTCTCACCGGCCGCATACTGAATCGTTATTTATTATGGATGATCCGGCAAGGTATACACAGATTGTATACTTTGCCGGATCTTCAAGATAGCTTAAGTATACCACAACGCGGAATGTCTGTCTGTTAACTTTTTGTAACGAATTGTTGTCAGCAGTCTTACGAATCATCTGGCAGAACGATCCCCCAGCTGTTGAATCTATATTACTTCGTACATATAACCTGGTTCATTTCCGTGTGATTTACTGCTATCCAGTACCGCCAGATCCATTCTATGCGGTATCTTCCGTCTTTCCTTATTTTCTCGTTCTTCTCCTCCGGCCTTTCGTCTCCGTGATATCCGCTTCGCTCAGATAGACCTTATCAAACCGTATCTCCTTCAGACCGCCGCCTTCCGCCTGGACATAATCTCCCATATAGAACATTCCATCCTCACGAACTTCAAACAGTTTCTCCCATTCTCTCTGCCCGGAAAGTTTTCCGTCCATGTAGATCGGGATCCCTTTTTCCGTGTACCGCTTAAGTCCATTCAGATAGCGCGTCATCTCCTCGACACTTCGATTTTCCGAGCCATACGTTCCGCTTGCTGTTTCCATACTCATATATACCTTTCTTTTCTTCGTGCCGCATATCTATGTCATGCACGGTCTTATCGATGCTCTTCATTGTACGTTCTCCCCCTGTGCTGTCGATTTTTAGTTATTTAAATGCCTCTGTCCCGGCTTTTCCGCGATGACTGAAGAAGGTTATACTGTGACATGTTTCTCCCCGCTGCTGTATCATTGGCCGGTCAGATCTCATTTATTGTGTCGTTTCTGAGTATCGGGCTTTTCCCTTTTATAACGGTTAGGGAAATTGTCCTTTTATGTCATTTTTACAGGATCCGCTGAAAAAATCCCCCGCACTCCTTCGTGACCGAGAAGGCATCCGCTGAAAACGGAATCCGCTCTGTATTGATCCGAAATCTTCTCGAGAATTCTCTTCTGGACTCCTCGCTTCCAAATACCGCGAGACTCTGCCAGCTTTTTTTCTGTTTCGCTCTCTGTTCCATCTCGAATTCCCGGAAACTCTCCTGCTGCCACTCCGTAAAGGAACCCACCAGGAACTTTTTATCGCATCTCCAATATAATTCATTTGCGCCATCTTTGACCGATCCGAAATCGATCAGGATATCGTCATATCCCCTCTGCAGCACCTCCTTCACAGCCTCTGGCCCTGCATGCTTATAATAATCCGCATCCAGGACCCTGTATGGATTTTTCTGTCCCATCTGCCCCGTGCAGACGTATTCGAGCTTTTCTAAGTCCCCCGACTCATTAAATTCCAGCAGTATGGCTTTCCTTCTGAGGTATCCCGCGAGATAGTTTGTCAGCATGATCGAAAAATGGGTGCACCCCACCCCGGTATTGCTCCCAGCGATTCCGATCATTCTGCATCGCTTCTCCTGAGTCTCTGTGATAATTTTTTTCTTTTCCATCTGGTTTCTCCTGTACCATCGTTCCATAGATCCCGGTAACAGGTGTTGGCAGCTTTATCTTCTCTGAATGGATTTGAAAAGAACGGAAGAAAGAAATAATGAATATCAGATAAAACTTTTGGAAGTTTCAGACGTGCTTTTTTCTCCATATGATTGAAGAGCAGGATCACATTCCCACGGCTTTTTAAGATCTTCGCCGCATTCACAGTCCTGTCGATCTCCCACCATTTTCCCCCGCATACAAGAACATAAAAATCTGCTTCCGGAAGTTTCTCTTCCGGGCGGATCACTCCCACATCCTTTATGATTACTGGAAAATAAAGATATGGCAGCTTCACAGCTTCGCCATAATAAGGACGGATGCTTCCGCATCCGATTCGATATACGCCGGTCCGGTCCGTTTTGATTCCCATATTTTTCGCAAGTGTGCGAACCGCAGACGTATCGTAAGCTTCCTGATATAAAGCCGGACACCCATTCCGGGTCAGAAAATGAGACATTCCGAGAGCCGCATGGGTCGTTCCGATCCCCGCTGCCGCCCCGGCAAAAACAATGATTCGAGATTCTGCTGCCTGTTCCTTCAGTTGATTTTGCAGCTCCTGCAGCGCTTCCTGCAGTTCATCCGCACTCTGGTAACGCGCTTCTTTCTCCTTTTCCATACACCCGCGGATGATCCGGTCAAACATCCTGTATTCCGATTCATTTCTGTATTCCGGAACACTTCCCGGCGCATCCCCACGGCTCATAAAGTAGAGCAGCGCACCAATCGCGTACACATCCGTCCGGCAGTCCAGTGGTTCCCCTGTGTACTGTTCCGGAGCCGCAAAACCGATCGTTCCATACCGCTCACCAAACGCAGCGGCATCTGACGCGTATTGTGCATGATCAAAATCCGTCAGCCGAAGGACTCCATTGCACACCAGCAGATTTTTGGGCTGCAAGTCTAAATATAAAATAGGATTTTCTGCTGAATTCATAAACTGAATGATACGGCAGATCTGTATTCCAAGATCAGCTGCCGCCTTAACCGACAAGCTGCCCAGGCGTTTTACCAGGGCATATAAAGATTCGCCTTCCAGATATTCTTCGATCAGATAACTGTATCCGGTATCTTCCTCCACATCATAGACGATGGGGATTCCCGGATGTTTCAGTGTTTTCAGAAAAAGTGCTTCTTTTCTAAAAGTATCATAATCCGCCAGGGATTTCGGGACTACTTTTACCGCCCGGTATTCTTCCAGCTCAACGTGATACGCCAGATATACAGTACCGGACCGCCCGTTTCCCAGCTCTCTGCACAACCGATATTTGCCAAACAGAACGCGCTCGATAAACCGTCACACCTCCTTCCGGCAACACAACCTCTTGCGACTATTCTAATATACACACTCTCGTTTCAAACCATCTTGTAGATGTCAAACTGATTAAATTTTAATAAATTTCCCTCATACGATTGCAAAAGCTGAATAGGATATAGTATATTATAGATGTAAAAATGCGGTTTTCTGCCCTTTTAAAGTGGAAATTACAGCATACCGCAAAGATTTTGATTTTAACCAGACAGGAAGTGATCCTATGAAAATAGAACGTATCAATGAAAACCAGATCCGCTGCACCCTCAGCAACTTTGACCTGAGTGTCCGGAATATGAATCTCGGCGAGCTGGCCTACGGAAGCGAGAAAGCCCGTAATCTTTTCCGCGAGATGATCCAGCGCGCCGCAAATGAAGTCGGTTTCGAGGCTGAGGATATCCCGCTTATGGTCGAGGCGATCCCGATGGCAAACGAGAGTGTTATGCTGATCATCACGAAGATGGAAGATCCAGAGGAACTGGATACCCGGTTCTCCAAGTTCTCACCAGAAGAGGATGAGAATGATAACGGCTGGGGAAATCTCACCGCAGAAGTGCTGGAAGGCGCTGACGGTCTGATCAATATCCTGACCCAGAGCGGAATTTTAAAGCCGGAGGGAGAAAAAGCTCCCGCGGCACCAGCTGCAACAGCAAATGGACCGCTGGGAAAGGAAGAGCCGAAGAATCCGGCTCAGTTTACAAGGATCTACCAGTTTTCTTCCCTCGATCTCGTCTGTGAAGCTGCACGGCAGACCGGTGCTGTTTTTAAGGGAATCAGTGTTCTCTACAAGAATCCGGAAAACGGGGTCTTCTACCTGATCCTCAAGAAGGAAAATGACAGCGAGAGCTCCTTCAACAGGGTCTGCAATACTCTCTCCGAATACGGAACAAGGTTAAAGGGCGATGCCGCCGCGTCCGGCGCTTACTATGCGGAACATTATGATGTGATCGTAAAGAAGGCCGCGCTGAAGGTGCTGCAAAACTTATAATCTGATTTTCCGAGTGATTCAATTTAAATAGGGCATCTGTAAAAAGCTGCGTTCCGCAGATTGATACAGATGCTTTTTATGTGCAAAGGCTGTTTCCAAAGTGTCCACAGGTTTTTTGAACATACAGAATTTTTATGGCACATTGCTCCATATACGTCAAAATGAAAAAAGGACCGAAGCCGGGGAAATTCTCCCTGACCACAGTCCTTCTTACATTCTCCGACCTTTCGCACAGTCAGCAGACCGAAACTCTCTCGAGCGGTCACATACATTACTGCTGCTTCTGAGCCAGATACTCGTTAATTACACTTACAAGTTTTTCTACCGGAATTCCGTGAACCATGCAAGCCTCTTCCAGAGACTCCATCTGAGAAGACGGGCATCCGATGCAGTGCATTCCAGCGCCCATTAAGATCTGAGCCATATTCTCATCAACCTGAAGAAGCTCACCAATGAGCATTTCTTTTGAAATCTGCATGATAAATCCTCCTTTCACCTTCGAAATCTGCTGAGGGCAATTTTCTACGATTGTTTCCGGCACAACGGACATATCGCCGCATTTGCCAGCATATCGAGAGTATAATACTTTTTTCGTTTCTTGGCAAGGTGGTTTTGCAAAATCTGCTGCCACTGCCGCGTCATACATTCCTGTATGGTATAGTATTTCCAGTTTAGAAAATACCTGGCCGCATATGGTGACCATCATAAAATGCTTTCAGTTGAATGACAGACGGGTCGATTTCCATCTGCAAAAGTAAGAATAGACTAACTCGAGTTATGGCTGTCTAACCGCATATTTGCTGGATTTTTGTTCCTCATTAGGTACATTTTTTCACGATTTTCCCCTTGAATAATTTAACCGTTTATTATAGAATGAAAGAAATAAATAAAGGAGGTATTTTGTCATGGCATATGTAATTAGCGATAGCTGCGTTAGCTGCGGTACTTGTGCTGGTGAATGTCCGGTAAACGCTATTTCTCAGGGAGATGGACAGTACGTAATCGACGCTGATACTTGCATCAGCTGCGGTACTTGTGCTGGTGTCTGTCCGACAGGCGCAATCAACGAGGGTTGATCACAAACGCAAACCAATACATAAAAGCCGTTGTTCTATTCGAACAGCGGCTTTTTGATTTCTGTGGATTCCGGTTCGGAATCCGGATCTTCGCGAAAGAGGTTCTCATTTTTGCTCTCATCAAAGCTTATTCCCATTTCTCCCAAACTTTCTCTTTCTGAAGATCGACGGCAAAAACGGCGCTTTCGCCGCCGCAGCCTCTGCCCTCCCTTTATTCTCCTTCTGATAGAGACGGATCGTCTCATCCAGCTGCCGGAACCGCTCTTCATCCCGCTCATCTGCCACCCGCATCAGGTAATCGATCTCCTTTAACACTTTATCGTTCACCATCCGGCTGATGTCCTGGCTCAGCTTCTCGTTATTTTCCTCGATAGCCTGTCCGATCATCTGGGTAAGAAATTCCCTGAACTGCTCCGCCTTCTCCCGGTTCATGAGCTCCGTGACTTCACCGGGATCCATCTTCTCCAGGTCCTTTTTCTCCTGCTCCGTGCATTCCTTCAATGCCGTCATAACATCCTCCTCAAGAACATCCGTTGGTGCCACCGACTCCCCCTCCGCGTCCAGCGTTTTCGCCAGCGCCGTCTTGATCGCCTTCAGCTGATATCCCTTTTCCTTCAGTTCCTTGATCTGTTTAAAAAGGCGGATATGAAAATCCGTATAATACCGATGTCCCATCTCGTTGCGAGGAATGTTCATCTCCAGTTCCTCCTCCCAGTACCGAAGTACATGAGATTCCACATCAACCTTTTTCGAGGCATCGGAGATCAGATAATGTGTTTCTGACATGGTCGTCCTCTTCCTTTCACATGATTTTCGTCACAGTTCGGAAAATTTCTGCCATGAACCGCAACGATTGTTCGACTCTGTTTCATCCAGTTTCTCAGCATGCCACAGACTGCCGCATGCCCGGAAAACCGTTATCAGATTGCTAATAATATATGTGAGGCCATGTCCCAATATGACAAAAGCGCCCGCCTCCGATGAAATTCCTTCAAATTTCATTCGAAAGCAGGCGCTTAACCACACATTTACTGCTGTTCCTTCGCAATATTCACAAACCGGGTCAGTTCCGGTTTCCAGCCGAGATATACGGTTCCGATCGGGCCGTTACGCTGTTTCGCGATAATAACCTCCGCCGTGTTCGGGTTATCCGTATCCTTATTATAATAATCGTCACGGTACAGGAACATAACAACATCGGCGTCCTGCTCGATGGCTCCGGACTCTCGAAGGTCTGAAAGCATCGGGCGGTGGTCTGTTCTCGTCTCACAGGCACGGGAAAGCTGTGACAGGGCGATAACCGGAACGCTCAGCTCCCTCGCGATCGCCTTTAAGGATCTTGAGATCTCGGAGATCTCCTGCTGACGGTTGTCTCCGTTTTTACCGCTGCCTGACATTAACTGCAGATAGTCGATCATGACGAGGTCGAGACCATGTTCCAGCTTAACCTTCCGGCATTTGGAACGAAGTTCCATGATGGAGATACCCGGAGTATCGTCAATAACAAGCTTGGAGCTTCCGATCGTACCGATTCCTTCCACAACAGCGTCCCAGTCCGCATCTGTCAGCGTACCGGTACGGAGCTTCTGAGAATCCACGTTGGACTCCATGGACAGCATACGGTTTACCAGCTGCTCCTTCGACATCTCCAGACTGAAGATCAGGCAGGTCTTCTGTCTCCGTACCGCGATATAGTCCGTAATATTCAGTACGAACGCCGTCTTACCCATAGACGGACGGGCGGCGATCAGGATCAGATCCGAAGGCTGGAGTCCGGACATCCGGTAATCCAGATCGATAAATCCGGTCGGAAGACCCGTTACCGTGGATTTTGAGCGGGTCGCCTGCTCGATCTTATCAAGGACGTTCAGCGCGACCTGACGGATCGGCACGAAATCTCCGGAAGCGCGGCTTTCCAACAGGTTGAAGATCTGCTTTTCCGTGTCAGCCAGAATCACTTCAAGGCTGTCCTTTCCGGAATAACAGTTGTTAGCGATCTCCTCGTTGATCCTGATCAGACGGCGGAGAACCGCCTTTTCATGGACGATCGTGGCATAGGAGCGCACATTCGCGGAAGTCGGAACCGTTGCCAGGATGTCGCGGACAAAATCCAGACTGCACACCTCCGGCGGGACATCCTTTTCCTTCAGCCTGTCCTGAAGCGTGACCAGATCCACCGGTTTTCCCTCATTGAACAGCTCCACCATCGTATCAAACATGATCCCATACTGACGCTGATAAAAGTCGTCCGCGACCACGATCTCCGATGCCGCGATGATCGCGTCCCTGTCCATCAGCATGGAGCCGATCACCGACTGCTCTGCCTCAACGCTGTGCGGCAAAACCCTTTTTACTAACGCTTCTTCCATCTGTCCGATTTCCTCTCTGTACGTCTGTGTCTATAACTTCGCACGGCTTCTGCATATATTTCTGCAGAAGCCGTTTTCTTTCTTATTTGCAGGCCGAAACCTCTACCTGATTTCCTGCCCTGAATTTCAACTGCTGCTGTCCGCGTATTGCGCACGCGGCAAGCGTTCAGTTTTTACGCCTCAACGACCTTCACGCTGAGTCTTGCTGTTACTTCCTTGTGGAGCTTGATTGGAACCTCAAAGCTTCCGATGCTCTTAATCGGCTCCGGCAGAACCATCTTTTTCTTATCGATATCAAGCTTTAACTGGTCCTTCGCCGCCTTCGCGATCTCCTTTGTGGAAACGGAACCGAACGCGCGTCCGCCCTCGCCGGCTTTGATCGAAACGGTTACGGACATCTTATCGATCTCCTCCGCAAGCTGCTTAGCCTCCGCAAGCTGCTCTGCCGCAACCTTCTCCGCGTTTGCTTTCTGGAGCTTTAAATCGTTTAAGTTCTTGGATGTCGCCTCAACACCAAGCTTTTTCGGAAGGATAAAGTTTCTCGCATATCCATCATTTACCTTTACGACCTGGCCCTTTTTTCCAAGTGCCTTCACATCCTCTAATAATACAACTTCCATCTTAAATTTCTCCTTTCTCCAGCATCATATCAATGACGCCTTTCACCTTCTCCTTGGCCTCCTCAACGGTAGCACCCGGGAGCTGCGCGCCTGCGATCGTTCTGTGTCCGCCTCCGCCCAGCTTTTCCATCATGACCTGGACATTGACTTCATCGATCGATCTCGCGCTGATATAGATCTTGCCTTCATATGGGGTAAGAACGACAGATGCCTTCATTCCCACAATGTCAAGAAGCTCGTTTGCAGCCTGTGCGCCTACTACTGTCGGGCTCTCTACGCCCTCTGCCGGGCACACGCTGATGGCAAAGTATTTCTTATAGACCTCTGCCTGACGGACTGCCTCGGCTCTCGCCTTGTAGTCCTCCATACTGTCACGGAACAGCTTCCGGACTCTCGTCACATCCGCTCCGTTTCTTCTAAGGAACGCCGCCGCCTCAAAGGTGCGGACGCCCGCCTGATTTGTAAAGTTGTTCGTATCGATCACGATTCCCGCGTACATGGCGTCCGCCTCCGGGGATTTGATCCGGATACTGTCGGCAACATACTGTAAGATCTCCGCAACCAGCTCACAAGCAGATGACGCGTAGGGCTCTACATAGGACAGGGTCGCGTTTGTGATGATCTCGCTGGACTGACGGTGGTGGTCGATAACAACGATCGTCTTCACGAGTTTTAAAAGGTCCGGTTCTTCTGTGATACTCGGACGGTTGACGTCCACAACAACAAGCGCCGTATTGTTATCCACGATATCCGCGGCCTCGCTTCCCGTGAGGAACAGGTCCTTCGGATAATCGCCGGTCTCAAAGCGTTCCATCATCGGACGCACCGAGGAGGTCACTTCGTTGATCACGATATGGGCTTTTTTGTTCAGGGCAGACGCGATCCGGTACATTCCGATCGCCGCGCCGAAGCAGTCGATATCTCCGATCTTATGTCCCATGATCAGAAGGCAGTCCTTTGTCTCAAGAAGCTCTCTGAGGGCATGGGCTTTAACGCGAGCCTTGACACGGGTCGTTTTCTCTAACTGCTGGGCCTTTCCGCCGTAGTACTGGATCTTCTGGCCGCATTTTACTACCGCCTGGTCACCACCGCGGCCCAGTGCCATATCGATCGCTGTACGGGCATAATCATAGTTCTGGCTGTAGGTATCGCCATTCATTCCGATACCGATACTTAAGGTCACCGCCATCTCGTTTCCGATATTGACGGTCTTTACCTCCTCAAGCAGTCCAAACCGCTCTTTTTCCAGGCGCGGCATATAGCACTGCTTGATCGCGAAGAAATACTTGTCCTTCTCCAGTTTCTTTACGATACCGTTGACCGCCGAAATGTACTTATTGATCTTTCGGTCGATCAGGGCCGTTAAGAGTGATCTGCGGACTTCCTCGACGCTCTCTAATGCCTCATCATAGTTGTCCAGATAGATCAGACCCGCGACCATCTTCTGGTCTGTGATCGCCTGCTTGTAGTTGTAGAGCTCTGTCTCATCATAGAGATACACCGCAAGGATCTGCTGCTCCGTCTGCTTCTCCGGGATTCCAGAGGCAAGCTCGTCCGGGCGGATCGTCACGCGTTTCATACTCACGCGGTATTTCGATTCCCCATAGATCACATGGACTTCCATCGCATTTTCCATCTTCTCGAGGGATTCCACTGTGATCTCCTTGAAGAGCATTGTCAGGCTTTTCCCTGCGCTCTTCTCTTCTTTGGTCACCGCCTCAAAGGCGCGGTTCATCCAAAGGATCTTACCATCCGTATCCGCGATCGCGTAGGGCAGCTCCAGGGACGCCAGAAGCTGTTTCTGACTCCAGCTGTACGCCGACGCAAAGGACACCAGACTGCCGAGGGCCCGCTTCTTTCCGTACATATACAGGGTTCCGGCACACGCCGCGTAGATCACCGTAAATGCAAGCATCACGAGTCCCGCCTTGCGTGAGATCAGGTTGACCGCAGCTCCCGCAAGAATTACCAGTGCCGTTAAAAATACCGGCCACTGAAGGTAAAGCTGCAGAATATGGCTGACCTTTTTATCATCTTTCATTCTTATCTCCTATCCGCCGCCCTTTAAAAACGGGCATAGCAAGACCATAAAAAGAATGTGCCTTGGCACATTCTCGCGCCGAGCGCAGTCGCTTGCGATAGACTCCTCTTGCGCGAGTGCGCATTTGGCACGTTAGTGCCTTTTTATGCATGGAGAAATTCGGGCAGAATTTCTCCATGTATCAGAACCGACTTTGGGGATAGTATACCATAGATACAGGCATTTGTCCATGATCCGCTTGGGGCGGACATGGCTGGCTGCTGAGCGTTTATCATATTTATACTGTATACAAAATATCCTGTGTCTTTTCGCTTTTGTTTACTGAGAAATTAAAAAGTATGATATAATGGCTTAAATACCGATAGATCGTATGAGCACAAGTCACCAATTCCAAAATTTTGTGTATGAAAGGACATATGTTTATGAAAGCAACCGTACTCTCAGACAACATCCCCGCCGAAAATCTCGGCTGTGAATGGGGATTATCCATTTTTATTGAATATCATGGGAAACATATCCTTCTCGATGCCGGGGCATCCGGGCTTTTTCTGAAGAATGCTGATGTGCTTGGGCTGAACATAAAAGACGTGGATTTCGGAGTTCTCTCCCACGCGCACTACGACCATGCAGACGGAATCCCGGAATTTTTCAGGGTAAATTCGTTTGCACCGTTCTATTTTAGGGAAACCACCGGGGAAAACTGCTGCAAAGGTGTCTGGAACTACAAGAAATACATCGGTATTCCAAAAGGTATGTTAAAAAAGTATCCGGACCGGATCAAGCTCGTCTCCGGGGACTTTTCACCGTGTGACGGGGTTTATCTGGTCCCGCATAAGACTCCGGGACTGGAGAAAAAAGGCATCCGGGAGCACATGTACCTGAAGGAAAAGCGGCACTGGAGACCGGATTCCTTCTCCCACGAACAGAGTCTTGTCTTCGACACACCGGACGGTCTTGTGATCTTCAACAGCTGTTCCCACGGCGGTGCCGATACCATTATCCGTGAGGTCACCGCGACTTTCCCGGATAAAAAAGTAAAAGCCCTGATCGGCGGCTTCCACCTCTACAATAAGACCGACGCAGAAATCCTTGCCCTCGCCGAAGGGATTCGCTCCACCGGCATCTCTTCGGTCTACACCGGCCACTGTACCGGAGATCATGCCTTTGATCTCCTGAAAGAGACGTTAGGAGAATCCGTTCACAAGCTGCATGCGGGGCTTGTGATGGAATTTTAAAAAGAAACCCCGCACAGTTTCCCGTGCGGAGCTCTTGTATTACCCGTTTTTCAATTGTTGTTCTCTACCCGATCAGGCTCATTAAGTATCCTACAAATGCGCCGCCCGGCGTTCCAATAATATTGCCGAGAAGAGCCATCAGGATACCGATTGGAACCAGCGCGCTGCTGTATGCGCCTGCAAGTACCGGTGCTGTCGCAGTTCCTCCGACATTCGCCAGAGAAGCAACCGCACAGGTAAAAATATCCAGTCGGATCAGCTTTGCAAGGATTACCATAACCGCTACATGGATCAGCAGGATCAGGAATCCGGCAGCCAGCCATACCGGTGCATTTCCCATAGCAGAAATATCTGCTCTGGAAGCGATCATCGCGATGACAATGTAAAGCATGATATTGGAAACTTCTTCTGTTCCCTTAATCTTTCCAAAAGGAGTCATTGCTACGATCAGGCCTGTAGCTGTTACAAGAAGAACTGTCCAGGTTGCCTTATCAAAAACAGGCAGAACAGATGCAACCATAACACCGGCATCCTTGGACAGAGAGGATATAAAGAAGGATACACCGATTAAAAGAAGCATGTTTTTCCAGGTAAGAGGTCTCTTGTCCTCCTTTGCCTCTTTTTCCAGAGCTGCTCCTACTTCATCGATCAGACGTACATCTGCCTTTGTCCAGGAGTTGAATTCCTTAGAGAAGTTGATCACCCACAGAAGGAACATAACATAGATTACTGCACAAACCGAATCCATTACCAGAGAATATGCCAGACTTTCTTCACTTACATCCAGAATTGCCTGAATCGCCAGCATATTACTGCCGCCGCCTAACCAGCTTCCGCACAGTGCTGCAAGTGCTTTCCAGCTTTCCGGGCCCAGTAATTTATGGAAAATTCCATAGCTTACTACAAAACCAACACCGATTGAAATACTCGCTGAGAAGAAACCGATCAGCATTTTCGGTCCTAATTTAATGATCTTTTTCAGATCACAACGCAGCAGCATTAAAAACAGCATTGCGTAGAGCAACGGATTTTTGATCGATACGTAAATGGCTGACGTATCCTGCAGATCCCATACTTTCATAGTACATAAAAGCATCATGCCTAAATAGATCAGAACGATCGGTGGTGCAAATTTAAAAAAGGTCTGTGCGCCTTTTCCCCGCAGGTACACAGGAAGATTGACCAGAATTGCTGCCAGCAGCATTAAAGTGGCCAGATAGATAAATCCATCATGAATCATTTGAAATGCTCCGTTCCGCCACCGGATATCGGTGGGCTTTATTTTCTTATTCAGAACAAGTCAAAACGGGCGGTTGAAATTTTCAGCTCCCCCTTCCTTCTCCTTTTCGATACCTTTTTACGAACCGCAAACCAATGTGAAAACAGCACAGCAACTTGTTGCCTCTTCACAACGTTGATGCAGAATCTTGTAAAAAAAAATCCAGAATAATGTTCTGGACCTTCGAATTACATCTTGAATGGTTTTACTGCCCTTCCACATTGCTGTTTCTTTTTTTGACTTTTCCTCTATGTAGTATAAAGGATGTCCGCAAAAAAGTCAATTTTCAGACATAAATATCCTTAAAAGCCCTTTTGATTCAGCTCCTTATATTTTTCCGGCTTTCATGAAAAACAAATTTTTTTCTTATTTCGATTTAATGTCAATATCTATCATAGTTCCATCTGGTGAACCTGATCTTCGCACGAACGTGCATCATTGGCATGTCGCGCCTTTTTGTGTAACAGAGAATTCCCTGCTACGCAAAAAAAGGATCCCACATGATCTCTCATATGGAATCCTCAAATGATGCTTCAAATTAATTAGATAAAACCTTACTTTATCAGTGAAAATCCTTATTCTAAGGAATTATTCACATGTGTACGGCATAAGAGCGATATGACGTGCTCTCTTGATAGCTACTGTTAAAGCTCTCTGGTGCTTTGCGCAGTTGCCTGTGATTCTTCTCGGAAGGATTTTTCCTCTCTCGGATACGTATCTCTTTAACTTGTTTACGTCCTTGTAATCGATCTCGCCGTTCTTATCGCCGCAGAATACGCAAACTTTTTTTCTTCTATGCATGCCGCCTCTTCTTACTCTGGAAGAATCGGACTTGTCACCTTTATTGAATGCCATTTTAAATTACCTCCTGTTAGTTTCGTTGTCTGTAACCGTCCAACGCCTGTCCGGTTACGTGCAAACTCAGTCTACTCACAGCGAATTAGGAGTAACGCACTGTATTGTCTCAGACTGATATTTAGTTGAATGGAAGTCCTTCGTCCTCGACTCCATCCGGAATATTCATAAATCCGTCGCCGATGGCACTGGACGGTGCAGGTCTTGTTCCCTGCTGGTAGCCGCCGCGGTTTCCGCCGCCGTAGCTGTTTCCGCCGCCAAAGCCGCTGTTATCGCCGCCCTGACCCTTGCTGTCAGCGAATTCCTGGTCATCTACAATAATATCTGTTGTATAGACCTTCTGGCCATCCTTATTTACATAGCTTCCGGTCTGGATTCTTCCGGAAACCAGTACACGCATGCCCTGACGGAAATATTTCTCCGCAAATTCACCGGCACGATCAAAAGCTACGATGTTGATAAAATCGGCCGTCTGACCCTGATCGCCGTCCTGGCTTCTTCTGCCTCTTCTGTCAACTGCAAGTGTATATCTTGCGATTGCCATAGAGCGCTCGCCCTGGGAATAGCGTACTTCCGGATCTCTGGTTAATCTACCCATAAGGATAACTCTGTTCATATTCTCACTCTTTCTTTATTAAGCGTCCTGTCTTACGCAAAGATAGCGAACAACCGGCTCCATAATACGGATGTGAGCCTCAACCTCGTTCGGGCAGTTTGCCTCGCCCTCGAAGTGGATGAAGTAGTAGAATCCCTCTTTGCTCTTCTGGATCTCGTATGCAAGTCTCTTCTTGCCCCATTCGTCCACATCAACGATATTGCCGCCGAAACGTGTGATATAGCCTTTCACTTTCTCAAGTGCGGCTGCTCTCTCGTCATCTTCAAGTTTTGCGCTAAGAACAACTGCTAACTCGTATTTGTTCATAGTTTCATAAACCTCCTTCTGGTCTTCCGGCCCCCGATTTTCAGTATCAGGAGCAAGGATTTTTTACATGTCACAGGTAATAATCTTAGCAAAAAAGAGCAGGAAATGCAAGCACTTTTTGCCTGATTTCCTGCTCTTTTTATACTTTTTTCTTTTCTTACCATCTTTCACACCGGTGAGAAATCCTGCGCCGGTCGAAATTTGGTGATCCGGCCTGTTTTTCAGAAGTTTTATCTGAAATTACGCCGTTTTTCTCGAAAAGATCCCTTTTACCTTATCGACATACGGCTTCGTCCACGGAATATTTCCAAGAAGGACGAATAATGTACAGATGGAAAGGACGATCGTGATCGGATGTCCGAACATCGCCATAAACGGGTTATCGGAGGACGATGCCAGAGACACTGCCTGACGGAAGTTGGAATCCATCATCTTTCCGAGTACCATCGCGAGGATCAGCGGGGCAACCGGATAATCGAACCGGCGCATCATGAATCCCATCAATCCGAAGAAGAACATGAGTCCCACATCAAACAGACGGTTGTTGCATGCGAAGGAACCGATCACACAGAGGCTCGTTACCACCGGGATCATGATATTCTTCGGGATCGTAATGACCTTACAGATCCTCGGAGCAACAATCAGTCCTAACAGTAAAAGTGCAAAGCACGCGATGATTCCCGCTACTACGATAGAGTAGAAGGATTCTTTGTTCTGTGTGATAAATAGCGGACCTGGCTGTAAGCCATGGACATAGAATACGGAAAGGATGATCGCGGTAACTGCGTCGCCCGGAACCGCTAACGTTAGCATCGGGATCAGTGCACCGCCGATACATGCGTTGTTGGAGGACTCACTGGCCACGATTCCTTCCACTGCACCCTCACCGAAGGGAACCTCCGGCTTCTTTACGAGACGCTTCGCCTCATTGTACGCGATAAAGGATGCCACCGGTCCGCCTGCTCCCGGAAGAGCACCGACTAAAAGACCGATCGTTGATGTATATAAGGAAAGCTTCCAGCTCTTTAAGATCTCTTTCAGGCTGACCTTCGTCTTTTCCATCGCAAGGACATTCTGCTCCTGCTTCATGTTGTATACAACAGAGAGTACTTCTGCAAATCCGAAGAAGCCGACAAGCGCCGGGACTGTGCTGACACCGCCCGCAAGATTCTGGATTCCGAAGGTCAGGCGCTTTGTTCCCATCAGCGGATCCAGTCCGATCATGCTGATCACAAGACCGATCATAACGCTGATAAGGCCCTTCGCGTAGTTTTTCGTGCTGACGGAGCCGACCGTCACAAGTCCGAAGAGGGCCAGCAGGAAATAGTCCATCTTTGTAAATTTGATCGCAACTCTGGACACCGGCTCCGCTAAGAGTCCCAGAGCCAGAAGACCAAATAAGCTTCCGATAAACGAGTAGATCGTTGCGGTAAAGAGCGCCTTGTAGGACTGACCTTTTTTCGACATCGGATAGCCGTCCAGTGTCGTTACGACCGATGAAGGCGCGCCGGGGATATTGATCAGGATCGCCGATACCGCGCCGGAGAAGACTCCGACTACATAGACACCCATGATCATCGCCAGGGCATCTGAATGTTCCCAGGTATAAGTAATGGATACGAGAAGCGCGGTCGCCATGGACACGGAAAGTCCCGGGATCGCTCCTACGAACAGACCAGCCACAGAACCAAGGAGAACCATAAGGATAAACCGCGGATCGACCACGGATAACATCTGCATCATTTTCCTTTCTCCTTTCTATGGCAGAAGCACATGTAAGAATGTGCGGAATGCGAGGCTTAAGAACAAGGTGGTTCCGATCGGCACGAAGACAAGGACCGGAATTTTTCTGACACCCATGAAAACCATCATGGCGATCAGGAATACCACCGTCACAACCTCAAATGTCGAAAATGTATACGCAAAAGATAAAATTCCGATGGTGATATACGGAATTTTAATGAAGGCAAGTGCCGCATAGTAGACCGCGCAGAGGATCAGGGCGATCACGACCCAGCGCCGCTTTTCTGTTTTTCCTGCCTTTTCCGGCTTCTTGTCATCCGGATTTGCGGCCGCTTTTTTCATTGCCGTAACTCCCTCTCCGACGATCCATAAGGACAGACCGATCATGGCGATCGCCACGATCATTGGAAACAGGTACGGGGACTGTGCCCAGCTTTTGTTAAACCCTTTCGCGTAGGATGAAAGAGAATACGAGAGCAGCACAAGGCCGCTCCCGCAAAATACAATTCCTTCGACGATCAGCGAATGAATCTTATTCTTCATTGATTATTCTCCAATTCTCTTGATGCCGAACTCTTCCGGACTCTTCTCGGCAACACCGTTGTCATACTGTAACCAGCAGATTACGGATTTCCAGTTGTCATAGAATGCCTGGATCGATGCGTCATCTTTGTACTCGTCATATACCGGATCTGCTGCGTTCTGTTTTACGAACTCGGTCCACTCCGGATCTGCGAACACCTTCTCAGATGCTGCCTTTAATACATCAACAACCTCCTGCGGTGTATCGTTGTTTACAACGAAGGAAAGGAGTGTGTACGGGATATTTAAGTACTTTTCAGCTTCCGGAACTGTCTCTGTGAATGCCGGGATATCCGGGTAAGCGTCCATTCTCTTATCGGAGAATACTGCTAACGGTTTCACATCGCCGCTCTCGATATAGCCGCCGAGGGTGGAGATATTCGGGTTTGTGAAGTCAACCTGTCCGCCGATGACACCGAGAAGCGCGTCGTTACCGGAGTCAAAGCTTGTCATTGCAACTTCATAGCCAAGCTCTTTTAATACAAGGCCCTGATTGTGTCCGCTTCCTCCAGGACCGGAGTGGGACATTGTGATCTTTCCCGGGTTTTCCTTGATCGCATCAAGAAGCTCCTGAAGTGTGTTGTACTTGGAGTCCTTTCCGACTACAAGAACCTTCGGATCACCAACCAACGGGGAGATAACGGTAAAGTCATCGTATCCAAGGTCGCAGATATTCATGGTTCTGTAGGTTCCCATCGTCTCTGCACAAACAAGAAGTGTGTAGCCATCAGACGGCTGCTCTTTTACGAACTGGCTACCGATGGAGCCGGACGCGCCGCCCTGGTTTGTAACGGTGATCGGCTGTCCTAAATATTTTTCAAGCAGGACTGCAAGCTTTCTGCCCCAGGTATCTGTTGTTCCGCCTGCACCGTAAGGAATGATCATTGTAATCGGTTTTGTCGGATAATCTGCGGTCGCAACAAGATCGCCGGCAGCCTCTGCGGTTGTCTCGCTGTCTTTTGCTGCTTCTGCAGTTGTCTCAGCTGCTTCTGTTGCTGCTGCGGTCGTCTCGGTCTTGGAAGATGTGGAGACACTGCATGCAGTCATGGACAGGCACATCATAGCGGCCATGCCCAGTGCAATCATCTTTTTCATTGTGGTACTCTCCTCTTTTTTGTATTTGCGATGATTATTATAACACAGGTTATTTCGATATTCAATATAAAAGCTTTTACGCTTTAAAGTTTTTATGTGCATATCGCGTTAAACCGGTAAGTTTTTCATAAATTCCGGTCTTTTTATGAATTTCGTGCATATCTGAAAGCCTGTTATCCGATCAGCCCCTGGACCAGGATCACCAGGATCAGCACAGGAAGAACATACCGGAAATAGATCTTTGCCCAGTTCGCCCCCGGCATCTTAAGTCCCGTTCCCTTGTTCGCCTCCGCGAGATACTTATCATATCCCCATCCCCACTTGCTCACGCAGAATAACA
This sequence comes from uncultured Clostridium sp., assembly GCA_902496665.1. Lineage (GTDB taxonomy): Bacteria > Bacillota > Clostridia > Lachnospirales > Lachnospiraceae > Pilosibacter. The sequence goes on along the minus strand of CABVBU010000001.1, from coordinate 105,863 downwards.
GATAAACAAGGGAGCCAAGCGGTAAAAGCAGGTTGCTGACCAGGAAGTCCTCCGAATCCAGAACATCTCTCGCGCCGATGATGTGGAGGCTGCTCCATACATTGTAGCCCAGAACACAGGGCAGACTGGCGATCAGCACGAAAATACAGTTGATCACAGAAGCTTTCCTTCTGTTCCAACCAAAGTTATCCATGCAGCTGGAAAGCAGATTTTCGAACACGGCGATAACGGTTGAGAAGCTTGCCGCCGACATAAATAAGAAGAACAGCATGCCCCAGACCCGTCCGCCTGCCATGTTGGCAAACACGTTCGGAAGTGTGATGAAGATCAGCTGCGGGCCGGCATCCGGCTGTACGCCGAAGGAAAAGCACGCCGGGAAGATAATCAGTCCGGCAGAAAGAGCTACCAGTGTGTCGAGACCGCAGATCCGTACCGCCTCGCCTGCAAGCGTATGCTCCTCGGACATATAGCTTCCGAAGATCTCCATTGCCGCAATGCCAAGGCTTAATGTAAAGAAGGACTGGTTCATGGCCGCCATGATTACCGATCCGAGTCCGACATCCGACGCGCGTTTGAAATCCAGGAGAAGGTAAAAGCTCAGTCCCTCTTTCGCGCCCGGAAGGATCAGGCTGTGACCTGCAAGCACCAGGATCAGCAATAACAGCGCCGCCATCATCCATTTTGTGATCTTCTCAAGGCCATTCTGGAGACCTCTGCTGCAGATAAAGAAGCCGACGATAACGGTCACAGCCATCCAGAAGCCCATCTCACCGGGATTGCCGAGCATATCCCCAAATACTCCCGCGACCTGATCCGTATTCATTCCGGTGAATGTTCCCGTCGCGAACTTCACGAAATAGCTGAGCATCCAGCCGGATACGGTCGTGTAATACATCATTAACAGGTAACAGCCAAGGATACAGAACCAGCCGTGTACATGCCATTTACTGCCCGGCTTTTCCAGCGCCCGATACGCGCCGACTGCGCTCTTTCGTCCCGCACGTCCCACCGCAAGCTCCATGGTGAGGACCGGGACGCCCATACACAACAGGAACAGCAGATAGAACAGGACGAATACGCCGCCGCCGTTCTGTCCCGCTACATACGGGAACCGCCACACATTTCCAATTCCGATCGCACAGCCCGCGCTTACCAGTAAAAAGCCTAAACGTGAGCCAAAATTTTCTCGTTTCATAAGCATAACTCCCCTCTTACGGCTGCGGTCCGCGCCTGTCTTATCCGCAGCTCTTGTCCTGCTGCCTTCACTGTATTCTGTATAGTACAGCATGTTCCGTTTGGAACATATCCGCCCTTGTACCGCAGTTCAGCATCAGTAGTCTTATGATACCGCCCGGTAAAAGGATTTGCAACCGCGCATTTTGTATGATATCATAAGAAAAACTTATGTTTTGCAAAGAGTAACGATCCTTCCCACAGAGTGGGACGATTTATTCCTATTTTTTAGGAGGCGCTTATGAACACAAACCAGTTACGCTACTTTGTGACCGCCGCTGAATGCCGCAGCTTTACGAAAGCCGCCGACCAGTTTTATATTACCCAGACCGCGATCACCCAGCAGATCCGCGCATTAGAAGACAGCCTCGGCGTCCCGCTCTTTGACCGGACGAGCCGCCCGATCTCCCTGACTCCGGCCGGAAGTGCATTTTTAAGTGATGCAAGGTCGATCCTCGGACGCATTGATCAGGCGGTAAACCGGATTCAGGAGGTTTCAACCGGTATGGTAGGAACCCTGCGGATCGGATATACAAAAGGCTTTGAACGAAGCAATTTTTCCAACTCCCTGCGTTTCTTCCATAATAAATATCCGAATATTCTTGTTTCCTGTTACAGACGGAACACCGATCTTCTCGCCGCAGGACTATTGAAGGACGAATATGATATTATTTTCACCTGGGACAGCACGGAGCTCGTGAAAAACGATTCCATTGAATACCGGCTCATTGAACGCAGTCCGCTGATGGTAGCTGTTTACAGCAATCATCCCTTTGCCAGACGGGAATCCCTGCGGCGGTCTGAGCTCCACGGCGAACGCCTGCTGTTCATGACCCCGTCCAGCACCGGTGATTCCGTCAGTGACCTCCGCTTCTACGAGATGTATGAGCAGGCCGGATATCATCCGGACATCTTTTTTCGTTCCAACGATGTGGAGAGCATTCTCATGATGGTATCCATCGAGGAAGGGATCTCCATTATTCCCTCCTATGTAACGCATAAGCTGACAAATGCGGAAAACCTTGTGTTTATCCCGCTGATCGGCGAAGAGGAGGTCGTTGAGATCATTGCAGCGTGGAAAAGATCCTCCGGGAATCTGGCGCTGCAGCAGTTTTTGGGGCATTACCCATTATTGAAGTCGGAGTAATATTGCGTTTCTACTATATTTATGATATTTTAAATATGTTTTATTTACGAACCGGTACAGCCAGCTCATTTTCTATCAAACGAAGCAAGATAGAAAACGCAGAATATTTTCGCCTGAATACGCAGGCCTTTCGAGAGGAACCAGACATGACACCAGAACATCCAATTATTTTATGCGGCTTCACAAGCAGCGGAAAGACCACCATCGGAAAACTTCTCTCCGAACAGCTCGGTCTCCCGTTTTACGATACGGACCAGATGCTGATCGAACATTACAGGATGACGATCCCAGAGATCTTCGCAAAGGGCGGGGAATCTTTGTTCCGGGACTATGAACATGAGATCGCCCGTCAGGTATGCGGCCTCGGCCCGTCCGTAATCTCCACCGGCGGCGGAATGCTGACCTTTGACCGGAACGGGGAGATTCTCGAAAAGAGTGGTACGATCTTCTATATCGACCGCCCGTTTGAGGACTGCTACCGGAATCTTGCGTTACATCCGGAACGACCGTTATTTAAGAACCATACAAAAGAGGAAATCGAGAATACCTATCTCACGCGACGCAGGTTATATAAGAAATATGCAAAGTACGCGATCCCGAATACCAAGGGGCCGCAGGATGCGGTGGCGAAGATCTGTGCGCTTTTATAGTCTATAACATATCACAAACGATTTCTCCTGCATCTCTCCATCCGCCGGAGACTGTTTCCGCTGCAAACCTCAACAAAGAATTTTCCAACAACACCATGGCACCCCAAAACGCCGGGCGCTGACCACAAGCAGGGAATCACCGTCACGATTCGGTCCATAATCCCGCCCCGCTTTAAGCGAAAAAGCCAGCCACAGGATCTCCATCATGATACACCATCTGATGGATCTCTGTGACTGGCTTTCGTATTTGCTTTCTTTAATAATCGAATTTTTCTTACTTTACTTCCGTCCCATCCGGCTTCCTAAGTCCTCTGGTATTCTTCTCCACCAGCCGTCTCGTCACCATGACCATATGGCCGCAGCCCATGCATTTTAAGCGGAAGTCTGCGCCCACGCGCAGGATTTCCCATTCCTGACTGCCGCAGGGATGCGGTTTCTTTAATTTTACGATATCGCCTACTTCATATACCATTCGTTACTTCTCCTGTTGCCTGAAACCTGTCTTCTCAAACGCTCTCTTATTTCTTACAAATTTTCACGCTCTATACGTTTTCTGCGTGTTGATCCTGTTCTAAGTTCTTTTATGCCAGAATCTCGTCGATCCTTTTCAGCTCATCCTCCGAAAATCCCGTGCACCCAAGCGCCGCAAGACTGTTATCCAGCTGTGAAACCCTGCTGGCACCCACCAGAACCGTTGTCACCTCCGGGCGGCGTAAGATCCAGGCGATAGCCATCTGGGCCAATGTCTGTCCGCGTTCTTCCGCAAATTGGTTTAATTGTTTGATTTTTTCTAATTGTTCATCAGAAAGATACCGCTGCGCCACTGTCGTTCCATCACGGGACGCGCGGGAACCTGCCGGGATTCCCTTCAGGTATTTATCTGTCAGCGCTCCCTGGGCGAGCGGGGAAAAGCAGATACATCCTACACCGTTTTCGTCCAGCGCGGAGAGTAAACCGTCCTCCACCCAGCGCTCCAGCATATTATAGCGCGGCTGATGGATCAGGCACGGCGTTCCGTTTTCCTTTAAGATCCTGACCGCTTTTCTCGTCTCTTCCTCCTTATAATTGGAAAGTCCGACGTAAAGCGCCTTTCCGCTGCGGACGATGTCGCTGAGTGCTCCCATGGTCTCCTCCAGCGGTGTCTCCGGGTCCGGTCTGTGGTGGTAGAAAATATCCACATAATCCAGTCCCATACGCTTTAAGCTCTGGTCGAGACTCGCCATCAGATACTTTCTGGAACCCCAGTTTCCGTAAGGTCCCGGCCACATATCGTAACCGGCTTTCGTAGAGATCACAAGCTCATCCCGGTATGTACCAAGACAGTCCTTCAACGCCTGTCCGAAGTTTTTCTCTGCAAGGCCGTTTGCCGGATGTCCGTAGTTGTTCGCAAGGTCAAAATGTGTGATTCCGCTGTCGAAAGCATAGCACAGGATCTCCTCCTGTTCCGCGATCGTCTTCTCCAATCCAAAATTCTGCCAAAGTCCCAGCGCGATCCGCGGAAGCTTCAATCCGCTTCTTCCGCAGCGCCTGTATTCCATAGAATCATACCGATCTTCAGCTGCCTGATACATATCTCTGCCTCCATATTTCATCGTTCCGCCGCATGCAATACTCCGCATTTATCCCGGCATAGTCGCTGTTTCTGACCCTGATATTCTTTCCGGAATCACACGCCGACTGCATCCCCGAGAACCTCCCCGATCGGTCCGCTGATCACAAGATCCGCGCGGTTATCCATCGGTGTCACGGATTTATTGATGAGGACCAGCTTATGTCCCCGGTAATAATCAATGAGACCTGCTGCAGGATATACCGTGAGGGACGTTCCGCCGATGATCAGCACGTCCGCGTTCGCGATATAATTCACGGATTTCTCGATGGTCTCCTGATCCAAACCTTCCTCATAGAGGACTACATCCGGCTTGATCGTTCCGCCGCAGGTACATTTCGGAATTCCCGTAGAATTTAAGATTGCATCCAGCCCATAGAACTTTCCGCAGCGCGTACAGTAATTCCGTAGTACGGAACCATGAAGTTCTAAAACCTCCCTGCTGCCTGCTTTCTGATGCAGTCCGTCGATATTCTGTGTTACGACCGCCTTTAATTTTCCCATTTCCTCAAGCTTCGCTAACGCCTTGTGCGCCCGATTCGGCTCTGCGTTCGGAAACAGCATCTTGTTCCGGTAGAATCTGTAAAATTCCTCCGGCTTTCTCATATAGAAGGAATGGCTTAAGATCGTCTCCGGCGGATAATCATACTGCTGGTTGTACAGCCCGTCCGTACTCCTGAAATCCGGAATATGGCTCTCCGTGGACACGCCGGCCCCGCCGAAAAATACGATATTATTGCTCTCATCCAGCCATTTTTTTAATGTTTCCCGCTCTGTCATGACAAATCTCTCCTTCCTGTATTCAAGAATGTCTCAGCATTCTTGCTGCGAGATGCGCATCATCAAAACATGACTTACTTCTTTTGCGCATCTTAAGCAATCCTGCCAGAGGCTATGTCAGACGGGGATTGACTCCACCGCTGATACTAATTTGCTGCCCGCCACCTAAAGAGGTGGGAGTCATCTCACATCTGATATCTTGCGCTTTTTTGCTTTGCTGTCAGCGGATCATGCACCTGATATCATTTATACAACTTCATCTAAGAACACCCCACGAAATGGCTCAATATACTCCCCATACGGGATCTTCTTCACCTGATCCGGCGTCCGATATCCGAACAGCCACTCGGTGAGCTCCGAGATCGTCAGGACTTCCATCTTTCCCTTTGCGATAAACCGGGACTCCTGGGTCATCCTGGAACCGTATTTCGTCAGATGCCACAGCCATGCGCCCTGGTTCTGGGGCACGAAGAGGTCGTTGATTCCGATCTCCACCGTCACCTCATCCTGGGGACAGTCCTCCGACAGATGGATATTCGCTACAAACTCCGGCATACAGACAATTCTCGCCATGATCGCCGGTTTCCGTCCTGCCTCACTCCGGTAGTGCTCTCCGGTGTAGAGATATCGCATCTCCCGCTCCTTTAAGCCCCACTCGCTCTGCATTCCGATAAACCAGTCATCGTCGTAGAGCAGCGTGCAGGTTCCGTTCTCGCTGGCAAGTTCCTTTTCCATCCGCTGTAAATACGCCTCGTCACGGATCGCAAAGACCTCATATTTTCTCTTTAACCATGCCGTCTGCCACTCCGCCAGGTCCGCGCCCAGCGTTTTTAAGTTGCAGGGTTCCCTGTGGATATGCGGATTATATTTGAGGACCCAGCGCGGCTGATCATAAATATACCGGAAATCATACGGACGGTACAGGGACTCTCTCGCCGGCATCAGGAACGTAAACGGCATCCGCTCTTCCTGCATATCCCGCAGCATCGCCAGCATGAGACTTCTCATGTATCCCTTGTGGCGCTCAGCAACCAGTGTGGAAACGCCGACGATGTAGTCGCACACAGCCTCACTTCCCCGCATATAGATCCTGTACGGGTTCCGGTGGAGCATGGATACGATCTCACCGTTCTCCTCCCGGACAAGTACCTTGTTGTCCTTCATTTTTTCCTTAAAATAATAATCACAAAATTCCGTGGAATCTTCTGGGAACGCCTCTCTCCAGAGATCCAGGCATCTTCCCTTTTCTTCTGTCTCCAAATACCGTATCATACTTTACTCCGCGCTCTGTGCCTCAAAATCTAACTGTTTAATCCGATACTTTCTCGCAAAATCCATCGGCGCATAGGACATCTTCGCCTGACGGAGTCCCGGGAGTCCCATATCATCCTCGCGGTTTACGATCTCCGCTTCCGGGAATTCATGGATCAGGAACTGCTGGTTGATCATCTGGTAAAGTCCGCGCATCTCCGGGTTCGCCTTTTCGATGTGGATGATCGCCATCTTTTCCTTATTATTATAGCTTCCGATGGAGAACGCCTCCAGCTGTTCATCCACATAGATTCCGCCCATGCGGACCGAAAGCATCGAGCAGTTCCTTAAGATCTCGTGGATTCCTTCCACTTCATAATCCAAGTGTCCCTCGACCTCCTGGCCTTTTCCCTCTCTCCATTTATCAAGGAACTTCCACACCTCACAGCCATCCGAACAGCAGAGCGTCCGGTATTCATACCGGCCCTCATATGCTTTTTTGAACGCGTTTAAGTTGTTTTTCTTCTTGTGAAGCGCTTTTCCGGACAATGTCTTCAACGCCTCTGCGCTGTAAAGGTAGTCCTTTGCATCCGGAAGCTCCGTTACGGAGTAGCGGTCCACCGGGAGATTTAAATAGTCCACCGCCTCCTGGTCCGCCAAGTAGATCTCAAGCGGCAGATGAAGGTTCTCGTTGAAATATTGTTCAATCTCTTTAAAGTAGTGGGGCATGTCCTCAATGGCGCACACAGGAAGAGAGGCATACATCTTTCCTAAAATCTTCATAGTCCAGAGAACTGCCTTATCATCTCTCTCGCAAAAGTGGACATGATAATAATCCGCCCAGAGAAAATTGTCAAGCATCACACTGTCGCATGTATTGTCGTGGCGCCTTCCATAATACTTACTGAGTTCCGTAAAATTCTCGGCGCCCAGCTTCTGAAACTGTATATCCATATAATTGTTTTTCCCTTTCTAACTGCCGCTCATCTCCGGCAGCCGTTCCCGGTCTTTCACAGGAAATGTTTTTCTGCTCTTATGGTTTCCTTGTTTTTTACTTTTTATAGTTTACCACACTTCCATAATAAAATGAAGCGATTTGTTTTTCGGCAGTTTTACTCAGAAAATCCAGTAAAATTAGGCTTTTTCGCTATTGACAATTCGAATCTCATGAGTATAATCTAATTTAGATGATACCGCAATGCGAAACTTAGTTCCGTATTATGAAACTCGGTATTAAGACTCAATATGACTTGATTATTGACTAAAACTGAATTTCCTAAATTTATAAAGCAAAAAAGGAGACAGGAATCATGAACGAAGTTTTAGAGAAGATCCAGAAAATTGGTATTGTTCCGGTTGTTGTACTTGACGATGCAAAGGACGCAGCACCGCTTGCAAAGGCACTTTGCGAGGGCGGTCTTCCGTGTGCTGAGGTTACATTCCGTACCGCTGCAGCAGAAGAGTCCATCCGTATTATGGCAAAAGAATTCCCGGAGATGTTAGTTGGCGCAGGTACTGTTCTTACAACAGAGCAGGTTGACCGTGCAGTAAACGCAGGCGCAAAATTCATCGTAAGCCCGGGCTTAAACCCGACCGTTGTTAAATACTGTGTAGATAAGGGAATTCCGGTAACTCCGGGTACTTCCAATCCGAGCGATGTTGAGATGGCGATCTCCCTTGGCCTTGATGTTGTTAAATTCTTCCCGGCTGAGCAGGCTGGCGGAATCAACATGATCAAAGCTATGGCAGCTCCGTACACACAGATGAAGTTCATGCCGACAGGCGGAATCAACGCTAAGAACATCAACTCCTACCTTGCATTCGACAAGATCCTTGCTTGCGGCGGAAGCTGGATGGTTAAGAAAGACCTCGTAGCTGCTGGTGAGTTCGATAAGATCCGCGACCTTACAAAGGAAGCTGTTCAGACAATGCTCGGTTTTGAGCTTGCTCATATCGGAATTAACTGCGACAGCGAGACAGAAGCTGAAAAGACTGCTGACGCATTCGACGGTCTGTTCGGATTCACAAAGAAAGTCGGCAACAGCTCCGTATTCGCAGGAACCGCTGTTGAGGCTATGAAGTCCAAGGGACTTGGCTCCAAGGGTCATATTGCCGTTGCTACAAACTCTGTAGTAAGAGCTAAGAACTACCTTGAGATGATGGGCTACAAGTTCAACGAAGAGTCCGCTAAGTTCAAAGGCGACAAGATGACAGCAATCTATCTCGCAGACGAGATCGGCGGCTTCGCAGTACATCTTGTACAGAAATAAGTAAAATTGCACAACGTGCAATTTTACGCTACGCAAACGTAGCGCAGCGAAGTTCGCGGTTCCCGTTACGCTGTGCAAACGGAATGAAATGGAGTTCGCACTTCCCGTCACGCTACGCAAACGTAGCGCAGCGGAGTTCGCGGTTCCCGTTACGCTGTGCAAACGGAACGAAGTGGAGTTCGCACTTCCCGTATTACGTTGTTCACGATTATAAATTTAAATATTAAGGAGAATCCTCATGTCCAAGAGAGTTATTACATTTGGTGAAATTATGCTCCGTCTCGCTCCGGAGGGATACTATCGTTTCGTTCAGGCTAATACCTTCGGCGCTACTTACGGCGGCGGCGAGGCTAACGTAGCTGTTTCCCTTGCAAACTACGGTTTTGACGCTGCATTCGTTACAAAGCTTCCGAAGCACGAGATCGGTCAGGCTGCTGTCAACGAGTTAAGAAGATTCGGCGTTGATACTTCCACTATCACCCGCGGCGGCGACCGTGTAGGTATCTACTTCCTCGAGAAGGGTGCTTCCCAGAGACCGTCCAAGGTTATCTATGACCGTGCACATTCCGCAATCTCCGAGGCTACTCCGGAAGATTTCGACTGGGCTAAGATCTTCGAGGGCGCTGACTGGTTCCACTTCACAGGTATCACACCGGCATTAAACGACACTGTTGCTGCTATCTGCCTTGAGGCATGTAAGAAAGCAAAAGAACTCGGCATCACAGTTTCCTGCGACTTAAACTACAGAAATAAACTCTGGACAAAGGCAAAAGCAGGCGAGGTTATGGGTGAGCTCTGCAAATATGTTGATGTCTGCATCGCAAACGAAGAGGATGCTTCCGATGTATTCGGTATCAAAGCTTCCAACACAGACGTTACAAAGGGCGCTGTAAACCACGAGGGTTACAAGGACGTTGCAAAACAGCTTGCTGACCGTTTCGGTTTCCAGAAGGTTGCTATCACACTTCGTGAGTCCATCTCCGCAAACGATAACAACTGGTCCGCTATGTTATACGATGGCAAGGACTACTACTTCAGCAAGAAGTACGCTATGCACATCGTTGACCGTGTAGGCGGCGGCGACAGCTTCGGCGGCGGACTGATCTACGCTTGCTTAAGCGACATGGATGCTCAGAGCATCATCGAGTTCGCAGTAGCAGCTTCCTGCTTAAAGCACTCCATCGAAGGTGACATGAACATGGTTTCCGTAGACGAAGTTAAGAAATTAGCTGGCGGCGACGGATCCGGACGTGTTCAGAGATAATTGATCCCGCATTTCATATAGTTGCCCCATTTGCCAATAAGGGCAAGTTTATTCCTCAATATATACCATAAAAACAAGGATCTCAGCGGCTGCCAATCGCTGAGATCCTTGTTTTATGTACAAAATGTTGAGTTGAGTCTCTATTGTCAAATTTCTCTTACTAAACAATACTGCTTTAATCCCATCCCCTTCTCAACGATCCCAAACACCTTAAATCCAAAATGCGCATAAAACGCCACATTCTTCTCATTATGTGTCTCCAGAGAGATCATCATCCGATGCTCTTCCGCATAGCGGATCGCCTCGTCCATGAGCTTTTCCGCCACCCCATGGTGCTGCACATTCGGGCTCACCGCGAGATAGATGATATGTAAACGGTTCTCCTGGTGGAGCTGGGCGGTCCAGTGGGAGTTTAAGTAATCACGTCCCCTGATAAAGTTCCACAGCGTCTTTAAGCTCTTATCCTCCTTGATCAGATACTCATCTGTCTTCAAGGATGCCCACGCCTCCGTCAGGTAAAAGCGGACCGGATCGTACTCCTCCGCCTCATCGGAGACGACCAGCAGTCCGTTTAACTCCGGGCTGTCCGCAAAGATCTCACATGTCTCATAAAATTCGTTCAGATCACACTCAAAAAGCTCCGGCATCAGCCGTTTTCTCGTCTCGGCATCCGGGATCAGAGTCTCATAGAGCGGGTCCCTGGCAAAACATTCTACCAGCATCTTCTGGAGCCGGGGCAGATCTTCTCTCTGTACCCGGTACAATATCTGGCTGTCCATAACTAAAAATCCAACACCTCTTTCGCTTTTTTTAACCCCGCCGTCAGTGTATCCACGGCCTGGGTCATATATCGTATATCATCGTCAAAGCAGGCAAGCTGCTCTTCTTCCATTTTTCTGAGGGCGGCAAGTTCCTCCGACACGTCATGTCCGCCTTCCGCGATCTTCTTTTTGAGGCTCTTGACCTCCTTCGAGAGATCCACATGGTGGACGATCCGTCCGGCACCCCACTGTAACCGGTCGCTGTCCTGATTCAGGACATATTCCGTAAAGTAGTGGTACACTTCATCATCGAACTGGAACGCGTACTGGTTGTTGTCCACCAGGTACAGGGCATCCAGGGCCCCCTGCACATCCCTGTTCTCCAGACTTCGGACCGCGTCGCAGATATGGCGCAGATTGCTCTGGGCGGCCTCGTGGGGGAACAGGACCTCATCGTGCCAGTTCAGGCGGACGAAATAGTCCTGGCATTTGCGGAATAAGTAAAGGAGCTGTTTCTGGAGCGCAGCGTTTCTATCATTCACTTCTGTATCCGCTGCATTTTCGCCACGTTGAGTAGTCGCACTTTCTGCTGCATCCACCTCATCGGTCTCGGATTTTTCACCTGTATGAGATTCTTGACCATCTTTATGTATACAGCATCCAGCATCGGCATTCTTCACACCATTAATTTCTTTTACCTTCCGGTACACCTCATCCGCGATCTTCTTCGCCTCAGCCGTCCGCTCCAGCAGAACCCGGATACTCTTCTCGTCCTCCCGTCCCGTAACCGGTCTGACGCTCTCCTGGAGCGCCTGGAGCGTTCTTCCAACATTTACCGGCGCAACTTTCACCCGGTCGAATGCCATGACAAGAAGGCCATACAGCTCATGGTGGAACCGGAACACATCCGCGTTGTAATACTCGTCGTTGTCAAACTGGGAGTGATAATGGGTCTCCATAAACTCCGCGCTGCTGAATTCATTCACCATGGACGGAATTCCTGAGATCGCAACGGAGAAATCATCCGACCACGTCTCGATCGGGCACTGGACCCTGAGACCTTCCGGGTAGACCTTCTTCGCGTCCACCGGAAACTCTTTCACAAACTCCGTCAGGAAATCCTCATATTCATAGGTGGATCGGATCGCGTCCCACGGATTGTGGGCGTAGGCCGGAAGCTCGAAATTCAGGTCCGCGATGACCTTTCCCTGCCATTCCGGCCGGAGCTTAAATACCTGCTGCCATGCACCGGTAGACCAGTCATACTTGGAGTTCTCGATCCCCCATTCCTCCGCCGCCATACAGCAGAAAACGATGGTCTTCTCCGGCTTATACCCGATCTCCAGAAGCGTCCTGGCAATTCCAAACATCAGCGCGATCGCGCAGTTGTCATCCTGGAACCCGTCAAAATAGGAGTCATAGTGGCCGCTGAGCAGGATCATGTCCTCCGACTTTCCAGGAATCGTACCCCAGATATTGTATGCCGGCATATTTTCCTTCACGACAGACTTTGCGTCAAACTGGACTGTGATCCGCGGAGTTTCCTTCAATGCCGCTTTCAGGATCTCCGCATCCTTTTTCGACATGGAAAAGGCCGGTGCGTCCTTCGGTCCCGCGATATCCTGGGCATTTAATGCCTCGCTGTCAATCTCCGCGTAGCCGTTGTCCTGCACCGCGATCACCGCAGCAGCGCCCTTTAAATGGGCCTGGTACACCGGATAATTGATCCACCACTCGTCTCTCTGGTTGATATCCACCATCACGAGACAGCCCGTCACATCCACGCCGTCATAGTCCGCTTCCTTTCCGCGTCCGGCGTAGACAAGTGGATACTCTTTCCATCCATCCGTCACAAACTCCGTCTGATAAGCGCCGAGCTGGATTTCATGTTTTTCTCCGTCTCGGTCCGTAAACCGCATGACCGCCTTCTCAAACTCCCAGGAATCCAGACAGAGCTCATCTTTATGGATATCAGAGAGCCCGATCCGCTCCATCTCCGCCTTCAGGAATTCCCCTGTATCAAATTCCGCCTTCGATCCCGCTGTGCGGTAGCCAAGGACCGGATTGCTCTTAAATTCCTCCATCTTCTTTGCGAGACGGTAGGAATATCCGATATCCACTGCCTTTAAATATGTTTCTTCGATCTTCCTTCTGTCACTCTCCAAAGCTGTCAACCTCCTTATCCCACGTCTGCGGGTCTGCTCCCTGAGACCGGGAAGTATTACAAACTCCGCCGCATCCTGCTCACTGTTTTCCGTGATGCGGACACGCCGGAGTTTCATAATTTTTCTTTAATTCTCAGTCTTATTCCCGGCTCCGTTCTCTTCCTCAGCGCCTGCTCTCTCATGAGTCGCGTTGACCTCGACCTGAGTTGCCTGAACTGCCGCCTGGGCATCCGCATGTGCAGCAGCTTCCGGGTTCGGAACGGTACGCTTTGTGATCGGCATCTGGAGATTAACGCCAAATGGGTTTACAACCACTCCCTTTGCCTCTTTTACGAGGATGCTCGGGATCTTATCTGCGGTTACCGCGATTGCCTTGAACTGGTTCTTCGCGTTGAATTTGCCGAACTCGATAATATCGGTGAAGATCGGCTGGTACGCATCGCCGTTTTTCTGTTTTAATAACGGAACGCCCGCGCCTTCCTGGAATGCGGTGATGTATGTTCCGCGGGTAAAGTCTGCAAGGATCTCCTCCTGCATCTCCTTTAACTCATCCGGCATAGTCTCATATTTCTGTTTGCGGAGCTCCTGCATGAAGTACAGGGCTGTCAGGTGAAGACTCGGGTTCTCGATCCATGTCTTCTTCTCGTCTTCCGGCGCGTCCGGCTTATTCTGACCCGGGCGGCTTACAAGCTCCGGAAGCTGGATCCGGCATTCGCTCTCCATATACTGATCGACCATCAGGCAGTTTACACCCATGGTGTAGAGATTTCCGTAGAAGTGAAGCATCTGGTTCGCGTCCACCTTCGCAATCTGTACCGGGATCTTCTCCTCGATAAGGCGCTTGCCTTCGCGTCTGATATCTTCCTCGTTAAAGTAGATCATAACCTCGTCATCGAATGTCTCTTTGTCACATACCACATACGGCATTTTTGTGCACAGAGACATGAGCACATAGATCTCCTTTGCGTTTCTTAACTGATTTAAAACCTGCTGTTTATCCATTTTTCTTTCCCTTTCGGTATTCATGCTGCGGCTTTTATCACCTTTTCCGGTGCATATGTCCTTCTGATGAATATTCTTTCCATAATTATTTTTCGTAAATGCGCAGCCATACTGAACAGTTACTTTTCATTCTTTTTGAGATCCGTCCCCGCTTTAGTTGCAGCAGATGATCGGAATTCCCTTATACGCGTTCTCATACACCTGTGCTGCTACCTTCGGCGGCAGGTTGATGCATCCGTGGGAACCGTTCGTCTGGTAGATCGTGCCGCCAAACTTACTTCTCCAGTCCGCATCATGAAGTCCGATTCCGCCGTTGAACGGCATCCAGTATTTTACAGGAGTTGCATAGTCTTCTCCCTTTAATACACGGTCTTTCTGTTTGTAATACAGCTCAAAGAGTCCCGGAGGTGTCGTATAGTTCTTTGACACGTTTCCGGATACGAACGGGCTGTCGATGATCACTTTTCCATCTTTATAGAAGTAAAGATGCTGTGTGGCAAGATCCACCTCGATATAAGTCTGTCCGAAATCATAACCGTCGTGGGTTGCGCCGCGGCTCTCGTAGATCGGCTCGCGCTCCGTTGTCTTGCACGCTTTTACTGCCTCCACAAGGGCGTTTGTCTCGGCTGTCTGGTTGATCTTCCAGCCATATTTTCCGTATACAACAACATCCCGGCCAGATGTCGTCTTATACTTATGGTTTCCGTAAGTGTCATACTTATCCGCTAAAGACTTCACATATGCTGCTGCCTTGTCACGGTCTACCTGGATCTCGGTGCCGTTCGTCCCGGTCACCCATTTTGCCAGTTCCAGACCACCCAGGGTCTCCCTGCTGGATCCAAACACATATGTAATCTGGATATCCTTGTATGCGTTTAATGTTGTGCAGAGCTGTACCAGGTTCGCGTCATCAGATTTCACGGTTACCTTTTTATAGCAGTCCCGGTCCACCAGCCTGATCTGTTTTGTCTGGCTGAGAAGCGCTGATTTAACAGCCGCTGTCAGCTTGTCCATGTCCAGTTCGTTTCCCTGAACTTCCGGAACGATCGTAAAGGGTTTTCCTTCCTCGTAAGCAGAGATATATGCGTTGGAAGTCGGTGTGGCCGCCGTCACGCAGTGCAGGTTTGCCAGCGCTGCGGCAAGCTTCCCGTCATCGAGAGTTGCCTCTACGGTCACTGTGTAGCTCTGGTCAAAGCCCGGACCCGTCTTTCTTCCGGTCTCATTCTGCTCTTTTAAAATATCATCCACGCTGCCGGTAACATTTAAGTGGTAGCCCACATCGGTTCCCTTTAAGGTCTCCAGGTTTCCGTCCGCGTCCTGTATTTTAATCTCGTAGTGTTCGTTGAAGTAGCCTTCAAGATAGCCTTTCGCCTGCTGTGCTGTCTGCTTGGAAACATCCACCGCATTGATCGTTGTGCCGCGTACAAATTTTGCCGTATCGCTATCTGCCGCTGCCATTGCAGGAAACGCTGTTCCCACCGCCAGCATGCCGATCACAGCGCCTGTCGGAAGAAGCATTCTTAATTTTTTCATGATTCTGTCCTGCCTTTTTATTTTTCAGTTACCGGATTGCTCTCTTCTTGTTCGCCTCCGGCGCCCAAGAAGCTTCGGGCGTTGCCCTTATACCGCTTTTCATTCAAAAGCGTTTATGCAAGCAAGCTTGCAACACGCTTTCGACTGCAAATCGGCACAATCCAACTGTCATTCTCTATTTTATCCAACGCACTACATAGTGTCAAGGTGATTATTCAAACCAAAAACGACACACACCCGCCATTTGCCTGACAAGTCTGTGCCGTTTTCATGCTAAGCTTTCATTTTTATCCTGCTATTTCTCGATAATGCTCTCCACATCATCCATGCCCGCGCAGAGCAGCGCAAGCAGCAATGTCTGCTGGCAGCCCTTATAAGCGCCCTCGACCTTAAACTGCTCGGAAAGCATATGCGCGTGGATATCATAATCCGCGCCCATGCCGAGGCACACTGCCGGGAGTCCTGCTTCGAGAGCACGGTTGCAGTTTGTGGAACCACCGTTTCCAAGCTTTGGCTCCTCGCATCCGAGGTATTCTGCCGCCGCCATAGCGCCCTCTACGATCGGCGCGTGCGGATCCTGATGGCCTGCGTTTACATCACAGATATGCTTTACATCGTATGTAATGGTGTCCATACCCCAGCGCTCTGTCTCCTCTTTGCATGCCTCATCGATGGCATCAAAGATCTTCTTGCGGAGCTTCTCAAGCTCTTCCTGGGAGTTGGAGCGGAAATTGAAACGGATCTGAGCCACCGGAACGATGGCATGGACAGCCTCGAAGCTTCCTGCCTGCATGGTAGTCACCGCAAATGTGGTCATCGGCTCCTTTGGAACCTGGATCTCAGCGATCTTCGCAATGGCACGGCCTGCCGCATGGATCGGGTTCGCTACTTTCGCGAAAGCACCGCAGGCATGTCCGCCGATGCCGTGGAAGTTGATCTCGTATGTCTGGATTCCGGTCGCCTCATAGGTGATCTCCTGAAATCCCGGGCCGTCAACGGAAATGCTGGCATCCAGCTCCGGATGATGGTTTACATAATACTGCATTCCTTTTAACGCGCCGGTTCCTTCCTCCTGAACGGTTCCGACAAACTGAATATCGCCCTTTGTCTCGATTCCTGCCGCGTTTAAAGCGCGGATCGTAGACAGGACGGTCGCACATCCTCTCGTATCGTCCACGATTCCCGGGCATTTGATAAAGCCGTCCTCGCGGACGATCTCAAGCTTTGTATCAAGCGGGAATACCGTGTCCATATGACCCTCTACAAGAACCGTCTTTCCGCCGCCGGTACCTTTTCGGATGCCGACGCAGTTACCGTACTCGTCGATATGGCAGTCTGTAAGACCTTCCTCCTTAAACATTTCAAGAAGTCTCGCTGCCTTCTTCTGCTCATGGTTTGTCGGGGACGGAATCAGAGTCAGCTCGATCTGTCTGTCGATGACCTCGTTCTGGTCATCTTCCATGAACTGAAGGGCTTTCTGAACCTTTGCATCCTTTGTCAGTGTGTCAAATTTCTTCTGAACTTTCTCGGAAACCTTATATTCCATCTGTCATTCCTCCGTTTTCTGAATATCTTACAGACATCATCCATGGACTCTTCCGTCACGCTCTTATGGCATGATCTCTCGAACCAGTCATGGTCCATACCAGATTCTAAGTGACAGAGGCGGTCGCGTCAGGCTGCCTCCTGCCTGCTAGTTTACCACAAAAATATGATTTTGCGTATTTTTTATACGAACAAAAGTGTTTACTCCGCGCACATTGCAGATAAAAAACAGACCTGCCGACGTTTTCTTCCATTCTGGCAGGTCTATCTCTGTTCCTGTACTTTTAAAATTCTCCTATCCCATTGATCGGATCTTACAGCCGGACCACCATCTCATCAAGCGGCATTCTGTCACCATGAAGTCTTGACGGATGCGCAGTCTCTGCCGGATATCCGAGCGGCAGCATCGCTGTCGCGACAAGTCCCTTCATCTCCGGGAACAGCTCATGAAGCTTCTCCTGGCTGAACATGCCGACATAGCAGGTTCCGAGACCGAGATCTGCCGCCTGAAGCATCATCTGTGTCGCCGCGATCGTTGCGTCGATCTCGCCATGGTTCTTCATATCTCCCTCGCGGTTCCAGGCCTTCACCGGATCATATGCGACAACGAGGATCACCGGTGCATGGAACTTGCATGCGGTGCACTCCTCTGCCTTCTCTAATGCCTCTCTGCTCTGCATCACAAGAATGCGCTGCGGCTGGAGATTGTGGGCAGTCGGTGCATTGTGACCTGCCTCCAACACTTTTTCCAGCTTTTCTGCTTCCACCGGGCGATCTGCATATTTTCTAAGAGAATATCTTTCTGCGCATAATTTTTCGAAATCCATAATTGCCTCCTGTTTTGCGGTATCTCAAATATCAGCTCCGTGAAGCAAAACGCCCTTGATGAGAATGTCTGCCTGATACCGCACATTTTGCGCCCATTATAGCCCAGTTTTGACCGTTTTTCAAACACAATTCTTCATTTTGGAAAATTTTCCTGTCAAAAACGCGCCCACAGGAGGATTGCAGGTGATATAAAAGCTCTACAGAATCTCCCCGTATCTTCCCAGGAAGCTCTTCATTCTTTCATTATCAGAAGAGAATACTTTCTCCGGCGTGCCTTCCTCGACGATCACGCCGCCTTCCATAAAGATCACGCGGTGGGAGATATCCCTTGCAAACGCCATCTCGTGGGTGACGATCACCATGGCGATATTTAAGTCCGCCAGGGAACGGATCACCTTCAACACCTCGGCCGTCAGCTCCGGGTCCAGAGCCGATGTGGGCTCATCGAAGAACAGGATCTTCGGGTTCAGCGCCAGAGCTCTCGCGATCGCCACACGCTGGCACTGTCCGCCGGACAGCTGACACGGATAATAGTCCTCTTTGTCCGCCAGTCCCATCTTCTTTAACAGCTCTCGCGCTTCCTGATATACCGTCTCCTTGTCGCGCTTCTGCACATGGATCGGCGCGTCAACGATATTCTTCAGCACAGAATAATGCGGGAAGAGGTTGAAATTCTGGAACACGAGGCCATACTGGCTCCGGATCTCCTTCATGTCCTTCTTATCCGCATAGACCACACGTCCATCCTTGTCCGTCCATGCCGCTTTTTTCCCAAGATATACGATCTCGCCGCCATCCATCTTCTCAAGCATCGTCGCGCACCTGAGCAGCGTTGATTTACCGGATCCGGACGGTCCGATGATGGATACGATCTCGCCCTCGCCGATGCTGATGGAGATATCCTTCAGCACGGACAGGTTCTCAAATGATTTTTCTACATGATTTAACTCTAACAGATTCATGATCCACAGACCTCCAGTCCTACCGGTAATAATCCAGCTTTTTCTCGATCCACTCCATAACGACAGCCACGATGAGGTTGAACACATAGTAGAAAATTCCGGCTGCGACAAACGGGATCATGTTTGTCTGGGATGCTGCCAGGGCTTTCGCGATCGTGAACATCTCAGCGACACTTAGGGTGAACGACAGGGACGTATCCTTTACAAGTGTGATCACCTCGTTTGTGATCGACGGCAGGATGCGCTTAATGACCTGAGGCAGAATGATCTTGAAAAAGGTCTGCGCCTTCGTGTACCCAAGGATCTGTGCCGCCTCGTACTGGCCAATTGGCATCGACTGAATGCCGCTGCGGTAAATCTCTGCAAAATATGCCGCGTAGTTGATCACAAAGCCGATAAAGGTCGCTGTCAGGCGGTAACCGCTGCCGACTTTAATATGAAACAGATAGTATGGCCCGAAATAAACGACCATCAGCTGCAGCATTAACGGAGTTCCGCGCATGATAGAGATGTAAAATTTTACGATCATGCTGATCACGCGATTTTTCGATAAGCGTCCGAACGCCACAACAAGTCCAAGCGGAAGAGAAAACAGCAGCGTGATCACAAAGATCTGCGTGCTGATCAGCATACCACCGGCGAGCTGTGCGACCATCTGCCCGATTGTCATTTTACCCATACGATCTTTACCTGCTTTCCTTCTTAATTCGCGGCTTCTATATTCACAGGCCGCTGCACCGGCAGGAATTCCCGCCTTCTTTCAGTTCAAGTTTCCGGCAGAGCAGTTTTTACTTTCCAACTGCCCGACAACACAAATTACGGGAACTGTTTTCCGGTTCCCGTAATCAAAATTCTTTTACTATTTTAGCCGATATGGAAATATCTGTCAAACAGCATTTCCGTATCCCACAGGATTTCTACAGCTCCGGAACGTGCTTACTTTCCGATCGTCGTAACGTCTTCGCCGAACCATTCATCAGAGATCTTCGCTAATGTGCCGTCAGCAGCCATCTCCTCTAACGCTCCCTGTACTTTATCTCTTAACTCTGTGTTGCCCTTCTTAAAGCCAACGCCGTACTCTTCCTCAGAAAGAGAATCGTCAAGGATCTTAAAGTCCGCGTTTCTCTGCTTGATCTGGTAGCCCGCAACGATAACGTCCATTGCGACTGCGTCAACCGCGCCCTGTTCGAGATCCATGAATGCGGTGTTATAATCCGGTGTTGTTAAAAGCTGGCCGAATGTATTTGCGAGATCCTGATTCTCCTTTAACGCAGCCTCTGCGGAGGAATCAGCCTGTACTTCTACAACTTTTCCCGCAAGGTCAGCCTGACTCTTGATATCGGAATCGTTCGCTACAACGAATACCTGCTTGTTTGCCATATACGGTGTGGTCCAGGTGTAATCATCCTCACGGCCTGTGATCGTAAATCCGTTCCAGATACAGTCGATGTTGCCGGATTCAAGCTCCATATCCTTGGAGTCCCAGGCGATCGGCTGTGCCTTGTATTCGAGACCGAGACGGCTTGCGACCTCTTTCGCGAGATCAAGGTCAAAACCTGTATATTCGCCGTTGTCACCAACAAATCCCATTGGCGGGAAATCCTGATCGAAGCCGACGATCAGTGTGCCTCCTGCTGCTTCTGCTGCCGTCTCCGCTGCTGTCGCAGCCGCTGTTGTTGTCTCCTCTTTTTTCTCGGCAGTTGTCTCCGCTGCTGTTGTCTCTGTCTTTGCTCCGCCGCATGCTGCGAGGGAAAGTACCATTGCGGATGCCATAACTGCGCTTAATAATCTCTTTTTCATCATAATTTCCTCCTCTTATCTGCCCGTGATCCGGCTGCCCGGACCAGCTCTTCGTCATATCCGAAAACCGGCCGCATTTTCTGTCCGGTTTCATTTCTCTGTTTTCATCGTGCTATCATGTTACCATACTAAAGTGTTTTTGTAAAGCTCTTTTTTAATGAATTTTTCAAAAAAATGCGGTATAATCTTTTTTATGCAGAAGAAACTATATCCGTATTTATCTCAGTCGAGAAGATTCCCGCCTCTTTCAGGTGGTGAGTAACAGCAAATTTGTCTCAGTGGGAGTCAGGTCTCCGAATGAGATAAACGCGCTGCGAATTTACTATTTTTAAGGAGGTTCCTATCTTATGTGTACAGCAGCAACTTACAAGACAAAGGGCTTTTATTTTGGAAGAACCTTGGATTACGAATTTTCCTACGGAGAGGAGATCACGATCACTCCCCGCAATTACCCGATCCCGTTCCACCATATGGATACGCTTGTATCCCACTATGCCATCATCGGCATGGCACACGTTGCAGACAATTATCCTCTGTATTATGATGCCATGAACGAAAAGGGACTCGGCATGGCAGGACTCAACTTTGTCGGAAACGCCGCCTATGCAGAGCCGGTGGACGGAACGCAGAATATTGCCCAGTTTGAATTTATCCCCTGGATCTTAAGCCAGTGTGCAACCATTCCGGAGGTCCGCGAAGCACTTGCCCGCATGAATCTTGTCGGAACACCTTTTAGTCCGCAGATGCCTGCCGCAAGCCTCCACTGGATCATTGCGGATAAAAACGAGGCGATCGTTGTGGAATCCATGGCCGACGGACTCCATGTCCATGATGATCCTGCCGGTGTTCTCACAAACAACCCGCCCTTCGATCTGCAGATGTTCCATTTAAATAACTATCTCGGACTTTCCCCGCGCCAGCCGGAAAATCATTTTTCTCCGGAGCTTCCGCTTGCCACCTACAGCCGCGGCATGGGCGCTCTCGGTCTTCCGGGGGATCTCTCTTCCCAGTCCCGCTTTGCCCGCGTGGCATTCACCCGTGCGAACTCTGTCTCCGGTGACAGTGAAGAAGAAAGCGTCAGCCAGTTCTTCCATATCTTAGGCTCCGTAGACCAGCAGCGCGGCTGCTGTGAGGTTGCAGAAGGAAAATATGAGATCACGATCTACACCTCCTGCTGCAGTGCCGAGACCGGAACTTACTATTATACGACCTACGAAAACCACCAGATTACTGCGGTGGATATGAAAAAAGAAGCGCTTGATTCCGATTCCCTGATCCGCTACCCGATGATCTTAAAAGGCGAGATCCGGAGACAGAATTGACGGAAACGTCTGAACGGTTCCGTTACAATAAATTCAAAATATATTCTCAGGAGGAATTTCACATGAATCCCTATGCTCTGATCGATCTGCACTGCGACACGCTCACAGACTGTACCCATAAGGGGCTGACACCGGACACGCTTGATGATCCGGAACGTGTGCTCTCCCTGGACGCGATCCCGTCTGACGTTCACTGGGCACAGTTTTATGCCATCTTCATCCCTGATCAGCACCGTGGACAGTCCGCCATCGATTACTACGAAACAAACCGTGACAATTTTAACCGTCAGATGGAAAAATTTCATGACCGCATCGCCCCCTGCCGTTCCGCTTCCGATATGCAGGCTGCATGGGAGGCCGGAAAGACAGCCGCTTTTCTGACCATCGAGGGAGGAGCCGCTCTCGCCGGTGATATCACCCGCGTAAAAAAGCTGGCAGATGACGGTGTCCGCTGCAT
Source organism: uncultured Clostridium sp. (assembly GCA_902496665.1). GTDB lineage: Bacteria > Bacillota > Clostridia > Lachnospirales > Lachnospiraceae > Pilosibacter. The sequence continues at coordinate 83,284 of CABVBU010000001.1, read as the reverse complement.
GACGCTCACCTGGAACGGCGAAAATGAGCTCGGTTCCGGCCACACCACCACCCACGGAATGACAGATTTCGGACGGCAGGCAGTCCGTGAAATGGAAGACCGCGGGATCCTTGTTGATGTCTCCCATTTAAATGACACCGGCTACGCCGACCTCTTTGAGACCGCCCGCCGTCCGTTCGTTGCGACCCACTCCAACGCACGCGCCATCTGTTCCCACAAGCGGAACCTGACGGATGATATGATCCGCGAGATGGTCCGTCGGAACTGCCTCATCGGTCTCAACTACTGCACGAGTTTCATTACCGACGGCGGCATCGGCGATTCTCCCGATGACCTCTACCGCCACATCGAGCACTTTTTCAGCCTCGGTGCCTATGAAAACATCGCCCTCGGCTCCGACTTCGACGGTGCGACACTTCCTACATACCTGAACACTCCGGCAAAGGCTGCTGATCTCTACGGATATTTCCTGGAAAAGGGAATGTCAAAGGAACTGGCGGAAGGAATCATGTTCCGGAATGCAGAAGAATTTTTCAAAAAAAATCTGTAATTTGCATCCGTCTGCCCGCAAATGCGAGTCATCGGCATGTCAGTGCCCTTTTTTGTAACAGGGAATTCCTCGAAACTTCCTGTTACAAAAGAAGACGGCTCACCGCATATCCCTATGCATCGAGCCGTCTTCTTTATAATTCTGATCTTTATGATTCTGATCCTTTTTCCTCTTTGTCTTTCATCCTCCGGCTGTGCCTTATAAAGTCAGACACGCACCACTTGCATCAAATGAATATTCTTTTCCGTTTATTCGTCGGATTCCAACAATCATTTTCCCGCATTCTGATCCTGCACGGCTTTCCATATAATAGCAGCGTCCGCTATCATACAGCCAGCCCATGTGCATAAAACCATCTGCGTCAAAGTAGTACCAGCTGCCGTCGATCTGCCTCCACCCGTCATGTGCCGGTTCCCCGTCCACCATGTACTGCCACTTCCAGCCGGTCTGCTTCCATGCACTCTCTTTCTCTATGCCGTTTTCTCCAGATGGCTTTGTGACACTGGCGAAGTTTCCGTCAACAACTGCCTCATACTCGGCCATCATTTCCCACACATCATCCACATCGTAGTCCGACGTATCGGCTGCTCCGTCCCCGGCTGCCGCCCATTCACTGACCGCAATGTTATAATATTTCGACTCGTTCTGCCGCGGGATCGCCCGGACCTTTACGGTCACGTTTTTCCTGGATACGGCATTGAGGTACGCACTGACGTTTTTCCAGTTCTTATCGGTCGTCTCTTCTTTTTTATGGAGCCGTCCGTCGGAATCGTTCCACTGGATGCAGACTCTGTACTTTTCCGCGCCGGAAAATGCCTCCCAGCGTGCCACACCGTTTACGATCTCCGCCGTCACATAGCCCTCTTCCTCCGTTGCCAGTGCACGGAGCGATACAGAAATCGTTCCGGTACTGCTGGCACTGATCTCATTTCCGACTCCGAGCGATGTGTGTTTCGTCCTTTTCCGTACCGTTTTCAGATCACCGTTCTTCTTCGTGTAACTGATCACCACCTCATAATCACCGGCATATGGAACCTCTGTCCATGACACCTTCCAGTTTTCATAATCGACCGTGATTTCTTCCGGCTGCGGCAGACGGTAAAACGGATAGACCAGCAGTCTGCCCCAGGCCTGCGTGTTATCCACAGACACCGCATCTACATATGTCTGCCGGATTCCGGTTCCCCGGATCTTCAGATCATCATCAAAGATCTCATCATCCGCATACAATTCAAAATGGACCGTGTACGGAATCGTCGGATCTGCGTCCCTAAGCTCCTCTGCATCGATCTTTAATTCCATCATGCCTTCATCCTCATCCTCGATCTCAAGAGGCGGAAGAAAGGCGCGGCCGGCATCATGATCCGTGATACTGTCCGTATCGATCCGAAGCTCCACACTTTTTACCATCGCAAACGCAGGCGTTGTCATGATCATGACGGCAGCTCCCGTCATGAAAAGCCCTCTTCGAAGCACCTTCTTTTTCATAGTCCCTTTCATTCCTTTCCAAACAATCCGGCTACCAGCTCTGCCACTCTGTGGAACACATTGATGATCCTCTGCCAAAGCGTGATCCCCTCTGCGTCCACCTCGGAATCCAGGCTCTTCGCGCTGTCCTTGATCGTGATCTCATCCGAACGGCAGATGATCTGCACGGATTTCGGCTCCTGATTCTTTTCACTGGTCAGAGACACCTTTTCCGCATAGGGATCCATGTTCAGGAAATTGTGTTCCGCTTCCTTTTCATCCAGCTCATCGTTGATGGATTTTCTGAGATCCGCACCGGAATTCTTCAGATTTTCCGTATTTTTTACGATCTTTCGTGTATTGTCAACTGCCAGCTGACCAGTCCGCAGCGCGTCATCTCCGGCAGCGCTGAAATTTTGACTGGCTGCACGAAGTGTATTGTTGATGGTCTGCATGGTTCCCGCAAGATCATCGGAGGTCTTTTCGATCTGCACCAGGACATGATCGAGATTGGTAAGTGCTCCCTGCATATCCTCGTAATACCGGTTCATGATCCCGATCAGGGTATCCAGATCTCCTGCCAGCTCATTAACGCTGTTCACGACACGGGCTGTCTGGAACGTCAACGCCCCGGCATCGGAGGAAAGTCTGCTGATGCTCGCAAGCACCGCGTCGATCTGTGCTGTCACCGCATTCTTAAAAACGCCCGGCACATTCCCGATATTGCCCCCCATCTCGTTTAAGGCTTTCTTTAAGGCTGCTAACTCCTTTGCGATTTCCTCAGCATTCCCTGTCGGGTCATCTGCAAGTTCCTCTAAGGACTGGGTGATCTCCTCGATCACCTCCCGCAGCTCCTCGTCCATTTCAATGCGGTCTGCATCTGCCGGTGTCGCATATCCATTGATGCTGTCCATGATCAGGGCGCCAAGCTTCTTTGCCGCCTCCGTGGAATCTGCCGCATTTTTCTGGATCTCCTTCATCGCGTCTTCCAGACCTGCCTGCTTGATCTCCTCCATCAGATCCAGCGTTGTCCACCGGTTTACCCCATTCAGGGAGGAACCAAATTCCTTCAGTCTTGAGCTTAAGGTCTTCATCTTGCTCATGGTGTCTAAAAGATCCTGATCGGTATCATTCAAGGTCTTATTGACTTCATAGACCATGGTCTTCGCTGTGTTCAGGGAACCGGACAGTGGAGCCAGATTCTCGGAAAGATCCCACAGATCCTGAATCGCTATGTCATTTTTGTCAAAAATCTCTTCTCTGCTTGCATCCACCGTTGCTTTTCCGGCACGGAGCTCTTCCAACATCTGATTAGTGAGGGAAAGCTGATCGGAAACATCCGTCACATTGTCCATCAGCGCTTCCATATCATCCATCATGGCGTTGGTGTTCGTCCGGAATTTGTCCTTTAACTCCTTAAGATCCTTTAAATCCTTTAAATCGCTCACGGTTCCCGGACTCATGATCATCATGACTCCCACCGTCTCAAAGCTGTCTGTTCCGATCCGCACCTCGAAATGGCCGTCTTTTCCCGGAAGGCACTCATAGATCACCACCGTCATGTCACCGATGGAGCTCGTCTGGGAGTCCGGTGCATCCACGGAATAGCACTTACTGAGATCCACCGGAACTGCGATCAGCAGCATGAAGTTATTTCTCATGTATTCCGATACCTGTTTGTTTGCCGTCGCGTCAATATCGATCTCCACCAGCCCGGAAGCTCCCGCCAGATCTTTGGCCTCCACCGCCCGGCCATTCAGCTTGTAGCCAAGGTCAAAGCTCCACGGAGACTGGACCGCGGAATTATCCAGTGTTCCCTGAAAGAACAGTCTGCCGCCGTTTTCCGGTGCTTTTAAAACGACCTCCCCGTTTTCAAACTTCGGATCTTCATCATTTCCCAGACACACGACCTCCGTATAGGTTCCGTAGTCGGTGTAGGTTTCCTGCTTATTAAACTCGATCCCCTTTACCACATTCGCGTCGCTGATTGCGCCGTAATGATCCAGGTTCAGATATAGGGTCTCATCGACATGAACCGAAGGAGCGGCCGCCAGTACCTGAAGCGGCGGCATTACCATCAGCGCCATGCTGTTAAAAATCAAGGCCGCAGCCGTTGCCCGCCTGATCCATTTAATTTTTTTCATGTTGTTCTCCTCTCTGTCGGAAGCCCAAAAGCTTTCTTCTCCTGTTTCTCGCGTTCATCGCCGCAAGCTTTACCTTTGCCCTTCTCCGTTCCCTCTTCATCTGGGGCGGGACCGTGATAAACCGGTCCACCATCTTTAACAGGATCGGCATCAGTCCGCTTACAAAGATCAGGGAAAAGATCGCTCCGCGTCCGACCAGATGTCCGACCTCACTGATCGCCGGCACACTTGAAATAAAGTAGATCGCATATCCGCAGATCACAAGGATCAGTCCGGAGGTCAGAAGGGACGGCATCGAGTTCTGCGACATCAGCCTTGCCGCTTCCTTTTTCTCATTCCCGCTCTTTCGTAACTGGAGATACGTATCCGTCGACAGGATCGCATAGTCAATAGTGGAGCCCAGCTGGATACAGGATACGACCGCGTAGGCGATAAAAATCAGTGTCGACCCGGAAAAATACGGGAATGACATATTTAGATAAATTGCCATCATGATCGGAATCATTGCGACGACCGGCATCAGAAGTGACCGGAATGCGATCGCGACAACCACATAAATACACAGCATTGCCAGATTATTTGTCCTCTGGTAGTCCGGGATCAGGATATCCTCCATGTCCTTCGTCGTCGGGGTATTTCCTGTAATATATGCTTCCTCCGGATAATATTTCCGTATGATCCCGGATACCTCATCCGAATATTGATAAGCGCTGGGGCTCTCCGGCTTCGTTTTTATGTAAATTAAGAGTCTTGCGTATCCGTCTTTGTGGAACTGCTCCGTGATTGAGGACGGCAAAATCTTTTCCGGAACGCCCTTTGGAACAAATTCCGTATATCCCATTACTTTTTTGACGTATTCTTTTTCCTTCAGCTCCTCAACCAGCGCTTCCTCTGTTTTTAAGGAACCAGTTGGGAAGATCGCAACCAGAAGATTCGATCTTCCGAAGATCTCCTCCACCTCTCTCGTCTCATCATAGATGGTGGTACCGGGTCCTGCTCCTGTCGCGTCCGATCCGTACATGAACGAGTTCATGCCCTGGGCTGCATAAATGAATCCGGCCGACAGGATACTGATGATCAGCAGATACGGACTGATGTGGTTCAATACAACGGAAACCTTCTCAAATTTCGGCATGAAGGGCTTATGTCTGGTCCGGTCGATCCTATCTGACCAGGACAGAAGCAGAGATGGCATAAGCAGGATCACCATTGCCAGAGAACAGAGGATTCCCTTCGCAAGCACGATTCCAAGATCCACTCCCATTTTAAAGTTCATAAGCACAAGGACCACAAAGCCGAAAAACGTAGTCATGGACGAGGAGAGCACGGTTTTTAACGTATTGTTCAGTCCCCGCTTTAAGGCAGGGATCTTATCCAGCCCTTCTTCTCTCTCCCTCTCATATGCATGCAGGAAGAATACCGAATAGTCCATGGAGGTTGCCATCTGCAGAACATCCGCGACATTGTTCGTAACATAGGAGATCCTTCCAAGAATGATATTGGATCCTTTGTTGATCGCGATCGCAGCTCCGATCACCGTCAGGAACAACACCGGCTCAAAGTACGAGGTTGTCGTAAAGAGCAGGATCAAAAATACCAGCACCACAACGATCGCCATGATCATGGTCATCTGGGCTTTTACATGTTCCTCCGTAAATTTATTTGTGGGGGACATGCCGACCAGATTGCCCTTTTCCCCGCAGATCTTCTCGATCGACGCGATTGCCCGGTGCGTCCGCTTGCTGGTATCGCCCTCCACAAAGGTGATATCCATGACTGCGTTGCCGTCTTTATAATAATCGTCAATGTTGTCATAGCGGATAAATGAGGAGGATACATAGATCGGATTCAACGTATCACACCACAGTACCTGATCGACCCCGTCGATCTTTTCAATCTCTGTTTTGTATTGCTTCGCCTCGTAGATCGTCACATCCTTTAGCATCAACCGGCCGGTACCGGGATATCCGAAGGTTTCTTCCATTTTGTTGATGGCGATCTTGGAATCTACCGTATCCGGAAGATACGATGTAAGATCATAGTTTACTTCCACAAAGGGGAACAGGATCAGGTTGATGACGATCAGGACCAGGATCAGATCCCGGATCCCTTTGTTGTGGTCAACAATAAAGCCTGCCACTCCTTCATGCTTTTTTTCTCCCGCGGACTTCAACCCGCGCTTCTTTTTTTCTGCCTTTCCCGCGTCTGTCATCATGCATTCCCTCAATCTTCTCTGATTATAGCTGTTTTCGTTCCGGCATCAGGAGGAACAGGCATCGCTCCGTCTTCTCCGCGATCTCATCCGATGGCTGCGACCAGCCCTTTGCGATCCACTCTTTCAGGATTGCAATGCATCCGCCCGCAAGAAATCCACCCCGGCTCTCTGCCTCTTCCCCGTCTCTTCCGCACTCGTTTTCCATCTTCCATGCCAGTTTTCTTCGGATGAGCTGCCAGAGGGCGATCATAAATTCCGGATCTCTTTCTTCCGCGAAAACGATCTCCAGAAGCTCGGCATGTCTTTTACACAATTCATAAAGCTCTTTCACCGGTCTCTGCTCCGGATCAGTCTGACCTGCATCCCATTGATCAAAGATCTCATGGATCTCCTCTAAAAAATCCAGCTCGGATTCCAGAAGAATGTCACCGACATCCTCGTAATAACGGTAAAATGTCCCTCTGTTGATGTCTGCGCACTCTGCCAGCTCCTTCACCCGGATCTCCCTCAGATCCTTCTTGCGGAGCAGCCGGTACAGACTGCTTTGGATCGCCTGCTTTGTCTTTCGGATCCTGCGGTCTTCCGTTTTAACCTCACGGTTTTCCATACATGGCTTACTGCCTTTTTTCTCTGTTTGTTTTGCGCCAATCAACCTCTCATCCCCTCCCTGCATATTTCGTAAATTGCGTCAGAATGTTTGTAATCAAACATTTTTTACCACTTCTGCTTTATATCATACGGATCAGGGCGCCTACACGCAATTTACAAAGAGTGCGCTCTGTCTGTATTTATGACACTTCGGCTTCCCTGTCATAATTTTTCAGACGCAAAAAGAGCGTATGAAAAATGAAGCTTCATTCTTCACACGCCCTTTGCGTCCGATCCTGTTCTGTTTCAGGATCATTTTTTTAATTTTTTCAAGGCTCCCTCAATTCCGCCTTCTACCAGAATGCAGACATCTGAAAAGTATTCCAGATCCCTTGCCTTCATCCCATTGCTGACCCAGTCCAGAAACAGACCGACAAACACTCTGGAATACGCCCTGCAGATAAAGTTCTGCTTTTCGACCGACAGATTCGTGATTCCGGGATTGCTCTGCAGAAGGTCTGCGACGACCGGACAGGACTGTCTTTCCATGAACAGCTCATAATATCTGCGGTTCTCCGAATTGTATGCATTGATGATCAGCGGCTGCACCGACATAAAAAACTCAAAGATCTGCCACAGCTCTTCCTTCCAGTCTCTCTCCGGAAGCTCATGCGCTTTCCGGTAGATTCCCAGCCGATATTCCAGCGTCCAGTCCATCAGCGCATAAATATCTGCAAAATGATAATAAAACGTCTGTCTCCGGATCTCGCAGAGCTCTACGATCTCCCGCACGGTAATATCAGCGATTGCCTTCTTTGCCAACAGCGTCGTCAATGCCGTAGAAATTTCTACCTTTGTCCGATCCTTCATCGCTTTTCCTCCCCCCATTGATGCAAAAAGCGGGCAAAATCCATTCCGGCCGGCTGTGCCGACAGGATTTTTGCCTTCGAGCCTATCCATTATTACGGTCAGCGCAGCAAGTGCGCAGACCCGCTATATAATTATAGTATACCTTCTTTTTCTTTGGCACTCAATTGACAACTGGGGGGATTTGTCAAAAAATCAACCTCAGACGATCTTCATCTCTTTCAGACTTCGCACTCCGATTCCGGCTTCATCTCCAATCGTCAAATAGCCATCCTTCAGCACATGACATGTATCTGCCATATCCGGCTGGGTCGCATAGCAGGTGATATCATTGGACATCGTAGCTGCCGGAAGGGACGATGCAAGATGAAGGCAGACCGCTCCATTGATCTGTGTATCGTATGTACTGGTCACTACACAGCGAATTCCTGCGGATGCTGCAATTTCTGAAATCGTAACAGCATTTTGGATTCCTCCGGTTTTGACAAGTTTCAGAACAAACACATCGGCCGCCCGCTCATATGCATACCGGACTGCCTCCTGGATCGTATTGATCGCTTCGTCGACTCCGATCACAACACCGGTATCCCGTTTCAGCTGCTTTGTCCCTTGAAAATCATGTTTATCAAGCAACTGTTCATACATTTCCAAATCCAGATCACAGGTCTTTCGAATAAACTTATATGCATCCGAATAGCTGTATCCCGCATTGGCATCCACGCGAAGTTTCATTTCATATCCAACAGCATCCCTGACTGCGCAGACCCGGCGGATATCTTCTTCAACATCCGTACCGATCTTCATTTTTATGCTGTGATACCCTTGTTCCCGATACTGGACCGCCTTTTCCACCGCCTCATCAATTCCCATGATTCCAAGATGACGATTGATCATAACCTTCTCCCGCAGCTTTCCACCAAACATCTGATAAAGAGGAATCTTCCGCTCTTTCGCTGCAAGATCATAAAAAGCAGCCTCCAACGCCATCTTGGCCGCTGCATGCTCCGGGAGCTTATGATTCCAGCGATTTCTGGCTTCCCACAGATCTGCCGCATCTACTCCTATGATTTCCGATATAAGTTCCTTCTCAAGTACATACTGTACAAATTCCGGCGTTTCGCCGGTAAATTTCGAGAGTGGAGTCGCCTCGCCCCAGCCACAGATCCCATTTTCATCTGTAAGCTTTACGATCACGTGACCTCTTACCTGTGCCGGACGTCCATAAGCCGTTGCCAATACGACTGTTTTTCTGTGCAACAAAAACACCTCTGCTGATACAACTTTTCCCATAGGTCAAATCTCCTTCCTCTAATTCTGTCTCCTTATACAGGAAAAAGCAGGTTTCCCTGCTATTTCCGTTATCGTTCAGCGTCTTTTTTCAAACCTGCTGTCAGATCCGCTCTGCCTGTTCCTGAATCTCCCTAAGTCCTATGCAAAGCCGGTTCTTCATTCGCAGATACTCGCTTCCCGCCATTACATAAACATCTAACGGTGTATTTTCCTTTGTGATTCCCTTGCAGCGTCCAATCGCGCCAAAGATCCCAAATCCATCACCATAATCATGCAGATACGGTGCTTTTCTGCAGTAAACGATATGGAGCAGCTTTCCCACTGTCTCTTTCAGGAAAAGATCACTGTCCTCCATACTTTCCGCGCGCTCGGCCGCCTTTTCCAACACCTCTTTCGTTCTGTTCCATTCAGCGCAGATCTCCGTCGTGTCAAACTCCGGTGCCAATTCGGACAATGTCTTCTTTAATCTGCCATCCAAATCTTCTAAAAAGGCTGGAATATTTACAGGAATCATCTTTGCGCTCTGAATATCATCCAGCAGTTCCATGTTGATCTTCGCATCACGCATCATAATCTTCTCGTCGAGTTTATCGATCGTATCTTTCGGGGTATGCCACCATGGTCCGCCGCTTGGACAGTCTGACAGGCGTTTTTCCGGAAGCGGTTCATATTTTAACATGATCGTGATCGGCACATATGCCCCCCAGAAAGACTGATCTGCTCCACGGATCATCGGAATATACACATCCGGTCTCTTTCCCGTATACTTTTCAATCAGATCTGCTGTATAGGAAATGCCCTCAGAACCTGCTGTCCGTGCTACGATCTGCTCTGAGTTTTTGCACCCGGTCAGATCCAGATTCACATGCGCCACACAGTTCTTTCTGAGATCTGCGTAATGGCTGTCGCAATACCATGTGGATCCGGAGAATCTTCCATCTGAATGACCAGACCACCATGCGATCCGTACTCCACGCTTTAATTCCGACCGATGTGCATAAAGCACTCTCGCATACTCCAAAAGGATCGCATCGCTGACCGCGTTATCTGTAATTCCCTCGTACCAGGAATCGTAGTGACCGGAAACAAGCACAAAACTGTCACTCTTTCCCTTGATATCAACAGCCACCATGGAACTTCTGCGGATCTTTGTCTCCATTTCAATCGTGACCTCAGCATCCATTTCCCCTGCCGCCATCTTTTCAATCAGCGCTTCCCCATCCGCGCGTCTGATTCCCGCTGACGGAAGGAATTTCATATACGCAGCCTCATCAAAATCCGGTGTTCCCCAGATTATCCCAATATTGCTGTGATGAATATAGTCGCCTTTTGTTGCACAGATATGCAATACTGCTTTGGCTCCTGCCTCCATTGCCCTTCTCACAAAAACGCCCTTGGATTCCCAGGTCAGAACGATTTTGCCGCAAAATGCCTCAAAACGTTCGTTTTCCTGATTTTTTGTGAGTCCTTTTTCCTTGCTGAGAGAGTCATAATACAACGTTCCGTGAAGGCTGTCTGCTTCTGTACTGTAAACATCTCCGACTAACGGATATTCCACTCCGTCAACCTTCGCGAATGCCCGCACCGGAATGCTGAAAAAGCCATCATACTCACAATGTTCAAACGGAATCCCATACTCCGAGAGTTTTTCTTCCAGATAAGAAACCGCTGCCTCTCCCTCTGTTGTTCCGCTGTAACGGAATAGATGATTGAATGTTCCAATCGTCTCCAGCATATTTTTACTGTTTAATTCTTCAAGAAGACTTTCCCTTAATTGTCTCATCTTAACCTCCGATGTCTATTAGAACGGTCCATAATGGATCATCTGCGCAACGATCATTGCAATGCATGCAAGAACGACCCAGCTCGCAAATACTTTCTTCATGAATTTCATCCATGTGCCATAGGATACACCTGCTGCCATAAGGTTTGCCATCAGCGCTGAGGACATTGGAATGATATAGTTTCCAAGTCCGTCACCAAAGTTGAAGGCAAGGACAACAGTCTGTCTTGTCATTCCGATCAGGTCTGCAACCGGAACCATAAGCGGCATAACGGCAGCGGCCTGTCCGGAACCGGACGGAATAAATACGTTAATCAGAACGTTCGCGATAAACATCATCGGTCCCTGGATAAATGCCGGGCATGTCATCAGAACATTCGCGATCGCGCGTACAATTGTATCAATGATCTTTCCGTCAGAAAGTATTTTGGAAATTGCTGTCGCAATACCAATCATGATAGCTGCCGTCATCATCTTTGCTGCGCCTTTGCTAAAGTGTCTCGCAATCTCACTTGGCATCATACCGCCGGCAATTCCACCGGCAACTGCAAGCCATACAAACGCAACTGCTGTCTCCGTATTGCCCCAGCCAAGTTTAATGCCGCCGTAGACCTGAACAAGAACACTTACAAAAAATACGATCAGTACAAGGATCTGACGAACTGTGATCGTTGCTTTTTTATCTACGCTTGTATCCAGTCCTTGTTTTCTTGCATTCTCTTCTAAATCATATACAAGACTGTTTTTCGGATCTTTCTTTACCTTCATCGCATACGTAACGATAAAGTATGCATTCAGTGCAAGGAATACTGCGCAGAGCACTAAACGATAGCCGATTCCGGAGAAGATCGGAAGATCTGCGAATCCCTGCGCGATCGCTGTTGTTGCCGGAGCTACCGGTCCAATACTCTGGCTGCCGCCTGCCGCAAGAACAACAATGGCCACCGCAACCAGCGCATCATATCCGCACATACGACAGAACAGAACAAGTACCGGGATAAATCCAATCATACTGACCGGGTTTTGGCGCATACCGTAAATACCAAATACGATGATCGTTCCGATCAGTAACAGCTTCTCACTGCTTTTGTACTTGTGGATCATGATATTGATCGCTGCATCAAACGCGCCTGTCGCAAGAATTACTTCGATGGAAGCCGCGCTGAAGATCGTCATCCAGATCAGGCTTGAGCCCGCCAATGCTTTCACTATGTAGTTCGGAATTTTAAAGAAACTTACCGGACATTGTTCAACCCATGTGAACGAGGTCGCGTCAACGATCATTTTTCCTGTTGCCTCATTCTCTACTCTGGCGAATTCTCCTGCCGGGATGATATATGTCATAGCTGTTGCAAAAATGACAATCATTACCAGAATAACAAACACGTGAGGAATTTGAAATTTTTTCTTCTGACTCATACATACAACTCCTTTTCTTCTTAACTTTGCGGGGTCCTGATCAGGTTTTCTTTTGTGACTTTACTATAGCAAAATTTCTTACTATTTTACTATAAACAATATCACAATGTAACAAATGCTACATTTTTTTCCGTTTTGCTCTATAAAGCTATACTTCTTGACAATTTTTAGGCTCAATGATAAACTTTTTCATAACTGTATGATGTATTTCGCTTTCATATTTTTAAGCTGGAGTCCCGGCATTCCCCGCATTTTAAGGAGGTGTTTGGCTTTGGAACGAGAATACTGTGTAAATTTCGAACCATATATCAACGACGAGCTTTCCGCGCTCGTAAAAACATATGGGTACCGCATTGAGGTGCCTGCTAATACCTACTATATTAAACCAGGCCAAAAGCTTACAGAAATCACTTATATTGCAAGTGGCTCGACCTCCCACTCCATGTTTGGGCTGACCGGGCAGGAAAAAATTTCCTATATTCTCAGTGCCGGATGGTTTCTCACGGAAAGTCTGTTTGCCAATGGAAAAATGTTTTCGATCGCAGAGCGCTATACCCTTGCGCTGACTGATCTTGTTTTATATAAAATTGATGCCAATGCATATGATATTCTGATTGAAAAAAAGGTATTTCGTGATGCCATTATCCGCAGTCTGAGCAATAAACGGGCATTCTTACATCGGGAACTTGAAAGTGTGACTCTCGAATGCGTGAAAGAACGTTTGAAAAATTTCTTTGTTCTCCTGTCCGATCCGGCATCCAGCAAAGACCGCATCTGGTATCCGCTGAGCCATTATTACACACATCAGGAGATTGCCTCTATTATAGGAACAAACCGTGTGACGGTAAGCCGCCTGATCAGTGAACTGGCCCGTGAAGACTTTCTCCGTGTCATTAACAAACGGGTGGAACTCAACAGCCGCCATATTACGGACTGATCGTGATCCCGCCCTTGATATCTAAAGTAAAACAGATCTGGTATTTACACACGATACCAGATCTGTTCTTTTATTTCTTATTCTCTATCTTGTTTTCCCATCTCGTACATCAGCGCAATCATATGTTTTATGGATGCCTTGTAGTCATCCAGCTTCATATTTTCATTCGGTGCATGATGGTTTGCATTTGTATTTCCCGGTCCTACGCCAACGATTGGCATATCCGGCCATGCGCGGTGAAAATAGATCGCCGGGCCACCGCCAAGAGCCGTCGGCTCGATCACCATCGGTTTGTCATAAACTTCCGCCGCGGAATGTTCCAGCCATTCCTTTAACGGAATATCCACGCTGGTACGGACCGGAGTATTTCCGCCTCTGCGTACGACTTTTACATCTCCAAAACCATGCTTTTTCAGGTGTTCCCGCAGCTGTTCTTCCACCTTATCCGGAGACTGGTTCGCAACCAGATAAAATCCGATTCGCGCGTATGCTTTGTGCGGCACGATTCCTCTGGCTCCATTGTAAAGTTCACCGGATTCCAGACCGCAGACTGACATGGACGGCTCCATATAGATCTGTTTTTTCAGTTCCAGCCCACTGCTTCCCCGCAGAAATGAGGTAAGTCCCAGTTTTTCCAACTGGCTCTTTTCATTATATGGGAATGCATTTAATATCTCTTCATCCTTTTTCGTCACCGGAAGGACATCATCATAGAATCCTTCGATCGTGATTCTCTCATCCGCACTTTTCAGACTTGCAAGCGCCCATACAAGCCGCCAGGATGCACTTGGAACATATGTCCCCATTCTGGCATGAACATCTTTTTTCGCAGTTTCCACCGACAGTTCAAAGCTCACACTTCCCCTGACACCGAATCTCGCCCATGGTCTTCCTTCTTCATCACGGCGCCCATTTTCCCACAGGCAGACGTCTGCTTTCGATAATTCCTTAAACTTTTCCGATTGTTCTCTGGAAAACTTAGATAACGACGGGCTGCTCGTCTCCTCATCGCCCTCAAACAGGAATTTTACATTGATCGGCAGCTTACCCTCCACTGCAAGAATCGCTTCCACCGCCTGAATTCTTGAGAGAAGAGGACCTTTATTATCCGACACACCTCTCCCATAGAGGACACCGTCACGGGTCACCGGCCCAAACGGCTCGTTGGACCACAACTCATGTTTCCCCTCTTCCACGACATCGTAGTGATTGTAGAATAACAGAGACGGATGTTTATCTCCATCTTTTCCGGAAACAGAAGCTGAGATCAGTGCATTTCCATTCTCCACTTTTTGAAACTCGTGCGGAATTCCCACTGCACTTAACTTCTTGTCGATCCAGTTTCTTGTCTCTTCCAATCCGGTCTTGTCCCCTGCTACGCTGCGATAGGAACAGAATTCCTTCATTTCCTCCATCATGCGATCAAAATTTTGATCAACATAATCAAAAATTTTCTTCATGATCATTCCTCCCAGTCTCTTTCTTTTCCTTCATGATATCGGAATCCGGTTTTATTTTCTATATGAATTGCTACAGTGTAGCATGGGTTACATTTCCACTTATCATCTGCAGCATCTGACCGGCATTTTCTTTCTGACATGAACAAAAAGAGACAGTACGGATCTCTCCACACTGTCCCTTTCCTTCTTCTATCCTATTTCACATAATGAATCCTGCTCTGATCGAACCGATCCTGCTGGGTCCGCTCCTCATCCGGATAGCCCAGAGCAAAGATGCCGAAGGCACGCTGTCCCGCCGGGATCCCGACGATCTCTTCTACCGCCTTCATCCGGTCCTCTCTCGGAGCTACACCGAGCCATACGCCGCCAAGTCCGATCTCATCCGCTGCAAGCCACAGATTTTCCATCATGATGCTCATATCGATCTGCGCAAATTCCGGTAAATCGCACTCCTCACGGTATGCAGTCACGATCGCCACCGGTGCTTTTCCTGCCGGTGCGGAGAACGGGCTGGACTCTCCGAGCTGTTTTAAGACTTCACGGTTTTCTACTACATAAAACTCCCACGGCTGCTGGTTCTTCGCGGACGGCGCTGCCATCGCTGCCTCCAGAATATAACCGATATCTTCGTTTGATACAGCCTCATCTTTAAATTTTCTAATACTTACACGGTGAAATAAATCTGCCATTTTAAACCCCATTTCCTTTCTCGATATATTATAATTCTCAAAAGCCCTGCTATTCCACGGCTCTTCAATTCTATTTTAAGATCTGCTCCTGCCGCCATTCCTTATTCCCTGACAGCAAAACTGAAGACCGATATAACCCGCTATTTTCCGGGAACGATCCTCATATTTAAATTGTTTACTGCAATTTCTTGATCTCCAACGGGAAGCTTACATCCTCGGAATCCATATATACAACGCCAATCTTCGCTCCGCTGTCTCCGCCCAGAGCGTCCTCATCCATCGGACAGCCATCCTTCATGAACCCCATCTCAGTTCCATCTGCTGTCACCATCATAAACGTGCTCATCGCATTGGCCGTCGTCGTTCCTTCTGCGTATGCGATCGTCCAGTCATCATCTCCCGGTGCCGCGATCACCATATTGACTTTCTCCAGATCCATATTGTCATGGATCTCGACACCGATATAGCCAATCACAACAAGACTGTCATCCGCGATCTCGGTCTCCACGTCGCCGATATCCCCGGTCGTGATCACATATTCCCCACCGTCATCTGCTTTGAGCGTAAACGTTCCTTTTTCGTCATTCGTCCCCGTCACGATTCCCTGAAGCAGGTGATAATCCGCAAGCCTCTCATCGTCCTGCGCCGCTGTTCCACCGGTTTCAGAAGACTCACTCCCTGCCGTCCCTGCCCCGGTTTGCTCAGCCACTGTCTCTGCTGCCGCAGTTGTCTCCACCGGTTCTGCCTTTTGGCATCCGGCCGCCAAAACTGCGCTCATTGCTACTGCTGTCATGTACAAATACGTCTTTCTCATAGCTGTCTCCTCTCTGCAAGCCGCATTTCATTATAGCATATTTCTTATATCTTATCAATCAGACTGCTGACGCACATCCGCTTTTCTGTGCCATTATCATACCACACCCGGACAGAGGAAAATCCTAAATTTCTGTTAAATTTGTTTTACCTCCTGACATACACCGCCTGATAAACGGCAAGTCATAAGAAAACCTCCGGTCACCGCATTTTTGCGATTCCCGGAGGTTTCTTCATTCTCAATTTGGCAGGGTTTTCTCTATTTTCTCATAAACTCTCCATGTGCCCTCTTCTCGAGAAACGCTGTCGTCGCCTCCAGATGATCCTGTGTTCCAAAGCAGGAAGCGAAGATATCTGTCTCTGTTCCGAGACTTTCCTCCAGTCCGGTGCTCATGGCAGTGTTGATGGACTTTTTCATGTTTTCCACTGCAAGCGGTGCCATATCCGCGATCGTATCTGCTAACTCAAAGGCTCTCTTTAACAGCTCATCCGGCTCAACGATCTCCTCCACGACACCAAGCTTCAGCGCTTCCTCCGCAGAGAGGCTGCGCCCCGTATATAAAAGCTCCTTAGCTCTGGAAGCGCCGACCGTTCTCGGAAGAAGGACCGTACTGCCCCAGCCCGGAATCCCACCGAGCTTGATCGTCGGGATCCCGATCTTCGCGTCCGTGGCTGCCACAGTGATATCCGCCGCCAGGATCATCTCCATTCCACCGCCGAGAGCATAGCCGCGGACCGCGCAGATCACCGGAACTCTGTGATTTAAAATTGACCGGATCATCTTTTTCCCGCGTCTTGAAAATTCTGCCGCTGTTGTTTCATTCAGCTGAACTTCCTCCTTGATATCTCCGCCTGCCGTAAATGCCCGCTCCCCTGCTGCTGTGAGGATCACACAGCGGACACCCGTATCCTTCTCCGCCATCTCCAGCGCCTCGGTGAGCTCGTCCAACATCTGGGAATTAAACGCGTTTAATGCCTTCGGGCGATTGATCGTGATCAGTGCTGTTGTATCTTTTTTCTCGTAAATCATGAATTCCATGGCAATTTCTCCAATTCTTTGTAGATCGTCTTTCCAGACTCATTTTTCGGTACCTTGTCGATGGGAAGAACCCGGACTCCGCCGGGGTAAAGTCCTGTTTTCTCTGTCAGGAACTCCGCTGCCTCCTCACAGGATGCCGGATCCATTCCTTCCATATAGATCCGCATCCGGTCATCCTCGCCGGTGCAGGCAATCTCCACGCCCTCGTAGCGGCCGCGAAGAAGCTGCTCGATCTCATCCATATTGACGCGCTTTCCATACATCTTCAAAAACCGCTTTTTCCGTCCGGTGATATAATAATATCCCTCTGCATCGCGCTTTGCCATGTCGCCGGTAAACAGAACGCCTCCGCGCTCGTCTCCCTTTTCAAGATCTGCCGCACATTCCGCATATCCCATCGTGACATTCGGCCCGCTATACACAAGTTCTCCCACCGTATCCGGCTCTTTGATTTCTGTCGAACTGTCCTCCATGATCCGGAATTTTCCGCCCGGGATCGCGATCCCCATGCTGCCGCATTTTCTGATGGCATCCTTTGCGGGAAGATAACTCATTCTCGCCGTCGCCTCTGTCTGCCCGTACATGACAATGAATTTCCGTCCCGTGGACATCGCATATTCCGCAAATTCCCGATGCAGATTCACCAGAAGCTTGCCTCCTGCCTGCGTCATCGTCCGTAAGGACGGCAGCTCCATTTTAAAGAAATCAAGCCGCTTCAGGATCTGATAGGTATAAGGGACGCCGCCAAAGGAAGTTGCTCCCTGCTCCCGGAAAAAATCCCAGAACTCCCGCGCAAACAGCGTATGCTCTGTCAGCAGCACAGCTGCTCCCACCTGAAAATGGCTGTTCATGATCGAAAGCCCATACGTGTAATTCATCGGCAGCGTTGTGATCGGACGTTCTGTCGGATCAAGCTCCAGATATTCTGCGATCGACTCCGCATTTGACGTGACGTTTTTCCGGCTCTGTCTTACAAGCTTCGGGCTTCCCGTGCTGCCGGAGGTCGTAAGGAGAAGTGCAAGCTCCGGATTCAGCCCCGTTTTCCGTTTGGAATTCCGCTTTGCAATCTGGTAACCAAAACACTCCGAGCCCTCCAGTACCGTTCCATCCGTTCCGGCAAGGTCCTCCGGCATTCCGATCAGATAATCCGGCTCATAGGTCCCGATCAGCGTCCTTAAAAGCCCCCTGTCCATCCGATGCTCTAAAAGCAGCGGAACCACATGACTTCTAAGACAGCTCCGGTAATAGAGGACGGCTCCGACGGCATTCCTGCAATACAGGAACGCAAGCCCTCCCTCCTCCAGAAATTTCGATCGTTCCCCATATATCTTCTCAAATTCTCCGTAGGTGATCCGGTTTCCCTGATCATCCGCAAGCATCAGATTCTCTGAAAATTGATCATTTCTTTCAATAAAATCCATCCGGCACTCCTTTCTGCCCTACCGGATCGTCCGGGACAGAAGTTGGATCATATCCTTTCCGTCCCAAACCAGATCCATCCATAGTGTCTGCCCCACAGGTACGATCTGATGGGTACCGCGAAGCCTGTGATGCAGAACACATTCACGGAGTTCCTGCTTCTCCACGCCGAAATACACCAGGGCCTGTGTCTTTTCGCTGACCGCGGCGATCCATTCTTCTCCGTTTTTCATATGATATTCCAGAAAACTTCCGAACCGCATCCTTTGTTCCGAAGCCGTTCCGGGGATATCCTTCATTTCTGTGACATAAAGCCGGTTCTCAAATTTTCTGACCTTTGCGATCCGGCCCCCGCCTGCTGCCAGCTCCCACAGGTCGCCATATTTCATGCTGACCTTGTGCTCTGTGAGCCCATACCGCTTCGCAGTCTGGGCAAGCGCCTGCCAGAACCGCCCGGCCGCCGCTTCTCCCGCCTTTGGGCTGCTCTCCCGCCAGAATACTGCCCGTGGACAAGCGCACGCGTTCTGATCCATACTGAAGGTATCGTTGTAAAACCACATTGCCGTCTCTGCCAGCTGCTCTTCCGACAGGGCAAGAACGGCATCCGCGTCAAACACAGCGATGGACGCACGGTCTGGAAAAACGACTTCCGACGCTGACGGGCTGATTGGAATCTTCCGGATCTCTTCCACAGTCATATCACCGCCCCAGATCACCCGGCCGTCACACTCTCTGCTGAATTTCTCCGTTGCCTCCCGGTTTTCTCTTCCGTATGTGACTATGGAGATCCGTCGTTTCAGGACTTGAAATTCCGGCAGTTCCAAAAGCTCATCGATCAGCTCACAGACCTTTTCACTTTCCGTGTTTCTTCGCGCCGACACCCGCACCCGGCAGGAATTTCCTGCCAGCAATCCAATCGCCATCGTGTATACAAACAGAAGCGGAACGTTCGACGGTGCAATATGAAATGTTCGTCCCAGTCCAAGCCGGAAACCACAGTTTTCATACCGTTTTTTATAGCTTTCGAGGTTGGAACGCCTGAGCCAGAATCCGAGAGAACGCATTTCCTCTCCGGACAGCATTCTCGGAAGTTCCCGGATCCGCTCTGAGAGTGCCGATAGAAACTCCATGGTGGTCTCCTCAAACGGGATTTCCGGTACCGATGTGATCTCCATCTCACCTGCTAAAAGAGTGACCGCCTCGTCCTCCCCACGGAGTTCTTTTCCTGTCTCAAACGTATCGCTGCAGCCCCGGATTTCCGCCTTCGGGATCCTGCCCGTGATCTTAATATATTTTCCTTTTCTTCCGCATGGGCAGTCATCCTCTCCAACGATCATGCCCTTATCTTCCGTCAACACCGAATGGCCCGGATAGGACCAGGCCATCGGTGTCAGAACCTGGATCACGCCCTCTGTTCCATTTTTGCAACAGGAAAAATCTTCCATATTTCGGATCAGGACATCCGAATAGCTGCTCACATGCAGATGGCCGCACTCGCATTCCATGTAGATGCAGCCGGTCTGCTCCGCCATTCCGTAATAATTCCGCACATCGAGGATCCCACAGACCTCCCGGAGTCCGTCCCGGAATTTCTCCGCGGACACCGCCTCCTTCGCCAGCTTCTTCCAGCCGCCGCCGTGGATCAGGAAACCATGTTCCAGATGAAGCCTGTGACCCGATTTTTTTAACGGCTCATAAAAATATTTCCAGACCATATAGGTAAACCCGAACACAAGGACCGGTCCGTCACCGGCCTTCTCAAGAAATGCCTCCACGTTCTCAAGATCCAGAGACATATCTTCCTTCAGCGCGTAACAGCGTTTTGACCCGAAGATTGAAAATCCCAGAATCCCGGCTCCCCTCGCGGAAAACAGTGCCCGGTCCCGCAGGACATTCGGCGCGTCGATGATCAGCATCGGGATTCGCTTTTCCCCGATAAAATCGGCCATGATCCGCTGCAGCGTCTGCTGCTGCCAGGCTGCTGTCCGCTCATCCAGAACGATCTTTGAGGTCTTCTGTCCCGTGGTTCCCGAAGAGGTCACCGTCTTAAACACAGCTCCTGTGGGAACACTTCGAAGCTCCATCTCCTTAAACATGGATACCGGGACCATGGGAATTTCTTCTTCTCTCCGTTGGCTTCCCGACACATCCCCCAGCGCACTGCAGCACCGGTCATAGATCAGGCACCGGTTTCTGTGGCTGTCTGTCAGCTCACTGAGCATGTCCGCGTAGATTTTTTTCTTCTCCTCCGCTCCCAGCTCATAGGGACCGCGTTTTAAAAGCTCTTCATAATTCATGAAATTCCCTCACCTCCCTGTTCATCCGGAACGGCTCTCCATGTCCCGGAAAGATCCATGTCCCATCCGGGATCGTTTTCAGCCAGGGTTTCGCATATTTTTCATATGCGTCCCCATCTCCTCCCGGCAGCCTCGTAACGACCCTGTCCCCCGGAAGAAGATAGTCCCCGCAAAAGATACATCCGTCATACCAAATCACCATACTCCCGGGGGTATGCCCCGGAAGCGGGATCAGCTCCAGCTGCCTTGTTGCAAATTTGCAACAGATCCGGTCCGTAAATGTCAGATCCGCCTTCCGGCACTGAAACGGCGGATAATGTACAAATTTCTTTTCCCCGCTTTTAAAGTACAAAAATGTCTCCATCATGCGGGACATATTTCTCGTCTGATTCCCGATTCCTGCGCTGCAGGCCTCCGTTGCCGCCACTGTTACCGGATATGTCCTCCGGAGTTCATTTAATCCGCCGATGTGGTCACAATGTTCATGGGTCAGAAGGACCAGCCCCGGCATCAGATTCCATTTCTGCAGCAGCTCCCGGATCGCCGGAAAATCGTTCGGATCGATG
Organism: uncultured Clostridium sp.; assembly: GCA_902496665.1. Classification (GTDB taxonomy): domain Bacteria; phylum Bacillota; class Clostridia; order Lachnospirales; family Lachnospiraceae; genus Pilosibacter. Next base: position 61,741 of record CABVBU010000001.1, on the reverse strand, counting down.
ATCATGCATTTGTCCTCTTCCCGGATCACATAGCAGTTGCTCTCCGTCACCGGTTCCACGATCCGGAAGATCCGGTCCGGATATGGATTATTCAATCGTTACCCCGTAGCGTCCAAGAACTTCTTTTCCCTTTTCATAGGACGTGAAATCCAGAACATCCGGCGTATCCATATGAATATCAAACGCCTCTTCCAGCTCCCCTACAAGATCCATATGTCCGATCGAATCCCAGAGCGGAATTCCGCGGTACTTTAAGCCCGGAAGCTCCTCCTCTGTCTTGTGGAACATTCCGATAAAAATTTTGTTGTATTTTTCAAGATTTGTCATTGTATTTGCCCTCGCTTGATTCTTTTTATTTTTGATCTCTGCCATGAAATCTCTCTTTTTCTATTGCATCAAAAAGATTGTGCCTTTTGTGCAACAGGGAATTCCCCGGAATTTCCTAATTGCATAAAAACAGTTCCTTCGACATGAACTGTCTGCATTCCGCCCATACCACCGTCTCATGGGCCTGGTTTTCACACACTCCGGAAAACGTCCCAATGTAACCGTCCTCCCGTTCCTTACAGGCTGTAAACGTCACCTTCGCGGTGATCATATCCCCGTAAAAAACAGGCTTCAAAAACCGTACCTGCTCTTCGATAAAGACAGTCCCCTCACCCGGAAGCTTCGTGCCCATCACTGTTGAGATCAGGCTTGCCGCCAGAACACCGTGAACCACCGGCTTTCCGTAAGGCGTTTTTTTTGCGAATTCCGCATCCGTGTGAAGTCTGCTGTAATCTCCGGTGAGCGCCGCAAACCTGTCCACATCATCCTTAAAGAACGTCTTTGTAACCTCTGCCGTGTCACCGATGTGAACATGGATTCTCCTGTCTGTCTTTTCTTCCGGCATCGCATCTTTTCTGCCTCCGGCTTCCGCGTTCTTTTTCGCTTCCCTGTCCTGCTCCAGATACGTCTTTACCTCAGAAAAGCTCCGCTCCGTCGGGAGCAGAAACAGCTTTTTCTCTGGCGCGAGCCCATCCACTGACGCACAGGCCCGGACGCAGCCGCAGACAACAAGTCCGATTTCGCATTCTTTCATGTCCCCGGCTGCAAAGTCAAATTCATGTTCCGGGAATTGTTCCTCCAGGCGTTTTACCTGCCGTCCCCTGTTGTATACAGGATTGCAGCCGCCGCAGTATTTGATGCCGATCCTCATATGCATTCCTGTGCTTCATGGTTATGGTTCAGAAGCTTTCTCGCGAAATCCAGAAGCTCCGGGCTGATCTCATTGACGAGAACAACCTCCTTCACCTCCGGGATCTCCTTTTTAACCTCTGCCGCGATCAGCTCCTCCGTTGTCAGTCTCGCTGACGGACATCCGGAACAGTGTCCGGTCAGGCGGATTTTTAAAACTCTATCCGCGTACTCTACGATCTGCACGTCACCCTCATGGGATAACAGCGCCGGACGGACCTTCTCTTCCAATACTTCTTCGATTCTTTCTATCATTATGATACCTCCTGATCTGCCCTCGAAAGACCGGGGTCTTTTTCGTTGTTCCGAATCCGGAACACACACGGCATGCCGGATTCTTTGTCCTTAGTTATGAGCAATTTTTATGCCAATCACCCCGGTTTTCAGGGAACCGCATCGTCCGTCCACGGACTGCCCGGTTTTCAGGCCTTTTATCCGCGTTCCATATTCCATTTTTCTTTATCTCAGGGAATCTCATTCCATATTCCGGCGCCTTTCTGTTGCGTTTTTGCAACAAATGACAATTTATTTCATTTATGCAACAGATTTTTCCGGAAATCGAGGAGAAAATCCCTGTTCTGGTCCCAGTTCTCCGGTCGCTTCCGTCAGGATTCTGTTCCATCATGTTTCATTCCCTTTTTTATTTTTGTTCCCTGTCATTCTTTTCTTCCTTAATATATTCTTTCCGCCTGTCTCCCGAAAAAATAAATTTTCAAAAATTCTCTCCCAAACTTTTGTAACTTTGGCACATGGATTGCTCTATAGTAGGTCAGTTCCGAAAACGGAACACAAGAGCTTATGAATTCCAAAAAGGACCTGCGAACCAGAAGTCCTTCGGATGTATAGCAGCTACTCACAAAAACTTATCAGGAAAGGATGCAGCCGCAACGAAAATGGCTGCGAAGGGAACATGTATTATGGCATTAATGACAGGCGAACAGTATGTAGAGAGCATGAGAAAATTAAATCTTCAGGTTTATATGTTTGGTAAGAAGATCGAGAATCCCGTCGATGACCCGATCCTTCGTCCGTCCTTAAACTCTGTAAAGGCAACTTATGATCTTGCACAGGATCCGGAGTATGCAGACTTAATGACAGCAAAGTCCATTCTTACAGGTGAGACCATCAACCGTTTCACACATATCCATCAGAGCACCGATGACCTGATCAAAAAGGTTAAAATGCAGAGACTCTGTGGACAGAAGACCGCAGCCTGTTTCCAGCGCTGTGTCGGCATGGACGCCTTCAACGCCGTTTACAGCACAACCTATGAGACAGATGAAAAGTACGGAACACACTACCATGAGAACTTCAAGAAGTTCCTCCAGTACGTTCAGGAGCATGACTACACCGTTGACGGCGCTATGACAGACCCGAAGGGTGACCGTTCCCTTCCGCCGCACTTACAGGCAGATCCGGATCTTTACTTAAGAGTCGTTGAGAGAAGACCGGACGGAATCGTTGTCCGCGGCGCGAAAGCTCACCAGACAGGTTTCGTAAACTCCCACGAGGTTATCGTAATGCCGACACAGGCGATGGGCGAGGACGACAAGGACTACGCAGTTGCATTCGCAGTTCCGACAGACGCAAAGGGCATCTTCATGATCGTCGGCCGTCAGTCCTGTGATACAAGAAAGCTTGAGGGCAGCGAGATCGATGTAGGAAACTCCCAGTTCGGCGGAACAGAGGCTCTCGTAATCTTCGATGATGTATTCGTACCGAATGACCGTATCTTCTTAAACGGCGAGAACGAGTTCGCAGGTGTTCTGGTTGAGCGTTTCGCAGGCTACCACAGACAGTCCTACGGCGGATGTAAGGTTGGTGTCGGTGATGTCCTGATCGGTGCTGCTGCCGTTGCCGCAGACTTCAACGGCGCTCAGAAGGCATCCCATATCAAGGACAAGCTCATCGAGATGACTCACTTAAATGAGACCCTTTACTGCTGTGGTATTGCATGCTCCGCAGAAGGCCGTCCAACAAAATCCGGCAACTACCTGATCGACCTTCTTCTCGCAAACGTCTGCAAGCAGAACGTTACAAGATTCCCGTACGAGATCGCTCGTCTTGCAGAGGATATCGCCGGTGGTCTTATGGTTACCGCACCGTCCGAGAAGGACTTAAAGGATCCGTTCCTGGGCAAGTATGTTGACAAATATTTCCGCGGTGTAAACGCTGTTTCCACAGAAAACCGTCTCCGCATCATGAGACTCATCGAGAACCTGACTCTTGGCGCAGCCGCTGTCGGATACCGCACAGAGTCCATGCACGGCGCAGGTTCCCCGCAGGCTCAGAGAATCATGATCTCCCGTCAGGGCAACCTCGCAATGAAGAAGAAACTTGCGAAAGATATCGCGAAAATCACAGAATAATAACGGGAGGTATCTTCCATGAGTTGGGAAAACGAATACAAATCTAAGCTCACCACTGCCGAAAAGGCAGTGGAGCTTATCAAATCCGGCAACCGCGTCGTAATTGGTCATGCCTGCGGCGAACCGTCCTACTTAGTAGACGCTATGGTTGCAAATGCTGAAAGCTACCATGATGTGGAGATCGTCCACATGGTTGCAATGGGGAAAGCCGGCTACGCACAGCCTGGTATGGAATCCCATTTCCGCCACAACGCTCTTTTCGTTGGCGGCACTACAAGAAAAGCAGTCGCAGAAGGCCGCGGTGACTATACTCCGTGCTTCTTCTACCGCATTCCGCAGTTATTTACAAACGGAAGTCTCCCGGTCGATGTTGCAATGGTTCAGGCAACTCCGCCGGATGAAAACGGAAACATGAGCCTTGGAATCTCCATCGACTACTCTCTTCCGGCAGCAAGAGCCGCAAAGACAGTCATCGTCCAGGTAAACCACGAGCTTCCGAGAACAGGCGGCGACAGCTGCATCAACGTATCTGACAAGAATGTAGCTGCTATCGTGGAACACGATGCCCCGATCATTGAACTGGCTCCGCCGAAGATCGGCGATGTAGAACGCGCTATCGGCGCAAACTGTGCATCCCTGATCCATGACGGTGACACTCTTCAGCTTGGTATCGGCGCAATTCCGGACGCGGTTCTCCTCTTCTTAACAGAGAAGAAAGACCTCGGTATCCACTCCGAGATGTTCTCCGACGGCGTTGTAGAACTCGTTGAAAAAGGTGTGATCACAAATACAAAGAAAAAGACTCATGTCGGCAAGTTTGTTGCGAACTTCTTAATGGGTACAAAGAGACTCTACGATTTCGTAAACAACAACCCGGATGTTGAGATGTATCCGGTCAGCTATGTAAATGATCCGGTCGTTGTCATGAAAGAGGATAATATCGTTTCCATCAACTCCTGCGTCCAGATCGACCTGATGGGACAGGCTGCTTCCGAAACAGTCGGTTACACCCAGATTTCCGGTGTCGGAGGTCAGGTGGATTTCGTCCGCGGTGCTGCCATGGCAAAGAACGGCCGTTCCATTCTCGCTTTCCCGTCCACAGCCGCAAAGGGAACGGTTTCCAAGATCGTTCCGCTGCTTGACGAAGGCGCAGCCGTCACAACCTCCAGAAATGACGTGGATTACGTCATCACAGAATATGGTATTGCAAAATTGTCCGGAAAGACTTTAAAACAGCGTGCGCATGCTCTGATCGAGATCGCCCACCCGAATTTCCGCGACGAGTTAAAGAAGGTTTACGAGGAGCGGTTCCACTGTTCCTATGAGTAAACGACGAACTCCCTGCCGTTAGTCCGGTGCCCTCGGGATACGGCAGGATGAACCATCAGTCCTGTACCGGCCTTTCAGTTACTGATCGTCTTCCGGTACGGGACTGCACTTCCATAATGTATGATAGGAGTTACACATATGGCCTTACATCGTGAAAATGGCAAAGAACAGCCCTTTATTCCTGCCGGTCCATTTAAGATCCGAATCCCGTTTATCCATTATCGCTGGGAAATTTCTGAATGTCTTCAGGCGATCTTAATGTGTTCGACCTGTCTCGGTGCGATTCCGGTTCTTCAGGATCTCTTAGGTGTTCCTTATGAAGTCGCATGGAGCATGGTTATCATCAACGGTTTCTTTTATAACCTCCATTCCCTGCTGGGCGATCCGGTAGTTCCGGGATGGATCACACCTGCGATCCCGCTTGTCACCGCGTTTTTAACTCTGACAGAACAGGGACCTGAGCGTGTTCAAACCATGATTGCTTTACAGCTTGTTGTCGGATTGATCTTCCTCTTCATGGGAATCACCGGCCTTGCGAGCAAGATCATCGGCGCGATCCCGAACGCGATCAAAGCCGGTATTCTCCTCGGCGCAGGTTTCTCCGCAATTATGGGTGAATTCAAGGAAGGTGGACGTGCCGGTCTCTATCCGGTAACCGTTCTTGTCGGTTCCATCTTTGCATATTTCCTTCTCTTCTCACTTTTGTTTAGGAAGATGAAGACAAAGAATAAATTGTGGTACATGGTCGGCAACTTCGGCATGCTGCCGGCGGTCATCGTAGCCGTGATCATAGGACCTCTCTCCGGTGAGCTTCCGGCCCCGAATCTGGTTCTTGGTTCCATCATCAAGATTCCGGATTTCGCGATCATCTGGAATACCTTAAGTCCGTTTGCGATCGGTTTCCCGAGTATCGGAAAGATCATCTCCGTTATCCCGACAGCTATCGCTGTTTACATTATTGCATTCGGTGATTTCGTATCCAGTGAGCAGCTGATCCGAAGCGCAGAGGAAGTCCGCACAGATGAACATATCGACTTCAACGCAAACCGTTCCAACATCATCAGTGCGATCCGAAACATCGTTATGGCATTCATCTGCCCGTATCCGAGTCTTTGCGGTCCGCTTTGGGCAGCCGTTACAGCAGCAGTTTCCGAGCGATACAAAGATGGAAGAAAAGCAATGGATTCTATCTTCAGCGGTGTCGGTACATTCCGCTGGTCCACATTTATCTGCGTATCCCTCGTTCCGGTTGCATCCTTCGTACAGCCGATCCTTCCAGCAGCTTTGTCTCTGACTCTTATCGTGCAGGGCTTTGTCTGCTGCCAGATCGGACTCAGCATGATCCGTACAGATTCCGAGCGCGGACTCGCCGGTGTTATGGCAGCTGTTCTCGCGATCAAAGGCGCAAGCTGGGGACTCGCAGTCGGCGTTATCCTCTACGTTCTGATCTACGGACATTTCAAGAGCGTTGAGGTTCCGGAAAAAACATTAAACGCACAGGCAGAATAAAATCCTCTTTTATAGTTGAAATATTGAAATAATCTCCAATACCCCCTTTTCCCCGGCAGACCACCCACAGGTCTGCCGGTTTTGTGTTGTCATACCCCCAAACGCGCACCTGCCAACCTGCAATTTTCGGGATGTTAAAGCCATGCTAAGAACGTGTTCAGTTACCTGTTTAAGACACTGCACATGAGTTTCTGTATAGATATTTATTTAACAATATGGTATAATGAAGGTTGGAATTTTCCAATCGATACTGATCAAATTGTGTAGGGGAATTACATATGGGATATACAAAAACAAATGAAGCAGTGTTTAGCAACGAACTGCTGGATACGGTGATTGAACATTCCTTTGACGGGATCTACATCACGGACGGTCAGGCAAATACCCTGAAAGTAAACCGCTCCTATCTTACGATCTCCGGATTGAAGGCGTCCGAGGTATTAGGCGTCAACATGAGGGAGCTTGTAAAAAATGGAACGATCTCCGCTTCCGGAACGCTGATGGCGATGGAGCAGAAGCGGCCGATCACGATCCAGCAGGAATTTAAGACCGGAAAACGGGCGCTTATCACAAGCAGTCCGATCTTTAACAATAAGAATGAGATCGTTCTGGTGATCACGAACGTGCGTGACATCACCGAGCTCTACCACCTGAAGGAAGAGGCCACACATCTGAAAACCGAGGGAAATCTCCTGAGGGAAGAACTTTTAAGAATCCGAACGAGCCACCGGAATCAATGCAGTATGGTGGTGGAGGACTCCAGAACCGAAAAGATCCTGTCCATGATCGACCGGGTAGCGCCCCTTGATACAACCGTGATCCTGTTCGGTGAAACCGGAGTCGGAAAAGAAGTCTTTGCGAAATATATTTATCAGCACAGCGCCAGAAAAAATAAACCGTTTATCAAAGTAAACTGTGGCGCGATCCCTGCCAATCTGGTAGAAAGTGAGTTATTTGGATATGAAAAGGGTGCATTCACGGGAGCTGACAAAAATGGCAAAATGGGTCTGTTCGAGCTGGCGAACACCGGAACGATCTTCCTCGACGAGGTAGGCGAGCTGCCCCTCGATATGCAGGTAAAACTTCTGCGTGTCTTACAGGAGCAGGAATTTGAACGGATCGGCGGCAGAAAGCCGGTAAAAGTGGACGTCCGGGTCCTTGCTGCTACAAACCGTGATCTCGAGGAGATGGTAAAGCAGAAGACATTCCGTCAGGATCTCTATTACCGTCTGATGATCTTCCCGGTCCATATCCCGCCGCTCAGGGAACGCCCGGATGACATTCTGCCGTTGGCGCAGCTCTTTTTACAGACCTTAAACCGAAAATATGATTTAAAAAAATATCTCTCCCCTCTTTCCGCCAAGATGATGCAGGACTACAGCTGGCCCGGAAATATCCGTGAGCTCAGAAACATTATTGAGCGGGCTGTCATCATCAGCAACGAGGACGAGATCGGTCCCGATGCTCTCCACTTATTCACAGTGGAAGATCGCCCGGAGACAAAGTCCAGAGTCCTCGACCCTGTAAAGGACTTAAAAACCGCTATGGAAGAGCTGGAGCTGGAATATATCAACCATGCCTACGAGAAGTACGGAAACGTCCGTGAGGCTGCTGAGAGCCTCGGAATGACACCGTCGACGTTCGTCCGGAAGAGACAGAAATATACGAAAGATGCTGAATGATAGATGGGAAGCACACTGTTTATCTGGCTTTGAGCCGGCAGATGTGATATATTGATGATATCTGAGCAGAGGTATCATGTACCTGTGGACTGTCACAGACAGCCCTTAAATCAATGATTAATGATTATGAAAGGGGTATCACTATGAAAAAAATCGGCGCGATTACTGTCGGCCAGTCTCCCAGAGTTGACCTGATCCCTGAGATCCATCCCATCCTCGGAGACTCGGTTGAGATCATTCAGGCCGGAGCACTGGACGGACTTTCAAAGGAAGAGATCGCAAAGTTTGTTCCGCGTCCCGGTGAAAATGTCCTTGTGTCCAGACTCACGGACGGAACCTCAGCGACATTCGGAGAATCCTACATTCTTCCCCGCCTGCAGCTTTGCATTGACAATCTCGAACAGCAGGGTGTTTCCCTGATCCTTTTCCTCTGCACCGGAGAATTTCCGGCTGAATTTCGCTCCAATGTCCCCCTTATCTTCCCTGACCATATCTTAAAGGGACTGATTCCGGCCATCGGCGTGAAAAATCTGGCTGTCATCATTCCGGCTAAGGCACAGGAGGAACAGATGCCCGGAAAGTGGAAAGACTGCTGTGACTCTCTCCACGTGACCTCTGTATCCCCATACGGTGATCCTCTCGCTGTTTTTGCAGCCGCAAAGGAGATCCCTGCCGATACAGATCTGATTCTTTTGGACTGCATCGGATACACCATCGAAATGAAGGAGCGCATCCAGGCTCTGACCCAAAAACCGGTCCTTCTTTCCCGTACACTCGTAGCACGGGTGATTCGTGAATTAGTATAAACTTATATAGATATCGCAAGAACTTACAGCAGACAACTGATGCATAGTTTTTCATCTATTGTCCACAAAAAATGCAATCTTTCCCCCAAAAGCAATTCATCCCACCACCTTCACAAAATTCCCAGAAATAAAGAAGTGCCTGTCCTTCTCCGCAAAATTTCCGGTAAAGGACAGGCATTCTTATATGATCACATAATTTCTAAATTCACTGCGGTTCGTTCGCTGCCAATATTCTTATCTCTCCCCGGCGCGGTACTTCGTCAACAGGCGGTTGATCCTTCCTGTCGGGTTTAAAAGATCGCTCAAGGACGCGTCGTGGTTTAAGTTGTCGATGATAAGAGCAATGTACTTACTCATGTCAACATTGATATAGTACGGTTTTGAGAGCAGCTCCGGTGTCTGGTAGACAAGGTTCGTCGTCAGGACGCGGTCGATGATGCCATTCTCGTAGTACTCATCAAATTTCTTTAATCCGCCTGTAAAGAGACCGAATGTCGTGCAGATGAAGACCTTTCTTGCCTTCATTCTCTTTAACTCTTTTGCGGTGTCGAGCATGCTCTCACCGGAGGAGATCATATCGTCAACGATGATCACGTCCTTGCCCTCCACGCTTGCGCCGAGGAACTCATGGGCAACGATCGGGTTGCGGCCGTTGATGATCTTTGTGTAGTCACGTCTCTTGTAGAACATACCGAGATCCAGTCCGAGAACGTTTGCGAAGAAGACTGCGCGTCCCATACCGCCTTCATCCGGGCTGATGACCATCATGTGGTCACTGTCGATCTCAAGCTCTTTCTCATTCTTTAACAGGTATTTGATAAACTGGTAGATCGGCTGTACCGTCTCAAAGCCCTTTAACGGGATCGCATTCTGGACGCGCGGATCATGCGCATCGAACGTGATGATATTTTCAACACCCATGTCGACGAGCTCGCGGAGCGCCATCGCGCAGTCTAAGGACTCACGACCGGTTCTCTTATGCTGACGGCTCTCATAGAGGAATGGCATGATCACATTGATCCTTCTGCCCTTTCCGCCTACGGCTGCGATCACACGCTTTAAATCCTGATAGTGGTCGTCCGGAGACATGTGGTTCTTTAAGCCGTTCATCGTGTATGTCATATTATAATTGCATACATCTACCATAATGTAGAGGTCATCACCGCGGACAGACTCTGTCAGCTCTCCCTTTGCCTCACCGGAGCCGAAACGCGGAGTCTTTGCGCCGATAATATAGGAATCTTTCTGGTATCCAGCAAAAGCGATCGTGGTCTTGTGCTCGCTCTCTCTTTCTTTTCTCCACTCGACCAGCCAGGCATCTACCTTTTTACCCAGATCCTCACAGCTTTTCAGCGGAATCAGACCTAAAGGTCCAACCGGTATTGTCTCAATCTGCTTTTCTTCGTACAGCATTCCTGTTCCTCCCTGATTTTCTACTCATTATTTGATATTTTGTAACTGTTCAGTAGGTCTGCGCACTTGCTGCGCTGACCGTAAGAAAACATAGGCTGGAAGGCAAAAATCCCATCAGCGAAGCTGATCTGGAATGGATTTTTGCACGTAACTATGAAGGTACTGAATAGTTACGATATTTTTATCCGCTGCTCTCCGGTCTGCCTGTTCTTCACGGCATTTACCCGGTTCCCCATTTTTTGCAGCGTACATACATTTCATTTATAGCACCAACCAACCGCCCCGTCAACCGGATTTCCGGCCGTCTCCGACAGGATTTTCCTTTTTTCTCCGGCCGTCCAACACGTTTTTCTTATCCTCTGCGCATAAATCCTCTGCGCACGAGACGGAGGTCATCCCCGATCAATGGTATGATCTTATACCGACTCATGATCCTTGAGGTCACACGTTCCGTGAATGCGTCCTGAAGCTCGCCAAGTGTCAGGTTTGTGGAGATGATCGTTCCCTTATTTCGGTTCAGCCGCTCATTGACACAGTAAAACATCTGGGATGCCGTGAATGTATTGATCAATTCAGTTCCAAGATCGTCGATGATCAGAAGGTCACAATCCAGAATATAGGATGCCCGGTCCTTCGCCTCATCGTCATCGCCCCCATTGAAGCGGCTTCCTGCCAAAATGTCGAACATATCCGTTGCCGTGAGATAAACCACAGAAAAATATCTTCGGATCAGCTCCCGCGCGATGCAGTTGCTCAGGAATGTCTTTCCGCAGCCGGTATTTCCGGTAAACAGGATGCTTCCTTTTTCATCCTTGAAGTGTTCCACATACGCCTTGCACTCTTCGACGATCATGGACATGTAGTCATAGACCGTCATTCCGGTCTTCTCGTCCACATGAGTTTTATCATAGTATTCCATGGAAAGCGTGTCAAAATTCTCCCGCTCCAGGACTTCGCGGATATTTGACTGGTCGTACAGGATTTCAATCTCCATGTGCTTGAAGCAGTGGCATTTTTTTCCGTCCGCGTATCCCGTATCCTTACAGTCTGGGCAGACATACTGGAGTTCCAGGTAGTTTGCCGGGTATCCGCTCTGTTTTAAGTAGATTGCTTTCTGCTCTTTTAAAAATTCCGCGTCTTTTTTCAACTGATCCGCCGCCGCACGGTCACCGGCGAGGATCTTTCTCGCCGCCTGAGCCATAGTCGCCGCGATCTCGTCGGACAGTGCCTCTACCTGTGGGACTTTCTCGTACACTTCCGCGATCCGCTTATCCTGCTCGCGTTTGTCCTGAAACTGTCTCTGATTGTAGACACGCATGATCGCGTCGTACTGGGAATTACTGAGTGCCATCCGCACTGCCTCCTTTTATCCTGCATTTTTTACGAGGTTCCATTCAGAGAACTTATTCCCCCCGTACACAATAACTCTTACGGTCCATGCATCAAGGTGCGGACCGGCTGGCCGTTATTTTCTGTTCTTTATGTCTTCCCAGACATAATCATCGTAATTGTAGGACCGCTGTTCAAAATTGTTGAACCGGTTCGTCGATGTGTTCCGGGTCTGTCTCGATGCTGTGCCGGATTTCTTCGCCTGTTTCTCCTGACGGCGTTTATCTAAGGTCTCAACGTCCTGTAAGGTCCGCACGCCGTTTTCCTTCCAGCCTGTGAGGATCTTGTCGGCATATGGGAAACTCGCCGCTCCCGTGGCTGTGAGAGTCCTGTTGCATGCCTCCGTGACGATTGCAGCGTCGAAGCCGAACTCCTTGAACCAGCGGCGCATAAACTCCTGTTCCGCGGTTCCGGCGTTCCGGCCCATGATGCCGAAGGCTTTCATGACAGCGGAGGTGTCTTTTGAGTATCTCGTGGAGTGCTCCCTCGCCTCGTCGCGGGTATGGATCCCGGCCTGATACCAGTTCAGCGCCACTTTTTCTATGTAACGGATGCTGGTGTGGCCGCCCTCAGCGCAGTATTCCGCCAGGTATTCCAGAAGCTCGCAGGACATGTGGAGAACATCATAGAAGTAGGCGAATTTCTCGCACTCGATGGCGCTGAATGTCTTTCCGAGGTACTGTTGGACCGCGTAGAGGAGAGCAGAGAATTCTTCATCTGCCGACAGACGCTTCATGCGGTCATAGCTGTTGCCGGCGTCCGGGATATCCGGGGGGCCGGATTGCTGCTTCGCCATGCCGCGGTCACTGCTTTGCGGCTGTTTTTCGTTGTCCGCCATAGTCTCTTCCGGTATTCTTCCTTCCACATCGGTATCCCCGTAATTTCTCCGTGATTCCGGTGCCATGTATCCGGTGTCTGTCATATTTTCTCTCGTAACCGCAGATTCACTCACCGCCGGTTCCTCTTTCTCCGGTGCAAGCACACCGGCGCGCTCCCAGTATGCCAGGGCACGGCGGACATCTGCCTCTGTGTGGTTCAAAGCGTCCGCGATATCCGGGATCTCCACGCTTTCTCCGGCGTGGCGCAGAAGATATAAGTACACCTTTACATATTCTCCGCTGGCTGTCCCCATATATTCATCGATAAATGTGTTCGAAATAGCGGTCACTGCCGCGTTTATGTTGTTTTTATAGCCTAAACCCATTCTTTTCACCTTTTATGTTTCGCATTCCCGATATCAAATCGTTCCGCACTTCGTGCTCCCACGATTTTCAAAAACATTCGTGATCCGCTCATTTTTCTGAGAAGATGGCTGCTTACTCATGTTTTTAGCGGGTTGCAAGTTCAAAAGTGCTCCTGCAAGCAAGCTTGCCGGAGCACTTCCGACCTTTCAACCTTGGTATCATCATAACATATGCCCACAAAAAATGAAATAGCCGGAATTATCCACTAGCCTAATTGTGGATAATGTGGATAACGTGGATAAATGCGTTACATAATTATCAATGAAACCCGAAAAATTCCCGATTTTCCTTATTTTTCCCTACTTTCCGGCATTTTCAAATTTACAGTTATGTAAATCAAAAAATCCACAGGGTATTCAACATGATTCTGTTGAAAACTCTGTGGATAATGTGGATAACTTACTGTCCAAGGAGCTTTTCGCCCACTTTTACAATATCTCCGGCCCCCATAGTTATCAACAGGTCGCCGTTGACACAATTTTCAAGAAGAAATGTCTCGATCGCATCGAAACTCGGGAAATAGTGGGTATCCGTACCGAATGCCGCGATCTTTTCCGCCAATGTCTCGGAGCTGATTCCCAGATTATCGGTCTCACGGGCCGCATAGATGTCAGCGAGGACAACATGGTCCGCTACGGATAAGGACTTTGCAAAGTCGTCCATCAGCGCCTTGGTTCTCGTATATGTATGCGGCTGGAAAACGCACCAGATCTCGCGATGCGGATAATTCTTTGCCGCCGCCAGAGTCGCTGCGATCTCCTGCGGATGGTGCGCGTAATCATCGATGATGGTCACGCCGCCGATCTCGCCCTTTTTCTCGAATCTGCGGTGAGTACCTGTAAATCTAAGGAGTCCATTCTTGATTCCTTCTCCGCGGATCCCCAGCTCATGGGCTGCCGCGATGGCTGCCAGGGAATTATATACATTGTGGATTCCCGGAACGCCCAAAGTAATTGTATCAATTGCTTTTCCGTCTTCTAAAAGTGTATATGTCGCGCAGGCGTTCTCGTTGAATGTCACGTCTGCGGCGCTGTAATGGCTCTTTGCCGGGTCACTTCCGACGGTGATCACCTTGATCGGAAGTCCGTCACAGATCTCCTTGTAGTCGCGGATATCGCTGTTGATGATCAGGACGCCGTTTTCCGGGAGAAGCTCCGCAAATTTGCGGAAGGAATGGCGGATATCTTCGATGTCTTTGAAGAAATCGAGGTGATCTGCTTCTATATTTAATACGATCTCCATGTTCGGGAAGAAGGACAGGAAGCTGTTTGTGTACTCACAGGCCTCTGTCACGAAGAGCTCCGGACCACCGACACGGATGTTGCCGCCGATGGAGTCCAGCATTCCTCCGACAGAGATCGTCGGGTTCTTCTTTTCGTCCATGAGGATCTCAGTCAGCATGGAGGTCGTTGTTGTCTTTCCATGGGTACCGGATACAGCGATGGATTTCTCATAGTTTTTCATGAGCTGTCCGAGGAGCTCCGCTCTGGAAAGGATCGGCAGGTTCTTCGCCGCTGCCGCCGCGTACTCCGGGTTATCCGGGTGGACTGCCGCTGTATATACAACAGCGTCAATACCGTCTGTGATATTTTCCGCGCGCTGTCCGTAGACGATCTTTGCGCCATGGGCGGTGAGCTTGTCGGTGAGCTCGGATTCATGGGCATCGGAGCCGCTTACTGTGAATCCTCTCTCCAGCAGGATCTCAGCCAGTCCACTCATGCTGATTCCGCCGATTCCGATAAAGTGAATGTGTTCTGGTTTATTAAAATCGATATGATACATCGTTGTCTCCTTTCGGATGTTTGATCTCTATTTTAAATGTTTTACACTGTATACATTTAAGCACGTAAAAAATATGTGTTTAAATATACACAGTCTTTTACACATGATATCACAAAAATTAAAGAAAATCTATCCTCGCGGAAAAATTAACATGCGGCGAAATTTACGCAAATATTTTCTTTTCCGTGCAGCACTTTCTACGTAAAAGAATGTACCTTGGCACATTCTCGCGCCTCGCGCGGCCGCTTGCGACAATCTACATCTTTGCGCGAGTGCGCATCTTTGGCACGTTAGTGCCTTTTTATGTAACAGGGAATTCCTCAGAATTTCCTGTTACATAAAAAATCCCGCATCTACTGAATTTCTCATCCAATAGATACGGGATCACTGATTTTACGCTGCAGCTTTTCCAAAAATCACATGCTGATACCGGATCAGAACGGATAACAGGATCTGTCCAAGAATACCGATAGCCAGGATTTCTCCGATTCCGACTGTGATCGTGGAAAACCAGATCATGTCCTCAGAACCGTATGCGAAGCGGAGCACCCACGGAACAATGATCATGTTCGCGAGGATCGGCGGAACAGATACCAGATAACGGTTTTTCCGAAGCAGGTAAGAACCTACCGCACCGATCAGGGTCGCAATACTTCCAAAGATTACATCGAGAGCCGCCGCGCCGCCAAGGAAGTTGGCCAGCAGGCATCCGATAAAGAGTCCCGGAATTGCCGCCGGGGTAAAGTACGGAAGTACGCAGAGAAGCTCAGAGATCCGAAACTGGATCGGTCCAAAGCTGATCGGCAGGAACACCATCGTCAGCACTACATAGATTGCCGCGATAGCCGCCCCGTATACAAGTGACAGTACCGGGCTGTTTGTTGCGTTGTTTTTCATATTCAGTTTCTCCTTTAGTTTTGTTTTACGAGTGGAAGGTCACGAACACTCGATTCGTTTTCGCGCAGCAACGAGTCAGGCGGACATGCTCGCATGTACATCTGACGAATGCCGCGGAAGGCATATACTGCAAGTATATGACCTTACGCCGGGAATCGGCGAAAGCCCTTTAAGACCTTGGTTTTTGCGGGCTTTGCAACGTTTGAAAGTATATCACTGCACTTCTGAAATTTCAACTGTTTTCTTTGGAAATCGTTTATTAACATTTATACATTAACCTCTTTAGGCTGTTTCATACAATGAAATCCCCTCTGTTTTTACATTCTTGTAGAATGGATAGGCATCGCTCCATTTAAAGAAATTTTTCCTGTTTTTTACGATAGGCATCATCCAGATATTATATTCGACATTATAATCAAAACCCAACTCTGACAGTTCGTCAGAATATTTCTCTAATTTTGTTTCATCCAGATCCACCAACAGCATGAGATCCACATCGGAATCTTTCGTATAATCCCCACGCGCATATGAACCATACAAAATCACCTGCTTCAAGTGATGACCATATATTTTTCTCACAGCTCTTACATATTCCGAAATCAGATTTTGCATCTCAATTGCCATGGCCGCCCCTCCTTTACTTATATATTGTACCCATTATTACTTTCACAATCAATCTCTTTTATAATGTAATGTCTATTCCCGTCTCATTTGCAATTGACATTTCCCTACTAATCTGCTATGCTGAGCAATGTTGGTTAGATGTAACTAATTGAAAGGAGTTTTACTTTGACATATTTATGGATCAATCCGGTATCGGAGAGGATGATCTCGGGGGCGGCGCTTGAGGGGCTGCTTCGGAGGCATCAGCTGACACGGGTCACCTGCCAGGGGGACTGGGGGGAGGTCGTGCTTCGGAAATACCGGGAGCTTTTGGAACATACAGAGGGGACGTTTGCGGACGCGAGATGTCCGGCGGCGGTATCCCTGGTGCATTCCCTGCAGCCGGGGATCCAGATCGCGGATATTGAGCCGATTCTGATCCACTGCGCGAGAGAGCTTGCAGAACGTCCGGATCTTGCGGATGGCAGGAAGATCATCACGACTCCATGCCGGATCTTAGCCGACATGGGAAATAAATTGGAATTAAGAAACACACATTTCGTACCATGGAACCGCTTTCTCGCTGCACTTGGCGAGTCAATGGAACCTGCGCCGGACGCAAGCCCGATCCCACCCGGATTCTTTCGGGATCTGCCGTTTCCAGTGGTCAGCAAGTCCGGCCGTCCGGCGATCGAATCCTATGTAACCGGAAATGAATGGAAGGATGCGAGACTGATCGAGCTTTTATACTGCGTTCAGGGCTGTCACAGAGGAGATGGAGTGCAATGAATCAAAAATTGAAAACATATTTCCCACCGCTGCTCGGTATTCTGGCGGTCTTTGCTGTCTGGTATATCGTCTGTCGGGCGGGGATCTTAAGTACCTATGTACTCCCGTCCCCCGGAAAAGTTTTCCAGAGCTTCTGCAAGATGCTGCAGAGCGGTGAACTCTTCCGTGACCTCAAGATCAGCTTTCTGCGCGTCGGAAAAGGCTTTGTGATCGCCTTTATCCTGGCATTCGCCTTCGGCATGCTGCGGGCAATGGTTCCCGCATCCGCAGGCTACTACGAGTATCTGGTGCAGTTTTTCCGGAACGTGCCGCCGCTCAGCATGATCCCGCTGCTTATTTTATGGTGCGGAATCGGCGAAACTACGAAGACGGTCATCATCGTTCTGGCCTCCTTTTTCCCGATGTACTTAAACATCGTCAAGGGATTTACGGGCTGTGACCGGAAGCTTTTAGAGGTCGGAACCATGTTCGGCTACACGGACCGGCAGAAATTTTTCCGCATCATGCTGCCCTACGCCATGGCGGACATTCTCGTGGGAATGCGCATCGGTCTGGGTTACAGCTGGCGCGCCATCATCGGCGCTGAGATGGTCGCGGCGTCCACCGGCCTGGGACACATGATCCTGTTCGCCCAGCAGATGTCCCGGACCGACAAGGTCATCGTCGGCATCTTCGCCATCGGCATCGCGGGGTATGTGACAGACCGGATCTTCGGTCTTCTCATCAGCATCTTTCTGAAAGGAGCAGGTGAAAATGGCTGGAATTAGATTAAAAGACATTCATAAGACATACCAGGTGGACGGCAGGACATTTCCTGTACTAAACGGCATCGATCTTGAGATCCCAGAAGGAAAGATCACCGTGATCTTAGGCCAGAGCGGCTGCGGAAAGACAACTCTGCTGCGCCTCACCGGCGGTCTCGAATCCGCCGACAGCGGTGAGATTCTGTGGGACGGCGGCCACAAGACGGCTTTCGTATTTCAGGAACCGCGGCTCATGCCATGGCTCAATGTGTGGGACAATATCATCTTCGGTTTGAAGAAAAATCAGGTCGATCGGGCGAAAATTCAGGATATCGTCTCCACGGTAAACCTGTCCGGCTTTGAAAAAGCGTATCCGTCCCAGCTTTCCGGCGGCATGCAGCAGCGCGCAGCCATCGCGCGGGCGCTGGCTTACGAGCCGACCTTTATCCTGATGGACGAGCCGTTCGCGGCTCTCGACTACTTTACGAGAGAACAGATGCAGAAGGAGCTTCTCCGCGTCCAGCAGAAAGAACAATCCAGCATCATGTTCGTGACCCACAGCATCGACGAGGCACTGATCCTCGGCGACCAGATCGTGGTGATCGAAAAAGGCCTTGTAAAGCATGTTTATCCGGTGGATGCAGCATCTGGGGAGAGGAATCTGCTGAATGAGGAATTTATCGCGCTCAAGAGAGATATCATAGAAAATCTAAATTTCATAAATTAAATATATTTTGTATATAATTTGGTATGTTTTGAATTTTGTGATATTATCCCTGCGCACTTCACGCAGCTCTATGATTCAAAGCCTCGAATGACGCAGTGATCTGCCCCAAATTTTAACAGGCCATTTTTCTTATTCGGAAGAGACCTAGTATTTCATTCATTTCAGATATCCGCCTGGTAATTCAGGCATATCATACATTTAATTTTCAACTTACATGAGGAGGACTAATCAACTATGAAAAAACTGATCGCATTAGGACTTGCGGCATGCATGACATTTTCCCTTGCAGGCTGCTCCGGATCTGCAGGCAAAGAGACTGAGGCTGCTTCCGCTGCCGAGACAACCGCTGAGGCTTCCACAGAGGCTGAAACTTCCGCCGAAGCAGCAGCTGACGCTGAGACTTCCGTCGACAAACTTACCGTTACCTATGTAACATCTCCGTTAAATGTACCGACTATTCTCGAGAAAGATCAGGGAATCTTCGAGAAGGAGCTCGGCGTTCCGGTTGAGTACGCAGAGCTTACTTCCGGCGCTGACCAGACACAGGCTCTCGCTTCCGGCGATGTTCAGGTTCTCTACGCAGTAGGCGCAACTTCCGTGATCCTGTCCGCAGCAAACGGCGCAGATATCAAGGTTTTAAACATGTACAGCCGTTCCCCGAAGGCATTCTGCATGTACTCCAAGGATGAGTCCCTCACAACTCCGGAGAGTTTAAAAGGAAAGACCATCGCAGGCCCGACCGGCACAAACCTTCATGAGCTCCTTGTCTCCTACCTTGCGCAGGCTGACATGACTCTCGACGATGTAAACTATGTAAACATGAGCATCCCGGACGCAAAAGCAGGTCTTGACGGCGGCAGCGTTGACGTTGCCCTGATCGCAGGCGCAACCGCTTACAACGCAGAACAGCAAGGCTACCACCTTGTTGCAGACGGCGAAGGCCTGATCAGCGCACTGATCGCAGTTGCAACGACCCAGAAGTTCTACGACGAGCATCCAGATGTCATTAAAAAATTAAACGCTGCACAGGAAGAGATCGCATCCTACATGGCTGATAATCAGGAGGCAACCATGGAGACTGTTGCCGCAGCACTTGACCTTGATGTTGACGCGGTAAAGGAAATGTACGGTTTCTATGACTTCTCCACAGAGATCACAGACGCCGACAAAGAAGGTTTCCAGAAGACAGCCGATTTCATGTATGAGTCCGGCATGATTGAGAATGAGCTTGATGTAAATACACTGTTCATTCAGTAATTTCGACATTCAAAAACTTTTCGCACTGACATTTTTCGGTGGAGAAAAAGAGATCCAACGCATTCTGCCTGGATCTCTTTTTTATTTCAAATTGTATTTTGAGTTATTACATAATCATCTCTATTTATTGAGGCTGCAAGCAACTCTGTCAGCATATATCCGAAATCAATAAATTCTCTTTCTCACAGAAATACTTTCTATTACTGCAATTTTACGGTATACTAATCCATGTGCTCATTCCGTCATGCCCGTCGGATACCCCATTTTTCCGAGCTGCGGCACAGAGTTTACGGATGCTGCACTGCAAAAGCCTGTCACGAAGCCCATTCTCAATGGTTTTTCACTTGTAATTTTATCTTTAGAAAGGACACGTACATGACAAATTCCCACCCCTTCACAAGACTCCAGAAGTTCCGCCTTCTGTCCCTGATCCCCCTCTATTTCATGATCGTCGGACTGTTTCTGCAGCCCATCACGGAAATTCTTCCGGGACTCTGGACATTGATCAAGGAGCCGGACTTCCTGATCACGGACTACTTCTTAGTCGGCGGCATCGGAACTTCCTTTATCAACGCCGGTCTGCTGACGCTTTTATGTATCTGGACCATCTATTTCCTCGATATGGAGATGGACGGGCATACGATCACGTCCAGCTGCCTGATGTTTGGCTTTTCCCTGTTCGGAAAGAACCTCTTAAACATCTGGGCGATACTGCTCGGCGTGTACCTCTACTCCCACTACCATAAGACGCACCTGTCCCGCTACGTTTACATCGGCTTTTACGGTACCAGCCTGTCCCCGATCATCACGCAGATCATGTACATCTCGAATCTGCCCTACCTCCTGCGGCTTCTCATCAGCCTCTCCGTGGGGCTTATGATCGGCTTCGTGCTGCCGCCGTTATCCACCCATGTTCATTATTCCCACAAAGGTTACTCCCTCTATAACGTGGGTTTCTCCGCCGGAATCATCGCCACCGTCGTTGTTTCCGTGTTAAAATCCTTCGGCATCACCACCGAGTCCCGCCTGATCTGGTCCGAGGGCAACAACCAGCTGCTGTTCGCGATCCTCTGCGGGCTGTTTGCCGCCATGATCATCGCAGCATTCCTCTTCGGCGGAAAGGAAGTCGGAGAATCCTACAAAAAGATCTTATCCTGCTCCGGAATCGGCGGAACCGATTATCTCCGGGATAACGGGGGTGCGGCAACGATCCTCAACATGGCCATCAACGGCCTCTTTGCCACGATCTTTGTTCTCGGAGTCGGGGGCGAACTGAATGGACCGACCATCGGCGGAATCTTCACGATCGTAGGATTTTCCGCCACAGGAAAACATATCCGCAACATCGCCCCAATCATGTTCGGTGTACTTTTCGCAAGCTTTACAAAACATTGGACCATCAACTCCCCGTCACCGATGCTGGCACTTTTATTTTCGACGACACTGGCGCCGATTGCCGGGGAATTCGGAGTTCTCATGGGGCTTCTCGCCGGATTCCTGCACTCTTCCGTCGCCTTGAATGTCGGAATTGTGTATGGAGGCATGAATTTATATAATAATGGATTTGCAGGTGGAATTGTGGCGATTTTCATGGTTCCGGTGATCCACTCCATCCGTGACCGGAGAGCAAGAGCGAAAGGAGAGATTTCGCTGTAATGCATGCGATATCTGAAAAAGGAAATATGAATCATAAAAAGGATTATCCCGCTGCCGCAAAACTGCTTTCCTGGCTCCCAGCGATCTTCGTCGCAGCCGCCATCTTCTGGTTCTCCACCCAGCCGGCGGCGGAGTCCACGGAAATGAGCGACACCATAAGCCGCTTAATTCTTTTCATCGGCACAAAGCTCGGCTTTTTCCACGGAAATCCGGCACAGTACGCCGACCTCATCGAGCTCATGAGCTTCCCCGTCCGAAAAGCCGCCCACATGACCGAATATCTTATATTTTACTGCACCGTCCGGTTTGGACTCCGCTTTACGTACCGGACCTCCAACGTGAAACGCCGTCTTCTCGCGGCTCTCGCCATCGTCTTCTTCTACGCCTGCACCGACGAATTCCACCAGCTCTTCGTCCCGGGCCGCGCCGGACGGTTTACGGACGTGCTGATTGACTGTTTTGGCGTCACAGTCGTGACACTGGTCTGCCTGATGAGACAGCAGTCCCGCAAACACTATCAGAACGTATAAATCGGCTCTCATTATGAATATGGTATTGTCCGCACAGGTATTGACCGATAATATCAGTACCTGCCGCTGGCAGCTTCTTCCGAATACATGACTGCAAAAATCCCTAAATATGCACATCACATTGATCTGCATACTCAGGGATTTTTTATTTTCATATTATGTACTTTCTCTTCCGCCTGTACTCTTACAGCATCGGCACAACCACATTCCCCCAGAACCAGCTCACCGGCATGACAAGCACCATGGCGGGGATCATATCGGCTACCGGGAAGTTGTGGATCTTTGCAATACGGAAACCTGTGGCCAGAAGAAGAAAACCGCCGCAGGCCTTGAAGTCCGCAATCATATCCGGTGTGGTAAGCGGAAAGATGAACTTCGCCGCAGCGAAGATCGCGAGAAAGATCACGCACTGTGGGATCGCAACAGCCGCAACCACCATTCCCAGGGTTCCTCCAAAGATCATCGCGGTAAAGAAGTCCAGAATGGACTTGGAGATCAGGATCGTGTGGTCACCGCTCATTCCGGAGTCCAGGGAACCGTAGATTCCCGTTCCGCTGGCACAGAACAGCACGATGATCGTCACGAGCATGGTCATATACTCTTCTCTGGACATGGACGCATTCTTATTCGGGAAGATCTTTCCGACCGGCTTCTCCATGCACGCCGCACCGCGGTTGATGATCCCACCGAGATTCACCGCCAGTCCAAACGCGGTTCCAATGATCACCGCAAAGATAACTGCGGGCATATTTTTCATGAGTCCTATGGAACTCACGCCCATTCCCATAGAGCAAACACCAAAGATCTTCGTGAGCTCCGAATTGATCCTTGTGGGCAGCTTATGCCCAAATAAAGCCCCGACCACACCGCCGATGGCGACGGACAGGGCATTGATGATAATTCCTATCGGCATGCATCATCCTCCTTTACAAAAAGGAATGTGTCTTGACACATTCAGGTGTCTCGCGCGGTTGCTTGCGACAACCTACATTTTCGCGCAAGTAACACAAACAACTGCGGTGCAAAGGAGTCCCTGCACCGCAGAATTGACAGTTCGTTATTTGATTTTAGCACAAAGCACGGTACAATGTAAACACTTTACCTTGCAAGAGTGTATGTTCCCAATTACCATTTCGATAACATTCTTCTGCATTCAAGCCGAACGTCCGTGAGACTTGGCGCGTGATTCTGGTCAGCGGCGCTGACTTATTCCTAGCAGAATCACTGTGCACCTCGCGGAGCGTTTCCCGGCCGATTCTTAGATCCCATGCACCGCATCACACATCGACTTCACATATTCCTTCACATACGGAACCGCATCTTTTCCATACTTTCCGCAGAGCTTCACGATCGCGGAACCAACGATAGCGCCGTCGGAGAGACCTGCCATCTTCTTCGCCTGCTCCGGTGTAGAAATACCGAAACCAACTGCACACGGGATGTCCTTCGCTTTCTTCACAAGCTCCACCATCGCGCCGATATCCGTTGTGATCTCGCTTCTCGTTCCGGTAACGCCGAGCGAAGATACGCAGTATACAAAGCCGGACGCCTCTTTCGCGATCATGCTGATTCTCTCATGGGAGGTCGGGGCAATGAGGGAGATCATGTCCATGTTGTACTTCTTGCACACAACATCAAACTCCTCTTTCTCCTCATACGGAACATCCGGTAAGATGATTCCGTCCATGCCAAGCTCGGACGCCTTCTTGATGAAGCGCTCAGTTCCGTAGGAGAACACAACGTTCGCGTATGTCATGAATACCATCGGAATTTGTGTATTTTTCCGAATTTTTTCAACCATTGCAAAAATTTTGTCGGTGGTCACGCCGCCGGATAACGCGCGGATGTTTGCCGCCTGGATCACCGGTCCCTCCGCTGTCGGATCGGAGAACGGGATGCCAAGCTCGATGAGGTTTGCGCCTGCCTCTTCCATTGCGTATACAAGCTGCTCCGTGACCTCTAAGGACGGGTCACCGCAGGTGATAAACGGGATAAATGCCTTTCCATTTCCGCCTTTGAAGGCGTTTGCGATCTTACTCATGAATATCCTCCCCTCTGTATCTTGCGATTGCTGCACAGTCCTTGTCTCCTCTTCCGGAAACATTGACAACAATGATCTTATCCTTGCCCATCGTCGGCGCGAGCTTCATTGCATGCGCAATGGCATGTGCACTCTCGATCGCCGGAATGATTCCCTCGATTCTGGAGAGATACTCGAACGCCTCGACTGCCTCATCATCGGTAACTGCCACATACTGGGCACGTCCTGTATCGTAAAGGTTTGCATGCTCCGGTCCGATTCCCGGGTAATCAAGACCTGCGGAGATGGAATATACCGGGGCGATCTGGCCGTACTTATCCTGGCAGAAATAAGATTTCATGCCGTGGAAGATTCCAAGACGTCCTGTGGCGATGGTCGCCGCTGTCTCTGCCGTGTTCACGCCGCGTCCTGCTGCCTCGCAGCCGATGAGCTGAACATCTTTATCCTCGATGAAGTTGTAGAATGCGCCAATGGCGTTGGATCCGCCGCCGACACAGGCGAGAACTGCGTCCGGAAGACGTCCCTCTTTCTCCAACATCTGCTCCTTGATCTCCTTTGAGATAACTGCCTGGAAGTCGCGGACGATGGTCGGGAACGGATGCGGTCCCATGCAGGAGCCGAGAACATAGTGGGTGTCCTCGATACGGTTCGTCCACTCTCTCATTGCCTCGGAAACGGCATCTTTGAGGGTGCCTGTTCCGGTTGTCACCGCATGGACCTTTGCTCCGAGAAGGCGCATTTTGTAAACATTTAATGCCTGACGTTTTGTGTCCTCCTCGCCCATGTAGATCTCGCATTCCATACCGAAGAGCGCCGCTGCCGTCGCTGTCGCTACACCGTGCTGGCCTGCGCCTGTCTCAGCGATGACACGGGTCTTTCCCATCTTCTTCGCAAGAAGCACCTGTCCGAGCACGTTGTTGATCTTGTGGGCACCGGTATGGTTTAAGTCCTCTCTCTTTAAGTAGATCTTCGCTCCGCCGAGATCCTTTGTCATGTGCTCCGCGTAGTAGAGCCTTGACGGTCTGCCCGCGTATTCATTTAAAAGTGTTGTGAGTTCTTTCTGGAATTCCGGGTCATTTTTGTAATGGTTGTATGCCTCTTCGAGTTCCAGTACCGCATTCATAAGCGTCTCAGGAATGTACTGACCGCCATGCGCGCCAAATCTGCCTTTTGACATATTTTTTTCCTCCTCGTATAAACTGGTGTATCATCGGTAACTGCCCGATCTCCGCATGATCGCGGGCTATTTTGCTTTATAAGTTCTCCCGGCAACAGGAGTTTCTGAACAGTTACTGTAATTTGCAATCTGCTGCAGGTGAATTTTTTCCTATTGTCTGCTCTTTATCTGCTGTAAAACTCTCTTACCAGCGGATAAATGTTCTTATATTTCTGATAGATCCCGTGATACTTCTCCGAAACTTCCAGATCCGGCTCCACCGTATCACAGTGTCCCTGGCTCTCCAGTGTTTCAATAAAGGACTTGTAATCCGGGATCACGCCCTCCGCCACAAACACCGCCGAGGCGATGGCCAGTGCCGGTAAAAGATCCGGATCCTTGTATACAAAGATCTTCTGTCCCATGACATTGCTTAAGATCTGGCACCATCGCCGCTCCCTCGCTCCGCCTCCGATCAGCGTGATCTTTGACGCCGGATGGTCGAACAGTTCCAGACCCTGGCGGATGGAAAATGCCACGCCCTCGAGGACACTCTGTGCCATGTCCACCGCCGTGGTCGCCTGGGAGAGACCTAAGAAGCTTCCCCGGACGCTGCTGTCCATGATCGGGAACCGCTCACCTGCCACATAGGGCAGGAAGAACAGTCCGTGACTTCCGGGTTCCGCTTTCTCAAGAAGCTCTGAGATATACCCGAAATCCGGTGCCCCGTCGGGATTCCTGGACAGGAGCTTCGCGATCAGCCGGTGGACGTTTCCGCCGTTTAGGAACGGCACCACGTTGATGAGCAGATCCTTCTGCATCGCCGCCAGGTTGAATCCTCCGCCTTCACTCTCCATCCTTCTGTTGGATACAGCTGCCACCCAGCCGGAGGTTCCGAGGTTGATGTTATACTCCCCCGGTGCCAGGATGCCGCTGGCAAGTGTCGTCGCTCCTGCATCCCCGGTTCCGGCATAGACCTTTGTTCCTGCCAGATAACCGCTCTCCGCCGCTCCGGTCTCCGTGACCGTGCCGACACACTCATGGGCGTAAAAGAGCTTCGGGAATTTCCTGATATCGATCCCGGCTGCCCCGATGAGCTCCTCCGACCAGATCTTGTTGTCCAGATCCATAGTCCCCGCTGTGGAACATGCGGTCATGTCCCCGGCAAACTCTCCGGTGAGTCTTCCGATCACATAATCCTTTGAGCTGATCAGGAAACATGCGGTTCTTTCATAAATCTCCGGCTCATTTTCCTTCAGCCACAGCATCTTCGCCAACGGCATCGATCCATCAAAATGGTTTCCCGTGATCTCCGCGATATATGCGTCCCCGAGAGGCACTACATTTCGTCTTGCCGCCTCTCTTATAATCACACGTGCCTGCTCGTCCGCCCGGCCGTCGGAATAAAGGATCGCATTCCGGAGTGCTTTTCCTTCCGCATCGACCGGAATCACATCCTGCATCTGTCCGGAGAAGATGATGGCTCCGATCTCCGTCGCCGGTATGATCTCAAGCATTTCTTTCGACAAGCTGCAGAATGCCCCGTACCACTCGTCCGGATCCTGCTCCTTAAAATTTCCGGTCTCAATGGTGTGGATCACCGAGCTTCCGGTAAAGACCGGTTCTCCGCTTTCATTCACGACCACTGCCTTGACGGCTGTCGTTCCGATATCAAAGGTTGCTGCTAACATCTACTCCCTCCCCGCTCCGATTTTCTGAATAACAACCGCGAGAATGATGATTCCGCCGGTGATAATGTTCTGCATGAAGCTCGGCATCTGAAGGATCGTGAGTCCGTTCGCCAGAACCGCCAGAATGATGGTTCCGACTAAGGTTCCGATCACACAGGGAACGCCGCTCTTGGAAACGGTGCATCCGATAAATACCGCCGCGTAGGACTGTAAGAAATATCCCTGCCCCGCTGTGGTATTCGCGGAACCTACACGGGATGCCACGAGAGCTCCCGCAAGGCCTGCCATCGCCGCGCCGAGCGCAAAAGCGAGAACCCGGTAGCGGAAGATCCGGATACCTGCCGTCTCTGCCGCCTCCCTGCTTCCGCCGATGGCATAAAGTTTTCTTCCGGCTGACATGTGGTTCATAAACATATGGAATACGATATAAAACACTGCCGCCACGATGGTGATAAACGGGATGCCCGCGATTTTTAAGATCCCGGGGATCGTAAATGCCTTCGGGATCCCATTAAATACGGTCGTTCCGCCGGTAAGTCCGTAAATTACGCCGTCCAGAACGGTTCCCATGCCCAGGGTTGTGATAAAAGAGAGGATTCCGAACTGCGCTACAATCACTCCGTTCACGCAGCCGACTGCCAGTCCTGCAAGGGTCGCTGCCAGAAAGCAGACAGGGATCGGAACGCCCTGAATCGATAAAAGCGCCGCGACCACGCCGCCAAGGCTCACGATATTTCCGATGGAAAGATCAAATTCATTGATGGTCATGACAAACGTCGCTCCTAAAGCGACCATGGCAAGCGGCGCTGCCTGACGCGTTATATTAAGGAAGTTTTTCAGTGTAAAAAACGACGCAGGTCTCAGAAGTCCGAAAATTCCGATGATGATGACTAACGCCGCCACCGTTCCGTAATTCTTTAATGCTTTTCCTCTCATCTGTCGTTTTCCTCTCTCTCCGCCTCGTAACAGCACGCCAGCACCTCTGCCGGCTTCAGGTCTTTATTCTCAAATGTCTTTCGTACTTTTCCGTATGCCATGACGGCAACCTCATCGGCAACCTCAAGAAGCTCCGTGAGATCTGATGATACATAAAGGACAGCCTTGCCCTTTTTTGCCTCTTCTTTTAAGAGCCTGTGGATTTCCTGTCTCGTCGCCACATCCACCGCCTGGGTCGGCTCGTCGCAGATCCAGATCGACGGCTCCGTGAGAAGCGCCTTCGCGAAGACGACCTTCTGCTGGTTTCCGCCGGACAGCTCCTTTGCCGGCTGGCCCGCGCCAACACATTTGATCTTTAACGCCCCGATCATCTCCATCGCCTTTTTGTCAGCCGACCGTTTTTGAAACCAGCCGCTTTTCGTGTAACGGTCGATGGAGGAAAGCATCATATTCTCCTCGACGGTAAACGCGGGGATCATGGCTTTTCCTCTGCGGTCCTCGCAGATAAAGGCCATTCCCTGTCGGATGGATTCTGACGGAGTCGGACGGGTCGTGGTCTTTCCGTCGATTGTGACCTCGCCTCCTGCCAGCTTTCTCGTCCCGTAGATGCATTCCAGAAACTCTGTCCGCCCGCTTCCGCATAGGCCGAACATTCCGGTGATCTGACCGGCCTTTACGTTCAGGTCCACGCCGCGGACGATTCCGTCTTTGGATCGGATCCCATGGACTTCCAGAGCTGTTTTTCCAATCTTTCCGTCGGCACCTGTTCCCAACAGCCCAGCTCCCTGAGTATCCGTCTTTTCTGCTTCACTGCTCACTGGCTGCTTCACTCCACCTTTATCAGATGCCCTATCTGCCGCTCCGCCCTGAAGCTTCGGCGCGGCATTCTTTCCAGTGTCCGCATCTTCAATTCCAGCCTCAGTCTCATTTCCGCTCATCAGACGCACCAGTTCTTTTCTGTTAGTTCCCGCCGTATCCACCGTGGACACCAGCGTTCCGTTTCTCAAAACTGTGACCCGGTCTGTCAGCTCCATGATCTCTTCCAGCCTGTGTGTCACATAGAGAACCGAAGTCCCTTTTGCCTTTAAGTTTCTCACAATAGAGAACAGCAGGTTCGTCTCCTTATCGGAGAGTGATGCCGTCGGTTCATCGA
The DNA here is from genome assembly GCA_902496665.1 of uncultured Clostridium sp. Classification (GTDB taxonomy): domain Bacteria; phylum Bacillota; class Clostridia; order Lachnospirales; family Lachnospiraceae; genus Pilosibacter. Next base: position 32,803 of record CABVBU010000001.1, on the reverse strand, counting down.
GGATCAGAAGCTTGCAGTCGCTCATCATGGCCCTGACGATCTCCACACATTTTTTCTGCGCCGGGGTCATCATGAACACCGGTTTCTTAAGATCAAGATGGATTCCAAGCTCCGTTGCCTTTGCTTCGGTCTCCCGCTCCATCTCTTTCCACTGAATGATCCCGCCCTTTACCGGGTACGGTCTTCCGAGACAGATATTTTCCATTCCCGTGAACGCCGGAATCAGGACATTGTCCTGGAAAATAATGTTGATTCCGAAGTCCCTGCTGTCTTCCGGGCGGATCGTCTCCGAAAGCTCTTTTCCGTTCCACAGGATACTGCCGCCGTCTCTCTTGTAGACGCCGCCGAGGATCTTGATGAACGTGGACTTTCCGGCTCCATTCTCGCCCACAAGTCCATGGACCTCCCCCTCGCTGAGGGAAAAGTCCAGACCTTTCAGTGCGTACACACCGTTAAATTTTTTATCTACGCTCTTTACATCCAGCAACATCCTGTATTACCTGCCTTATCGTTTCTTCGCGTTCCGCACTGCCTGAGACCTCGCACCACGTATTTTTTACTGTGCATTCTCCTGTGTGATCAGTTCAGCCGGTGCGTACATCTCACCTTTTTCGATCTCCTCACCAGCAAAGTACTTGTCCATCTGCTCGCACACGATATCTGCCATTCCCTCAAAGTTCTGTTTTACAGTCGCCTTTAAGTTTGTTCCATCCTTGATCATCTCAACAGCCTGCTCGTTTCCGTCAACGCCTGTGACGATGACCTCGTCGCGTCCTGCCTCCTGAAGTGCCTTTGTAGCGCCGATCGCCGGTTCATCCCATGCCGCAAATACAGCCGTGATGGAATCCTTTTCCGGGTTTGCCGTTAAGAGGTTTGCAACGATATCCTGCGCGTCATTGATCGGCTGCTCTGCCGGTACGTGCTGCTCTGTGATCAGCTTGATATCCGGATATTCCTTAATAATATCGTCAAATGCCTCGCAGCGCTTTACAACGCCCGGATGCGGTCTGTGGGTCAGGGCAATCACGGTTCCCTTTCCCCCCATCAGATCGTCAAATAAGTATCTCACAATGAGCTCGCCCATCTGATAGTTATCACTTGTTGCATTCACCTGCATTCCATCGATAAATCCGCTGTCACATCCGAATACCGGAATATCCGCATCAAAGGCATCCTGAAGCTGATTCGCTACCTGATTCGGATCGGCGCTCACAAGGACGATTCCGTCTGTTCCGGAGGAAACAACATCCTCGATACGGCTCGCAAGCTCCGCGAAATCGTTTGCCGTATCAATTACAAATACTTCCGCCCCCTCAGCTTCCAGATCTTCCTTAATATATCCTGCCATCTGGTTTGTTGTGACAGATGTGAGGTACGGGGTCATAACGGAGATCTTCTTTCCGGCAAGTGCGCCGCCCTCTGTCTTTTCTACTTCAGTTCCAGCCTCAGAAGCTGCCTCTGTAGCTGCAGCTGTTGTTGTTTCAGCCGCCGTTGTTGTCTTCTCGTCCGCCTCTGTGGAGCATCCGGTAAGCAGAATTCCTGCAAGAGCTGCGGCTGCAGCAAGGCTCATGATGGTTTTCATTTTTCTCATAATCATTTCCTCCTCGTTTTTGTCGACTGCCTCTTGCGGGAATAAGTAAGGGATGCCGCTCCGAAACGTTCTTTTTTTGAACTAAAAAATCCCGGACATAGTTTTCACTATGCCGGGACGAATATTTCGTGGTGCCACCCGATTTCACAGATCAGTCTTCCTCGAAAGCCAAATGTCTATCCAGCCTGACAACACTTTCAAACAAAAATAGCAGCTATCCCACATCGGAATATCTGCCACCAATCTGTCTCATTTCAGAGTACGGAAATCTCTTTCGATACTCTTATCCTTTAACGCAGGAATCACGGCCGCAGCTACTCGAATCTCTTTCACCTGGCGTCTCACAAACCCATTCCATAGGGAATTCCATACTGTCTTCCACCACCGACAGCTCTCTGTGATTTCATTCCGAATGTACTCTCTTTGCTCATCGACTTTCTGTTTTTAATTTTTATGGTTTAAAGATTAGCACACTTCTTTCCATATGTCAATTTTATTTTCAGAATCTTTGCCATTGAAAATTCCTATATCCAGTCACTATTTTTTCTAATTATATCCGGTTCGAACAGAAATCGGTTTCTGGAAGACTGTCCATGATCGGATCTGTCGTCTCTTTATTGACAGTCTTTTCCATTTTGTAGAAACAAAAGTTACATAATTCGTATTTTTTGATTATTATGCCGAATTAAGTAAAGCAAACGCAAAAAATACTTGACTTTTTAAAGTTATGGTTTTATTCTTAAGCACATAATTTTATTAACGATCCATTCCAACTATCAAAGGCGATAACTTCTGACAAAAGTGCGCCTTTCTTTTTTACCCGGACTACACTGTAAGATTATTGAGCAGTTCCTCCGGTTCTCCGGAAGCGACTGCCGGATACCCACCGGCACCGGAGATTCCCCACCCGGATCGTTCGTAAAAGGAAAGAGAGAGGAGAGATTCATTTATGAAGAAGAGACGACTTATTGCACTCGCAGCTGCAGCCGTTATGGCAGCATCTTCCCTGGCAGGATGCGGCGGTTCCCAGACATCCTCCACAACAGCAGCCGGTTCCACTGCTGAAACAGCAGCGGCTTCCTCCAATGCGGTATCCCCGGACGCAAAGTCCACGGATCAGACACTCGGCGGCGGTATCGCGGTCGGCTCAAGTGACGGCGAAGCAGTGAAGGGCGGAACACTTGTTGTGTCAATGCCTTCATCCCCACGCACCCTTGATCCGAAAGCCTACTCGACCATGTACGAGAACCACATCATGTACAATGTTCTCGATACCCTGTTTGTCTGGGATAAGGATTACAAAGAGGTGATCCCGAGTCTGGCAACTGATTACACTGTCAGTGATGACGGCCTGACCTACACCATCAACCTCCGTGATGATGTATACTTCCAGAAAGGTAAATTCCAGGACGGAAGAAAGATGACCGCGGATGATGTTGTATACTCTCTTGAACGAAGCAAGGAAGAGAGTACTACAGACCGTATCTGCCGTGATTTCTTCGATTACTGCGAAGCTGCAAGCCCGACACAGGTCGTTATCCATATGAAATCCGTTGCAGGACCGTTTATCTCCCAGTTAGCCGGTATCGGAAACGCGATCCTCCCGAAAGAGGAAGTTGAAGGCTGGGGAGAAGACTTCGGTTCCCACATCGTCGGAACAGGTGCTTTCACACTGGAAGAGATCGTAACCGATGAAAAAGTCACATTAAAGAAAAATGAGAATTACTGGGGCACAGAGCCGAACGTAGACGGCATCGAGTTCCGAATCATCTCCGACTCCAATCAGGCAATCAACGCAGTCCAGACCGGTGAGGTCGACATCGCGATGTATCTTCAGGGCGAAGCCATCAAGCGTGCGCAGGATGCGGACCTCTTACTTCAGGCACCGAGTTCCGCTGTCACCTTTGTCCGCTTCAATATGCAGAACGGACCGACCGCAAACGCTGATGTCAGAAAAGCACTCACAATGGCTGTCGATATCGACTCCATGGTAACCGGTATCTATCAGTACGGCGAAGGCACAAGAGCTTATCAGCCGCTTCCGGTATACTCCTTCGCTTATGACACGGCATACAATGATCTTGTACCGTCCTACGATCCGGAAGGTGCAAAGAAGCTCCTCGCAGAAGCAGGCTACCCGGATGGCTTTACCATGAGCCTTTACATTGGTTCCACTACCTATCGCGAGAAGATGGCACAGATGTTACAGTACTACTGGAGCCAGATCGGTGTAACACTTGATATCAAGTCTTCCACCATGGCCGACTGGTCCGCAGCGGTTGTTGATTCCTGGCAGTCCGATGTTGTAAACAGCTACGGCGTAAGCTGGAACAGCGATCCGGATCCTTACGGTTTCCTTGGAAAGTTCTTCAGCTCCCAGACACTTCACGCCTCCTCCAACGCAGGCGGCTACAACGATGCAGAACTGGATGACCTCTTAAATGAAGGCTTTGGCTCCACAGACACCGCAAAGCGCGCGGAGTCCTATAAGAAAGTCATTGAGAAGGTTATGAACGAATACACCGGTATCTACTACGCATATGAGTGCCGGAACTGGGCCGTATCCCCGAAGGTACATGACGCGGTTCTCCGCGCTGACAACCAGATGTTAGTCGCAACACCGTTCAACAATATCTGGGTTGAAAAATAGAATTTGAAAGCGATAATTGCGGGGAATCCCGGAGGCGCAGGGCAGCCGGATTTCACGCATGGAAAGGGGGAGGCAAATCTTAAGTTTGTTTCCCTTTTTCTGTACACTCACAGAGCTTTAACTGTTCCATTCTCTTCACATTCTTCCCGGTGAAGAGAACAGGGCAGCTATGAAAGGATTGGATTTATATGGGAAAGATCATCATAAAACGATTATTGCAGACGATTCCCACACTTCTGGTCGTCGTCACACTTACCTTCTGCCTCACACGAATGCTTCCGGGCGATCCGGCAGTGGCGATCCTGGGTATCGAGGCAAACGCGGAGGACATCGAAGCTATGAGAGCTGAGATGAACCTCGACAAATCGCTCCCTGAGCAGTACGCCCTCTACCTGGGCGGACTTGTCCACGGTGACTTTGGTTACTCCTACAGCTACCGTCAGGACGTTCTTCCACTCATCACTTCCAGAATTCCAAACACATTGACCCTGACGCTGACAGCACTTCTCTTCGCTTTCATCATCGGAACCAGCGTCGGTATCATTGCTGCATTAAAGCAGAATACAATCTTCGATTACATTGTCATGGTCATCACGCTCGTGGGTGTGTCCATGCCGATCTTCTGGCTGGCACTCATGCTGGTTCTTCAGTTTTCCGTTAAAATGAATCTTCTGCCTGTTATGGGTATGGGAGATCTCTCCAAAGGCTTCGGCGATGTTGTGATCCACATGATCCTTCCAGGCTTCTGCCTTGCGACGATCCCGATGGCAACCTTTGCGAGAACCATGCGTTCCAGTATGATCGATATCATGAGCAGCGACTACATCCGATGTCTCAGAGCCCGTGGAATCAAAAAGCTCAAAGTCATCCTGATCCACGGATTAAAGAATGCTCTCCCGCCCCTCATCACAGTTTTAGGTCTCCAGATCGCCGGAACCTTCACCGGTGCCATCATCACCGAGGGAATCTTCTCCTGGCCGGGCATGGGAACCATGATCAACACCGCGATCAACAACCGCGATTATTCCCTGATCCAGGGTGCGGTCCTGTTCTCCGCGATCATGTTTGTCTTCTGCAACATGCTGGTCGATATCGCCTACGCGATTCTGAATCCGAAAGTTAAACTGGAAAAGGGGTGATGAGTCATGACATTATCAAAAAAGAAAAAACCTGCTGCTGCGTCCTCCGTTGTCTCCGGTGAGGCGCTTGGAATGGATGCCAATATCGCGATGCTCGTAAAAGAGAGGAACGCAAACAATGCCTGGCACAAATTAGCGAGAAATAAAACGGCCCTCGTCGGCTTCTTTATCGTGGCTTTTATGGTAGTCATCGCCGTATTTGCCCCGCTCATAGCGCCATATGACCCGAACGCGATCAACCCGATCCTGCCGTTTAAGGGAATCGGCACCCCCGGACATCTCTTCGGCACAGATGACCTTGGCCGTGATATCCTGTCCCGTATCATCTACGGCTCCCGTATTTCCATGATCGTTGCCGTAGGCGCCACCATCGTCGGCGCGATCATCGGCGTCCTTATCGGACTCACCGCCGGATATTTCGGCGGATGGATCGATGCGGTGCTCATGAGAATCATGGACGGCATGTTCTCCTTCCCGTTCATCCTGTTAGCCATGATCCTGATCACCGTTTTAGGAAACGGCGTCATGAACGTCATTCTGGCCATCGGCATCGCAAGCGTACCGGGATTTGCCCGTGTCACAAGAGGCCAGGTACTGATCGTAAAGGAAGAAGAATACTGCAACGCCTGCCGCGTTGTCGGTGTTTCCCCGGTAAGACTCCTGTTCTTACATATTTTGCCGAACTGTGTATCCCAGATCATCGTTTACGCGACACTCCGTATCGCAAGTGCCATTATCTCCGAGGCGTCCTTAAGCTTCTTAGGACTCGGCATCGCACTTCCGACCGCCTCCTGGGGCAGCATTCTCCGTGTCGGCCGTGACTGTCTGACAACCGCCCCGCACGTTGCGGGAACCGCAGGCGCGTTTATCCTCGTGACCGTTATCGGTTTCAACCTGTTGGGCGATGGTATCCGTGATGTCATGGATCCGAAAATGAAACAGTAGGAGGTGCAGGTTATGAGTGAAAACGATGTTATCTTAAAAGTAAATGGATTAAAAACATATTTCTATCAGGCAAGCGGTGTTTCCAAGGCTGTCGATGGCGTAAGCTTCAGCCTGCGTCAGGGCACGACCATGGGAATCGTTGGTGAATCCGGATCCGGAAAGAGCGTCACAAGCGCTTCCGTGATGCGGCTCATGCCGGCAAAGACCGGAAAGATCGTAGACGGCTCCATCATCTTCGACGGTGTGGACATCCGGAATCTCTCTGAAGCACAGATGGAAAAGTTCCGCGGCGATGAGTGCTGCATGATCTTCCAGAACCCGATGACTTCCCTTGATCCGGTATTCAAGATCGGCCACCAGATGGTGGAAATGATAAGAGAGCATGAAAAGATCAGCAAAAAAGATGCCTGGGATAAAGCCGTTGAAGCTTTAAAGCTTGTCGGCATCCCGGAAGCCGAGAAACGGATGGACGCCTATCCCCACGAGCTCTCCGGCGGTATGTGCCAGCGTGTCATCATCGCCATGGCTGTCTGCGGACATCCGAAGCTCATCATCGCCGATGAGCCGACGACCGCCCTCGATGTGACCGTACAGGCACAGGTCCTTGAGCTTTTAAAGGATCTACAGAAGAAGCTCAACACAGCGATCTTACTCATCACCCACAACCTCGGCGTTGTCTGGGAGATGTGCGACACCGTCATGGTCATGTATGCAGGAAATACCGTAGAATACGCGGATACAAAGACGCTCTACAAAGAGCCGCTTCACCCGTACACCTGGGGCCTTTTAGACTCCATGCCGAAACTCAGCAGCTCCACGAAGGAGGACTTAAAGATGATCCCGGGCACACCGCCGGATCTCCGCCTTACCGGCCACTGCTGCAACTTTTATAACCGCTGTCCTTACGCGACGGAGATCTGCAAACAGCAGGTACCACCGCTTAAGGAAGTCGCTCCCGGACATTTCGTGGCATGCCACAGGCAGGACGGCGAGCACAGATTAACACGAGGGGAAGTGAATGTGACATGCAAAAAAATGTAATCATGAGCGTCGATCATCTCAGTAAGGATTTCGTGATCCGCGGAAAAAAATTAGGGGAAAAGAGTAAGCTTCTCCACGCATTGAGCGATGTTTCTTTTGATATTTATGAGGGTGAAACCCTTGGCATCATCGGTGAGTCCGGATGCGGCAAATCCACACTTGGACGCTGTCTTGTAAAGCTCCACAAGCCGTCCGCCGGAACGATCACCTACAACGGCAAGGATCTCTGGAATCTGCCGATCTACGAGCGCGAGGCGGCCCGCAGGGACATCCAGATGATCTTTCAGGATCCGTATTCCTCTCTGGACCCGAGAAAAACAGCTTCCTACTCTATTGAGGAAGCGATGAAGGTCCATCACATCGGTGACACCGCAAGAGAGCGCCGCCAGAAGGCACTGGAAGCGCTTCAGGAGGTCGGTCTCGACATCCAGCACATGGAGCGCTATCCCCACGAGTTCTCCGGCGGTCAGAGACAGCGTGTGAACATTGCCCGCGCCCTCTCCATGGAGCCGAAGATCATCGTCTGCGACGAGCCGGTATCCGCACTGGACGTTTCGATCCAGGCACAGGTCATCAACCTCTTCCGCCGCCTGCAGAAGCAGTTTAACCTGACATATGTGTTCATCTCCCATGACCTCGGCATCATCAAATACATCAGCGACCGGATTATGATCATGTATCTGGGACGCGTCATGGAGTTCTACACCTCCGAGGGAATTTACGCGGATCCGAAGCACCCGTACACCCAGGCGCTGCTCTCCGCGATCCCGCCGGAAAGTCCCTTTGATAAAAAAGAGCGTCTGCCTCTCACCGGCGATATTCCAAGCCCCATCGGCGACCAGGTCGGCTGCCCGCTTGCAGGCCGCTGCCCGCACTGCACGGAGCGCTGTAAGAAAGAGATTCCGAAGCTTGTAGACACAGGGGACGGACATATGGTAGCATGTTTCTTATACGAATAAGATCTCACAAATATCTTGATCCTTACAATTTTTATATTCAGGAGGAGTAATACAAAATGGTAGATTCTAAAAAACTGATCTCTCTGGTAGAAAAATACGAAAAACTGATCTATGACACCGCTGACCATATCTGGGCACACCCGGAGACGGGATACCGCGAGTGGAAGACTTCCGCTTACATGGAGCAGCATTTTGAGGAGCTTGGATATACGCTGACCAAGGCCGGCAACATCCCGGGATTCTACACAGATCTCGACACCGGAAAGCCGGGTCCAAAGATTGCGATCCTCGGCGAGCTGGACTCCCTGATCGTTGCAAACCACCCGTGCTGTGATCCGGAGACCCATTACGTCCACGCCTGCGGCCATCATGCCCAGTGTGCTGTTCTTCTCGGAACTGCCGCTGCCTTAAAGGAGCCGGGCGCTCTCGACGGTCTCTGCGGATCCATCCGTTTCATCTCTGTTCCGGCGGAGGAGCTCATTGAACTCGGTTACCGCGAGAGCTTAAGAAAACAGGGCATCATCAAATATTTCGGCGGAAAAGTTGAATTTATCCATCGCGGATACTTTGACGGTGTCGATATGGCGATGATGATCCATTCCGGCAAGCTCCCGGAAGGAAAAGCGCTCTCCATCAGCGACGGATGCAACGGCTGTGTCACAAAAAATATCACATTCAAAGGGATTTCCGCCCACGCAGGCGGCTCGCCGGAGAACGGCAGAAATGCCCTCTACGCCGCAACCTGCGCTTTAAACTCCGTCAATGCCCTTCGTGAGACATTCACAGACAATGACCATATCCGCTTCCACCCGATCATCACAGAGGCCGGTCTCGCCGTCAATGCGATCCCGGAGACAGCGAAGGTGGAATCCTATGTGCGCGGCGCTTCCTTCGACGCGATCCGCAAATACAATACAAAAGTAAATCAGGCTCTCGCCGCTTCCGCCGCCGCCATCGGCTGCAATGTGGAGCTTGATGACCATCCGGGCTACTTCCCGTTAAATAACGATAAAAATATGGCCGCTGTCATGAAAGAGGCTATGGAGACTGTTGCAGGCCCTGACAGCGTCGTTGAGGGCGGCTGGGGAACCGGCAGCACCGATATGGGCGATGTGTCCGCTATCATGCCGGTCCTTCACCCGCACGCAAACGGTTCCATCGGAACAGGTCATGGCAAAGATTACTATGTTCAGGATAAGAAGCTCGGCTGTCTCTATCCGGCAGAATGCCTTGTGCTCACCGCCGCAAAGCTTCTTGCGGACGATGCCTCTCTCGGAAAGAAAGTCATCGCGGAAGCAAAACCATATTTCAAGTCAAAAGAAGAGTATCTTGCCGCCATCGATGCAATCACCATGGATAAGGATGCTGTTGTATACAACGAGGACGGTACGATCACCCTCAGCTTTACGAAATAAGCGCTCAGACAGCCGGAGATCCTATTTCAACCGGCTTCATCAGACAGTTTATTCTGTTTTTAGTGTCAAATTTACGGAAAGGACGGGAGATCTTGTATGAAAAACTTTGTTATCACAGTTGCCAGAGGATTCGGTTCCGGCGGACGTGCAATCGCCGCCAAGCTGGCGGATGAGCTGCATGTCCACAGCTACGACAACCGTATCCTGACGCTCGCTTCCCAGTACAGCGGTTATCCGGAACACTACTTTAAAGAGGCCGACGAGACCTTAAACGGCAGTCTGATCACGAAACAGCTTCAGGCACTGCCGAAGCGCCATACACCGACCGGTGAGTTATCGAGATTCACCTCAGATGACCGGCTCTTCGAGTACCAGAAGATCATTATCGAAAAGCTTGCCGCTTCGGAGTCCTGCGTGATCGTCGGAAAGTGCGCCGATTATATCTTAAAGGACTATGACAATGTGGTCAGCATCTATGTGGAGGCGCCGAGAAGCTATACCCTGCGCCGTGTCATGGAGCGCATGGATGACATCACTGTCGAGGAAGCGCACCATCTGATCACGAAAACGGACAAGTACCGCGCGGACTACTATAAGTATTACACCGGCGGCAACTACTGGACAAATCCGGTCAACTATGACCTGACTTTCAACAACGCCAGACTCGGTGATGATCGCTGCGTAAAGCTTGTTCTCGAGTGTATGAAGTTGAAATTTGGGGATGATTTCAAAGAATATATGAAGAGTATCGGAAAAGATATTTGATATGCTATTTCACTTAATTTTGTAATACCGGCACCGGGGTTTTTCCAATCCTGTCCCCGGACCCGGGTTCCCCGCCGCGTTCCCCTCTCTCTCGCGCGGCGGGGATTTTATTTGCTTTTTATTTTTCGATATGTTACGATATTTTCATGATCTCTGACCTGCGAGAAATTGACATTCTTTCGGGAAAGAGCCAAAGTTTTATATTGCTGACCTTAAGAATGTTCTGACAGGGAAGAAAATACCGGGAGCCGGATCTATTTTTGCGCGGCAGTGTCCGCATGATTTTTGCTGCCATTCCCGCGTTTATTCTGTATACAATTCATTGTGAGTCCGTCACTCACGATCTTTTATTTTTATCGTTTTGATTCCCCGTTCATTTTTATGGTCCTGCTGTTTTTTACTTATACTTTCACAGGAGGACATCATGGATATTGATTTTATGAACACAGCGTTGCTGGAAAATAAATTGAACCCGAAAGGCTGGTGGAAAGAACCGGTCCGGGACGGCGTCACAGATCCGGTCTGTCTTCGTAAGCTGCAGGCCCTGATCGACCGTTTAGAAGTGGGCGAACCGCTCACAAAAGAAGAGTGGGTCTGTCTTATCGACGGCCGTTCCCCGGAACTTGCCACCTATCTTTTTCCAAAGGCACGGGCCATCCGGGAACGCGTATACGGCACGGATGTCTATGTCCGCGGACTCATCGAGTACAGCAATTACTGTAAAAATAACTGCCTCTACTGCGGGATCCGGGCTGGAAATAAGAACGCCAGCCGTTACCGTCTCTCCCCGGAGGACATTTTATCCTGCTGCCGCAGCGGATATGACCTGGGATTTCGGACTTTCGTCCTTCAGGGCGGGGAAGATCCTTTTATGACCGAAGATAAGATCACGGAGATCGTCTCCATGATCCGGAAGGAATTCCCGGACTGCGCGATCACGCTGTCCTTGGGCGAGATGGAATACGAGAGCTACAAGCGGTTCTTTGACGCCGGGGCGAACCGGTATCTGCTCCGGCATGAGACTGCGGATGCCGGACATTACGGGAAGCTCCATCCGAAGGAAATGTCTTTCGAGCATCGGATGAACTGCCTGAGAACCTTAAAAGAGATCGGTTATCAGACCGGCTGCGGCTTCATGGTCGGCTCCCCGTACCAGACTTCGGAATGTCTCGCCGAGGACATGATCTTTATCCGGGAACTCAGGCCGGAGATGGTCGGAATCGGTCCGTTTATCCCTCAGCACGATACGCCGTTCGGGGACCAGAAACCAGGAACCATGGAACTCACCTTATTTATGATGGGACTTCTCCGCCTCCAGGACCCGAATGTCCTGCTGCCAGCGACGACAGCGCTGGGAACGATCCATCCATTCGGACGGGAACTGGGGATTCTTGCCGGAGGAAACGTCGTCATGCCAAACCTCTCCCCAGTTCAGGTCCGGGCGAAATATCTCCTCTACGACAATAAGATCTGTACCGGGGATGAGGCGGCAGAGTGCGTGAACTGCATGAAGCGGCGGATGGAAAGTGTCGGATATCATGTGGTTGTGGATCGTGGGGATCATAGGAAATAAGAATTTAACAGAAAGGAACGAATCTGTCTCTGTGTCTTACCTGCTTTAGATTTTAGCAAAATCTTTGTTTGCTGAACAGGCAGCGCAAACAAAAGCATATCAGACAGGTTCGGCAGGTTTACATATGGGAATAAATGAAACGCCGTCCGGCGAACGGATCCACATTGGATTCTTTGGCAGAAGAAACGCCGGAAAATCAAGTCTTGTGAACGCAGTGACCGGGCAGGATCTCTCTATCGTTTCCGAGGTCCGCGGAACCACCACCGACCCGGTATCAAAGTCCATGGAACTTCTTCCGCTGGGACCGGTCGTAATTATCGATACGCCTGGCATTGACGATGAGGGCGAACTCGGAATCAAGCGCGTCGGAAAGAGCCGCCAGGTCTTAAATAAGACGGATATCGCGATCCTGGTCGTAGATGGAGTCACCGGAACTGGCAGCTGGGAAGAAGAAATGATCCGGCTGTTTGAGAAGAAGGAGATTCCGTATCTTGTTGTATACAATAAGGCGGATCTATGCGATCTTAACGAGGTCAGTCTGCCACAACAAAATGCCGCAGCAACTGCGCAGCATTGCAGCCAGTCAGTCTCAAATACCACGGACTCTAAAATCGCGTCCGAATCGGCCCCTGCTCTTCATTCAGCCGCAGACCAGCATAAGATCTACGTCAGCGCCAAGACCGGTTTCGGAATCCACGACCTGAAAGAGCGCATGGCGCGCCTGGTCTCCACGGACGGCAATGAAAAACACCTTGTGGCCGATCTCGTGAACCCGCTGGACATCGTTGTCCTCGTCGTCCCCATCGACAAAGCCGCCCCGAAAGGCCGCCTGATCCTCCCACAGCAGCAGGTGATCCGCGACCTTTTAGATACCGGTGCCATGCCCATCGTCTGTCGGGAATCGGAGCTCACGGAGACACTGAACTCCTTAAAGAAAAAGCCGTCCCTCGTCATCACCGACAGCCAGGTATTCCCGCTTGTAGACCGCCTGACCCCAAAGAACATCCGCCTGACTTCATTCTCGATTCTCTTTGCGAGGTACAAAGGAAATCTCACCCAGGCCGTCCACGGCGCACGGGCGCTGAACAGCATTCAGGATGGCGATAAGATCCTGATCTCCGAAGGCTGCACCCATCACCGCCAGTGCGGCGATATCGGTACCGAAAAACTCCCGAACTGGATCCGGGAATATACCGGAAAGCAGCCAGACTTTCACTTCACCTCCGGCACTGAATTCCCGGAAGACGTCTCCAGATATAAGCTCATCGTTCACTGCGGCGGCTGTATGTTGAATGAGCGTGAAATGCGAAGCCGCTTAAGAAGCGCCGCCGACCAGGAAATTCCGATGACGAACTATGGAATTGCGATTGCGTATATGAAAGGGATTCTCGAACGCAGCGTGGAATGTCTGGGACTTTAAGCAATATCCCTGGTTTCTCCTGCTCTGGCTAGGTTTTTTCTTCATTCCGACCTCGACAACTGCTTATTTATCGTTTCCAACACTTATCAGCGCAGCCGTCATTTCATAATTATGACTTATTATCTTATATAGAAAAAGTTCCGGTAAAGCAATGGCTCATACATTCTTGTATTCTTTCCACACTTTACTGGAACTTTTCTTATTTTATCCACCAGGCTGGCCCGGCACTTTTATTTCTCTAAATTCTCAAAATACGCTCTCAGCTCATCCACCAGCTCACCGAACTCTTTTCCGGTCTCATCCAGTGTGATGTCCGCGTATTTCTCGTAGTACGGAAGTCTCTCATTGTAGAGGTCCCGGAGTGTCATTCCGTCCTTTAAGACAACACCGCGGTCCACAAGGTTTCCGAGACGTGATTCCAGATCTTCATAGCGAAGTTTCAGATAAACAATCGTCGCGGTCTCTTTGTAGTGCTCCATGGCTTTCGCCTCGTAGATCACGCTGCCGCCCGGCGCAATGACGGATTTTTCCACATCCAGATCGAGGTTTGCCTGTTCCTCAACGCGTAAGAAACCATCATCGCCCTCTTCCGCGATGATCTCCTTTAAAAGCTTTCCTGTCTTCTCCTGGATCACAAGATCCACATCCACGAAGGAATATCCAAGGCGCTTCGCAAGCAGCACGCCGATGGTGCTCTTTCCGGACGCCGGCATTCCGATCATCAGAATATTTTTCTTCTTCATAACTTATGCCTCGCTCTTTTATCTGTCGCTGTAATTATCTCTGGTTAACTGTTCCGTATACTCCCAGTCACTCTGCAGACTACTTCTGTCTCTTCTTATCATTCCGCGGACCGCCGGATCTCTGATTATTCGCCTTCCTGGATCGTTCTGACCGGTCAGTTCCTTTTTTTCCTTCATCGGCGCCTGAATGCTTTCGGTCCGTTCTTGAAGTTCCCGCTCTTTCTACACTGCCGGGACTCTTTTTTACCGGTTTTGAAGTTTTTTTACCCGCTTTCGCGTCCTTCACCGGCTTTCTCACGCTATACCCGAAGCTTCCCAGTTCCTCACCCATCCCATAATATCTTCCATGGGAGTAAGCAAGCGGTTTCGCCATGGAAAGGTGGAACGTGTCCTTCTCGTCCATGTACGCCTCATCCACATCCACCGCCACAACATCGGCGATAAACATGTGATGGCTTCCCAGCTCTTCCACCTTCACGACGCGGCACTCGATGTTCACCGGGCTCTCTTTGATCACCGGTACATTCACCACGTTCGCCTTCTCCGGGGTCAGCCCGGTCTCTTTCCACTTATCCACGTCGCGCCCGGAGCGCACGCCGCAGTAGTCTGTCGCCCAGGCCATGGACTCCGTCGTCAGGTTTACGACGAACTCCCCAGTTTCCTTCATCATATGGTAGGAGTGGCGTTCCGGCCGGACGCTGATGGACAGCATCGGCGGATTCGTACAGATGGTTCCCGCCCATGCCACCGTAAAAATATTCGAATTTCCTTCCCGGTCAGCCACCGTCACAAGAACAGCCGGAACCGGGTACAGCATATTTCCTGGTTTAAACTGTCGTTTTCCCATCTTTACAGATCCTGCCTTTCTTTAATCGCAGCCTTTCCGGCATCTCACACCTGCAGTGTCTGCCATCCGCACTTTCTTTCAAATGCGTAACAACCGCTGCTCCCAACTTATAAATACGGCAGCCCGGTCATGACTTTTCCTGATCCAACCGTGTCAGACAACCGGGCTGCTGCAAAAAATTTGCTACTGTAATGCCATCATGATCTGCGGTGCAAGCTGTTTCTTTCTGGAAACAACACCCGGAAGCTTCACGATTCCGGTCTGTCCGCTGACGTTCTCCATATCCTCATCCTTTACATGGAACGCATTGGCGATGAGCTGCTCCGCTCCCTGTCCGGTGCAAATCAGATCTGTGGACTCTGTCAGAATGTTTGTAAGCATGAAGAACATCATGTCGATCTCATGCTGCTCTCTCTCTTTCTCCGTGTATGCGGACATTCTTGTTCTCAGATCCTTGAGCTCCACTGCATTTAAGGAGGTGATCTGGCCGATTCCGAATACGGAATTTCCTACTGTGAATCTCTTAAAATCCTGGTAGAAAATATCGCCGTCGGATTTTCCCTTCAGGTTACTTCCCGCGGAGAACATGTCGATGGCGTACTTCTCGATATCGAGACCAGCGATCTGCGCAAGGGCGAGTCCGGCTGCCTTATCGATCGGTGTGCAGGTCGGGGAACGGAATAACAGGGTATCGGAGATGATCGCGCTGCATAAAAGACCGGCGGTCGTCTTGTCGATCTCCATGTGGTTCTCCTGATACATCTGGTAGATGATGGTCGCGGTGCAGCCGAGGGGCTGGTTTCTAAAGAATACCGGGGACATGGTCTCAACAGTTCCGAGACGATGGTGGTCGATGATCTCGCGGATATCGGCGCTCTCCATGCCCTCTACGGCCTGGCTCTTCTCGTTGTGGTCCACAAGGATGATACTCTTTCCCTTTGCGCCCAAGAGGTTACGTCTGGAGATCATGCCGATGTACTTTCCGTCGGAATCCAGAATCGGGAAATCGCGGTGTCTCTTGCTCGCCATGATATCGCGGATATCGTCGAGGTAATCTTCCTCGGAGAACTCGATGATATTCTCCTTTGTCATAAAGTAGCTGATCGGCATGGACTGGTTGATCAGACGGGCTGTTGTATAGGTGTCATACGGTGTCGTAATGACTGCACAGCCGCGCTCCTGCGCCAGTTTGCGGATCGTAAGGGATACGCCTGCGCCCTCACAAACGATAATGCAGCCTGCTTCCATCTCGATGGCACAAAGCTGGGACTCATAACGGTTTCCGAGGATGACCAGGTCATGTTTCTCGATGTAGTTCTCCATCAGGTCCGGGTTTGCAGCCGCGATCAGGACTTTTCCGCGGTTAAAATATGCCTCCGAATCGCCGACTACCATGCTTCCTTCCAGAGTATCAAGGATGTTCGCGTACTTCGTGCACGCTTTTGAGATAATACTGCTGTCATATAAGTTCATGTAGGACTTGGTGATATCGCCAATCGTGATAACGCCCTCCAGGAGACCTTCCTCCGTCACGCACGGAAGTGTGACGACGTTGTTCTCCTGCATGAGTCCCCATGCGTTCTTTAAGGAAATTCCGCGGGACACGCCTTTTGTCTTGCGGATCTCGATGTCCTTGACCTGCGTCTTGACGTTCTCCACGAGGCGCGGGGCCTTTAATTTAAAATAATCCAACACATACTGTGTCTCCGGGTTTACATTTCCGGCACGGCACGGCTCATAATTCTCGCCGGTAAGCTGATGCTTGAAACCAGCATAGCAGATGGCTGAGCAGATGGAATCCGTGTCAGGATTTCTGTGTCCCAGGACAAGTGTTTTTTTCAGTTCTTCAACTGCCATTGATCTTCTCCTTCTATTGCGTTTTTCTCAGACGTACAAATAAGAATGTGTTACAATAACTTCATAGTGCGTTCATAATTTATTCACATTTGTTTTTTATAATTATTGCATAAACAAAAAGTCATTTGACTCAGCCAACTAGACAAATTGCACATAGATTTTTCATAATTGCCCCGGTTGTCGCGACCGGGGTCTCCTCATGTTCAGGGGTAATGTGTGTCCGCTTATGGCGGACATTTTTCTTTTTCACCCATACATGCGCTATGTGCGTTCACATCAAAAAGGGAGTCCGTCACCGGACTCTCTCTTTTTTATCCGATGATCAGCTTCGCGGCACCGTAGATTCCGGCATCGTTTCCAAGCTTCGCAAGGACGATGTCCGCCTTCTTTGTCGCCATCGGAGATAACTCATCGTGGTACTTCTTAATAATATCAGTCAGGAATGTTCCGGCCTTGGATACACCGCCGCCGATCAGGAATGCCTGTGGATCCAGAACCATGGAGATCGTCGCAAGAGCCCAGCCAAGGTAATAGCAGGACTTATTGAGGGATTCCAGCGCAAGTCCGTCTCCCGCCTTCGCCGCATCCAGCACGTTCTTCGCGCTGATGTTCTTTAAGCTTCTGAGACTGGACGGACGGTTATCCGCCGCCAGCATTCTTCTTGCGGTTCTGGCGATTCCTGTCGCGGAAGCCACCTGCTCTAAGCAGCCATGTCCGCCGCAATTGCACGCCTCTTTCTCACCTTCCATCACATGGATATGGCCGATCTCACCGCCGACACCCTGTTCGCCGGTCCAGATCTTTTCATTCAGGATAATGCCGCCGCCGACGCCGGTTCCCAGAGTTACCATGACAAGGTTTTTGTAGCCTTTTCCGCCTCCCTGCCACATCTCACCGAGAGCCGCGACGTTCGCGTCATTTCCGCTTTTTACGACCATACCATCCAGCAGTCTGCTCAGCTCCTGCTGCGGATTTCCGGCCTTCCAGCCGAGGTTTACACACACTTCGCAGTGTCCATCCGGAAGAACCGGTCCAGGGAATCCCATTCCCGCGCCGGAAAAATCAGAGAGCTCCAGACCGTTTTCCTTCGCTGTCCTGCGGATCGAAGCCGCAATATCGCCAAGGATATACTTTCCGTTCTCCTCTTTTCTTGTCGGAATCTCCCACTTCTTTACGAGAGTTCCGTCTTCCTCAAAGATACCGAGCTTCACGCTTGTTCCGCCGATATCGATTCCAATACACTTTAAGCTCATGTGTGTTCCCCTTTTCCGGTTTTTTCGCTGTCCGTCCCCCGCAGTTCTAAGCGATCCGCACGGGCAGCGCATAGTCTAGGGAAACTGCCACCCAGACTCCCAGGCGGCAGCCCCTGTTATCCACAGCAGTCCAGTTCACACCTGTCTGCCATATTTCCATCGATCTGATCAGAACAGTGTCTTTACAGTATTTACAACGTTCTCAACCGTAAATCCAAACTTCTCGAACAGTTTTGCTGCCGGACCGCTTGCTCCGAAGCTCTTCATTGTCACATAAGCTCCGTCAAGACCTACATACTTGCCCCAGCCGAAGTCGGAAAGTGCCTCAACGACAACTCTTCTTCTGACTTCCTTCGGAAGTACGGACTCCTTGTACTCTGCGCTCTGCTCCTCGAAAATATCCATACACGGCATGGATACAACACGGATCTTCTTTCCTTCAGCTGTAAGCTCTGCTTTCGCTTTGACCGCAAGATCAACCTCAGAACCGCTTGCGATCAGGATTGCGTCCGGTGTTCCCTCGCAGTCATCAATCACATAGCCGCCCTTTAACGCGTCCTTGCTGCTTCCCGGGATTGGATTCAGGTTCTGTCTGGAAAGGACAAGCGCTGTCGGTGTCTTCTCAGATGTTACTGCAGAGAGCCATGCTGCGGATGTCTCTGTCGCGTCACACGGACGGAATACATGGAAGTTCGGCATTGCGCGGAACATAGCGAGCTGCTCGATCGGCTCGTGGGTCGGTCCGTCTTCGCCAACGCCGATGCTGTCGTGAGTCAGAACAAATGTCAGCGGAACTCCCATCAGTGCGGAAAGTCTCGCCATCGGTTTTACATAATCACTGAACACGAAGAATGTCGCAACATAAGCGCGGAGACCGCCGTGAAGCATGATACCGTTGCCGATCGCTGTCATTGCAAGCTCTCTTACGCCGAAGTGGAGGTTTCTGCCTGCCGGATTCTCTGCCGAGAAGTCGCCCGCATCCTTCATGGCTGTCTTGTTGGACGGAGCAAGGTCAGCAGAACCGCCGATCATGTTCGGCATGATGTCCTTTAAGATGTTGATCATCTTGCCGGAAAGGGAACGTGTTGCCTCTGCCTTATCTTTTGTGAGCCAGAGTGCCTCGTTCTCGATCAGTGCCTTTGCGTCCGGAGCCGTGTGGTACTGCTCCCAGAGCTTCTCCATCTCCGGATACTCATCGCAGTATGCAGCGAACATTGCGTTCCACTCTGCCTCTGTATCTGCTTTCTCCTCCGCGAGACGGGAATAATGCTCATAGACCTCTTCCGGTACAAAGAACGGCTCCTCATACTGCCAGCCGAGAGTTTCTCTCATTGCTTTGATATTGTCAACACCTAACGGCTCGCCGTGGGCGCTTGCCTTGCCCTGTTTAGCCGGGCAGCCGAAGCCGATCTCAGTCTTGATGGTGATGAAGGACGGATGCTCGGTATCAGCCTTTGCAACCTCAATTGCTGCGCCGATAGCGTCGATATCTGTTCCATCTTCAACGGTGATCGTCTGGAAGCCGAATGCTTTCATGCGCTCTTCCACGTTCTCGCGGAATGCGATGTCTGTGCTTCCCTCGATGGAGATGCGGTTGGAATCGTAGAGAACGATAAGTTTACCAAGTCCAAGTGTTCCTGCAAGGGAGAATGCCTCAGAGGAAATTCCCTCCATCATGCAGCCGTCGCCGCCGAGTACATATGTGAAGTGATCGACAACCGGGTAGCTTTCCTTGTTGAATACGGATGCCAGATGCTTCTCAGCCATTGCCATACCAACAGCCATGCCCATACCTGCGCCTAACGGTCCTGTTGTGGCCTCAACGCCTACGGTGTGGCCGTATTCCGGATGTCCCGGAGTCAAGGAGCCAACCTGACGGAAGTTCATAAGGTCTTCCTTTGTAAGGCCGTATCCGAACAGGTGAAGCAGGGAGTATAACAGCATGGAGCCATGTCCGCCGGATAAGATAAACCGGTCACGGTTCGCCCAGTCCGGGTTTGCCGGATTGTGGTTCATGTGGTGTGCCCAGAGCTCATAAGCCATCGGTGCACTGCCGAGTGGAAGTCCCGGATGTCCGGAATTTGCCTTCTGGATCGCATCTGCGGATAAAATTCTGATGGAATTGATCGCCAGATTGTCGATTGTGTTCATTGTTTCATTCCTCCTGATAATCCATAGGTGTGGTAACTGTTCATTTTCTTCACAGTTATCCGTGTTGTAACATGCTTTCACTATTACATTTATTTACCTTAATTTAATCTCTTTCATTACCTCGCTGCCTGCGGTAATCAGAGAATTGGTACGATTTTTGCCTGCTCTTACGAGCGATACAGAAAAGTCAAACTGTCCGTTAAACTTCTCGTGTCCGTCCAGGTTGTATTCCCTGCACGATTCCTCATTATACAGGATAAGCCTGTCCCCGTCAATGAGGACGCCTGTGTAGGCGTAGTCAAAATCAATGCTTGTAACCTTCTTTCCATCCGTGTTGTATACATCAAGCCGGTACGGACTCCCGGAGGTACTGTCGACAACGACAGCCGCATATTTGTCTGAGTAGCAGATACTCTGGATCTCTTCATCCACCGGAACAAACGTGACATTTGTGTCCGGGATCACATTTTTTACAGAGATAAAGGTCAGCCCTTTATCGGAAAAGGCGCAGACAGTCTGATCATTTAAGTAGCGGACGCGTCCCACCATCTTGTCATCAAATTCTTCTTCAAAAGCGGCGATGAAACGGTTGTTGACATTTTTTCCGATCTCAGAGAAATCGTAGAACGCCACCTTGTTCTTCAGAGCGCCATTTTTCATATACATAACGGACATGACGATCTGTTTTCCGTCTGGCGAGAGTGCGATGTCCACCGGATACCCATCTCCGGATAAGAGCATCTTGATGTTGATCCCCAGTGACTCGCCGTCCTTCTTAAAGTAGAATATGTAGCTCGCCGTGCTGTCCTCAACAACTGCCGCCGCAACGCCGCGGGCAGATACCGCTGCTTTCGTGATCGGAAGCTGTGTCTTCGCCGTTCCGGTACATCCCTCTTTGCTGCAGATGTACATCTCGTTTCCCTGCTGGTTCGCGATCACGGCGTAGTCCCCGTTGATGTTGATGATCGGTGTTTTCATCTCATAGCTCTGGGTCCAGATCGTTTTGCCTGAGGCATCGATGTAGGAAGCGCCGTCCTTTGTATACTTGATCATGTTGTCGCCGAACATGGCGAACTTCACAAAGCTGCTATCACCGACCGTTTTTGACGCCTCTGTCGGTGCGGAATTCTCCGCGGACGCCGTCTCATCTGGGTTTCCGCTTCCCGCCCCGGAAGCGCCGGAGCTTTCTGCTGAAGCAGTCTCACCAGCTCCATCTGTCCCTGCACTGTCAGCTGCAGCGCTTGTCTCTGCTTCCTGTGTTTTCTTGTCCGCGTCAGCAGTTTCCGTGTAGCGCATGGAGCGTTCCCACTGGACGCTGTAGCCGGTATACTCATATTCATTCATGTATCGGTAGCCGGTAAAACCTAATGCCGCAATAAAACAGACGGCTGCAACCGCAATGATCCGCTTTTTTCTTCTATATTTGGCAAGCCGGTCATCATCCATCGGTTCTTCCGATCCGTTGTCCGGCATCTGTACGATATTCTGTCTGAGCTGCCTTTTTTTATTCTCTCTGTCCATAGATTGCATATCACTCATAAAAAATCTCCTGAAAATGGACATATATAGGCTAGTATACACCATTTTCAGGAGATGCGCATTAAATTCTTTGTTTTTATTGCAGTTCATTTTGCAGGGCAAAACCAATCTTGACCTGCAAAATAATTTTTCAAATTTTTTACACGTTCTGATACATTTTTAACAGGAGAAAAGCCTGAAATTTACGGCAGAACCAGCTTCTGCCCTGCCACGATATGGTCCACATTGTCCAGATGGTTCAGTTCGCAGATTTCGGACAGCCGCTTCAAATTTCCATACTCTTTCCAGCAGATTCCGTATAACGTCTCCCCGTCACCGATCTCATAGATCCGGTAGCCGTTTGCGGACGCGGCAGCGTAGTCGACGGGTTCCTTTTTGGAACTTTCCGTGCTGCTCTGTTCACTCTCTTTCCCCATTCCGACGCGGGGCTGGGTCGGAGACTCGGCGCTGGTGGACGGAACTGCCTCCTCTACAGCACCGGATGCGGCGGCGGTCTCATTGCTGGCTGCCACCGCGGTGTCTGACGGCTGGCCCACTGTGCCCGTCTGCCCCCCGGAACTGCCTGACGTGGACTGCGACTGCTGCCCATCTGCACTGCCTGTACTATGATTCTGCGGCTGATTGTCCACACTGGCAGCCTCCGTATCTGTTCCGGCTTCCGTCGCCTCCATAGTCTCCGCCGCATAACTCTCCCCGGTCTCACCGCTGGCCTCTGTCGGGAAGACATTTCCCGGGCGCTCCTCAATGACAAAATCCGGCTCCTGATTCAGCTTGTCCAGGTAATCACTCCAGTTCGCCGTCCCCGCAGGCACCACAGAAGTCAGCACAGACTCCATCTGCCGCATCTTGTGATAATTATTGACGAGGACCACACCTCCTGCCAGCACCGCCACCGTGAGGACCCCGCAGGCCGTCCCCAGGATCCCGGACATATGCCGCCCGGCGTCCGCCTGCTCTTTCCGCACCGTCATCCTCTGGCGGAAGTCCTTGATGACCTTCTCGTGGGACCCGGACTCCACCCGGCGAACATCTTTCCGCGTCACCATGTAATCCTGCATCATCTGGTTCCGCTCATAGTAGATACAGTGGCCTTTCAGGCGATAAAATCCGTCCTCCGACGTGACATAGACCGCCTCCTCGCCTTCCAGGCCATGATTCAGGTACATAAGCTTGTTCTTTCCATTGAAATACTGGTTGTGCTGCTTCCAGTAATTCAGCGGACTCAACTGGCTCGACGGTGCCCCGCAGATAAACCATCCCTGGACCGTCCGCTTTGGAAATGACTCCTCGATACCCCGATATGCCTTTTTCCAGGCATTCTCCGAGAATTCTATCTTCTCCCCGGACACCTCCACGTCCTCCATCTCGATGGCCCCATCGATAAAGATATACGGCGTCCCGTCATAATTTTCCGTGCTGCCCAGCAGAAGTCCCACCCGCAGCGTCTGGTTTCCCGACGGATACAGGCGCTTTAAATATGTATTTACATAATCCTCCACATACAGCCGGATCACCTGGTCCGTATCGCCGATCTGGCGGATATTTTTCGGAAGTTTCGGAAACGGATTGTATAATTCTCCCATGCTGTCACCTCGTTCTATCTTCAGGCGGCCGGCATGTCCAGATACCGGCTGCCTCTATATTTACGCGAACCACGAAACCGTGCTTCGTCGAATTCTTTCCGAAGTATAGCATGATACACCCGCAAAACATGTCAAAACGGCGCAGCCTGACTGGAAAAGTTTTCGACACGTCTCCCGATGATCCGCATTCCGAGGCTGATGCTGCGGCTGATACAGTCCGCCAGGCGCATGACCATGGACAGGCGGATGCTCTGTAAGAACAGGGGATCTCCGCTCTCCGCCCCGCCGACGATCCCAGTGATGGAGATATCTCCCACGGCGGCAAGCTCCTTCTGAACGCCCAGTCCCGGGCGAAGCGGCCCTTTTTCCAGTGTCACAAGCCCCACATGGTCCCATCGGCCAACGGCGGCATCCACGGCGATGATGATCGCGTCCGGATAATGTTCTTCAATATGTTCCAGCGTCCGATCAAGATTCACCGCATGGACCGGATGTTCCAGCGTCCCGATCACTACCATATCGCTGATCTCCTCTGCCTCCAGCCGTGAACCGATGAGCGGCCCCAGGCTGTCCCCCGTAGACCGATCCGTCCCGATGCACAAAAACACCACCTGGCGGCGGCCCGATGCCCGCATCTCATTCATCAAAAGAAGCAGAAGCCTCGCCGCAAATTTCTCCGCTTCAAATCCCGCTTCCGTATCATAATAAGTGATCTTCCGCCTCCCGAATCTCATGGTAAACACTCCGTTTCCTGACTGGTTTCTATGAGACATTATAGGCAGAATACGCAGAGATTATACATGTTATTCCCGCTCCGTTCTGCTCGTTACTTTTCACGATATTTTTATGTAACAGGGAATTCCTCGGAATTTCCTGTTACATAAAAAAGAGACCAGGTACCCTCAAATACCCAGTCTCTCATCAAATCTCTATTTTGCTTAGTAATCAAAGTGCATCATATCCGCTCTGCTGAATCCGGCTCCCCAGTTCCATCCATGTTTTCCGAATGCCTTAACAACATCACTGTCACGTCCAATGGAATACGGATTCACGCCCGGCTCCCATTTATTTCCGACGAGAACTGTTGTACCGTCTACATCGATCTGCGGGTTTGCGTCAGGATTGATATCAATGGCAGTTCCAGAGCTATGGTTGCTTCCAAGTCCGTTGCTTCTCCAGTTATATCCGCCGACGCTCTCGATTGGGAACTGCTCCGGTCCATTATAGATCTCTGTAAAGATCTCCTTTACATCATTCGCGATGGAACTTAACACCTGCACATGCGCTGTTCCGGCAACCTTCTGGCCATTTCTCAGTCTCCATACCGGAATCTCCACACTGACCATCTCAGCGGATGCGGTCGCATCACACGGATTGGCCGCGATTCGGTCGACCTGTTCTCTCACTTTTGCGATTTCATCCGGATTGTAAGCATCCCAATTATAATATTTTGAAGAATAGTGATAAGCTGCCTTATCTATTTCGCTCAAGTAATCAGCTTTCAGATACCAGTCCGGATCATAATTATAGTCATAATTCCAATAACTGGAATTATTCGAATTGCTGTTACTGTTGGAACCACCGCCACTGTTTCCAGAAGTTCCAGAGCTGCTGTTCTTCGTCTCCCCACCGGCTTTCTGCTTTACCTCGCCGCCAACGACCCAGGCACCGATCCTGTTTACCTGATAGCCGTCCGGTGTTGTCGTATTTCTCAGGACATAGCCGTTTTCATTAAAATAGAAGCTCTCTGCCATTCCATCATTGTCCGTATCAATCCATGCCCATCTTCCCTTCGGATAGGAACCGTCATCAAACTGGTACCACATTCCGTTCGCGTCGGATTTCCATGTCCCCGCAAATGCGGCAGACGGCATTGCCATGCAGAATACCGCGGCAGCAACCGCGATCTTCATTCCAAGCTTTCTCATCTTTTGTTTTCCTCCCCTGTGATGCCGTTCTTCCTGTCTTTTTCGCACCACTTTAAAATATACTTTTTCTCCAACTATTCAGTACCTTCATAGTTACAAGCAAAAATCCATTCCAGATCAGCTGCGCCGATGGGATTTTTGCCTTCCAGCTTATGTTTTCTTGCGGTCAGCACAGCAAGTGCGCAGACCTACTGAACAGTTATCTTTTTCTTTTCCATTCGTTTTTTATACGAATCGGTATTTTCGTCGGACTTGCTGAGCGTTTTTTACTTTGCCGTCTCTCCCTGGCTCTTATAAACAGCAATCGCGTCACTTATATTAGACGCTGCTCCGCTTCTCACGATATCCGCCAACGCCAGCAACTTCTCAGAAGTCATATAGCCTTTTCCTATATAGACCTCGTAGTTATCCGTAATAAACAGCGATTTCTCCTTCGCCGCTGTCCGCGTACTGCGGAGTTTTTCCGACAGAGAAGCAAGCTCATCCTCCATCCGGTCGATCTCTTCTTTATTGTTTGCCGTAATCTCGTCGGAGATGATCGTCCGCGTTACGGTATCGAAGGTCGTCAGTGCTTCTTTCTTCTTCCGGTTGATCTCAGCCACATCCTGATCGAGCTGGGCGATCTCATCATCGAATTTCTGGAGATTGTAGATCGTCTCGTTCTTGTCCCGGCGGATCGTCTTTGCGATCACTTTCATCTCTTTTTTATTCGCGCGGATCTTTGCACGGATGCCAAGTCCCTCTTTTAACACATCCATGTAGCGCACCTTGGTCATATTTCCCACCGTCACATAGATTCCGCCGAAAATAAGGATCGCCGCCACATAAATTCCAACGAGGTACATGGTCCGTCTCTCCGGGATCATAAAATACGCGCCGCAGGGAATCGCGAGGAAACAGATCAGGATCGTCACAAGAAGCGCCAGAAAATCCTTAAATGTCCTCGTAAAGTAAAGTGCGTAGTAATAATTTCCCCGGCAGAAGCCCGGAACATGGTTTGCCTTAAATAAGGTCTTGATCTGATCCACCAGTTCTTTATTCTCCCGCACAAGTCCCCGGGTATCCTCCTCGATCCGTTCCTTGACGCCCTGGTTTTTTGCTTTTTCGCGTTTCGCTTTTACCTTTTTAAGCCGCTCCTGAGCCTTTCCAAGTTCCGCGTCATAGCTTTTTGTAATTTCCTCTTTCCGCTGCTTCACCGTCTGACTGATGGTTTCTGTAACAGAACGCTGTTTTCCCTTAAGGGAACTCTCAAACTTTTTCTCGTCCGCTTCGAGCTGCTCCACTTCTGTATTCAGAGCTTCCAGTTCCTGTACTGCCTGTCCTGCACTGGCAAAAAAAGCAGCATAATCTGTAATTGGCTGTCCCATCTTTTGTCCTCCTGGCTCTGGTTCAAGTATGTCATCAAAATGTCTATATAGGTATAGATTACTACAATTTTTCTGACGATACAAGGCATTTTGGGCAAAATGTTGTACCTTTACTTTCTGGAAAAAATCCGTTATACTGTTTTTCAAATCATGATCGTGAAAGCAATCGAATGGAGGACGTTTTTATGTTCCGGATCTGGGGAAAAATATGGAAAGATAACCATCTTGTGAGAGATATGGTTTCCTGCAATAACGACTATTCCATGTCAAGAACCGCCATGGTATTTCAGGCACTGGATGAGATCTGTCGTGAGTTCGACTTAAGCCAGCCGATCTGGCTCGACTCAAATATCCGCGACTTTCAGCTGCATGATAAGACGCGGTTTACGAAGGACAGTTTTATTGAGTCTATTGATTTTGATTATCTGGAGTTTCAAGTGATCGAGGAATAAGCTCCGGTTCATGCACCGTGCAGGCAGGAACCGGAACGGAAGCAGGACAACCTTCCGGGAAATATGGTCATCATCTGATGGATCTCCGCAGGCAGTGTCTTTCCGGCGGAGAACAGTCAAAATAAAAATCAGCCCAACATCCTATCGTGTATTTCCTGTCTGGAGAACACATGGATATCGGGCTGATTTTTATTTTTCATCTCTATCTACGGCTGACTTTTGCGAATGTTTCTTCTCTTTCTGCTATCTGCATTCTTCGCCTCACAAGCCGCATAAAATATTCGTCCTTATGAATTATAATCTCTTGAGAAGCGCCTCTCTTGCCTCCTCATAACCCGGTTTTCCGAGCAGGGCGAACATATTCTTCTTGTAGCTCTCAACACCCGGCTGGTTAAACGGGTTCACACCGAGGATGTAGCCGCTGACGCCGCAGGCAAACTCGAAGAAGTAGAACAGCTGGCCAAGGCTGTAAGCATCCTGCGCCGGGATCTTTACCATAAGGTTCGGCACGCTGCCGTCTGTATGCGCGAGGATCGTTCCGTTCATGGCGCTCTTGTTTACAAAATCAACCGTCTTTCCTGCCAGATAGTTCATACCATCTGTGTCGACATCCTCTTTCTGAAGGACGATCTCCGCCGGGGATTCCTCCACGTTCAGAACGGTCTCGAACATGATACGTGCACCGTCCTGGATAAACTGTCCCATGGAGTGAAGGTCTGTTGTGAGATCAACGGCTGCCGGGAAAATACCTCTCTGGTCTTTTCCTTCGCTCTCACCGAAGAGCTGTTTCCACCACTCAGATACATAGTGAAGGCTCGGCTCGTAGTTTGCTACGATCTCCACCTGTTTTCCTTTTCTTAACAGGATGTTGCGGACTGCGGCATATAAAAGTGCCGGGTTCTTCTCATACTCTGTCTCAAGAGCGATCTTTCTTGCATCCGCTGCACCTGTCATCAGGGCGTCGATATCTGCGCCGCTGACTGCGATCGGTAAAAGACCTACGGCTGTGAGCACGGAGAAACGTCCTCCAACGTCATCCGGAACAACGAAGCTCTCATATCCCTCTTCGTTTGCCAGATTCTTTAAAGCTCCCTTTGCCTTGTCTGTGGTCGCATAAATTCTCTTGTTGGCCTCTTCCTTGCCATACTTGCTGATCAGCATTTCCTTGAATACGCGGAAAGCGATCGCCGGCTCTGTGGTTGTGCCGGACTTGGATATAATATTAATGGAGAAATCTTTTCCTTCCAGTACATCCTGAAGATCATGGATGTATTTGCTGCTGATGCTGTTTCCTACGAAATAGATCTCAGGAGTTTTTCTCTTTCCCTTCGGCAGCACATTGTAGAAGCTGTGGGATAAAAACTCGATCGCAGCGCGGGCACCGAGGTAAGATCCACCGATACCGATCACAAGAAGTACATCGGAATCTCCCTGAATCTTTTCTGCTGCTTTCTTGATCCTTGCAAACTCTTCTTTATCATAATCAACCGGGAGGTCGATCCATCCAAGATAGTCATTGCCTGCACCGGATTTCGCTGTCAGGACATCTTTCGCGCCCATAACGGTGCTCTTCATGTTTTTCATTTCCTCTTCGCTGATAAATCCGGCTGTCTTGGAATAATCAAATACGATTTCTTTACCCATAACCCTGTCTCCTTTTCTTGTGTGAGATTCACAATCTCCGTTCGTTATTATACCACTTCGTGAAACCCTTGACAATGGACGGAAGCAATTTTATCGGCACTACATCTTCACTCATCATCCGCTTTCCTCCCCCAGGTTTTAAGCACTGCGCCGTGCTCCTGATTCTGCGATTTATTTACCGTTCTGTTTCACTGTCTGCCTTTTATTCTTAAGATATAGACTGCCTTGCTGATTTTATATCCCGCCACTCTGCAGTGTATTAAACAGCGTCTTCAGCATGTCCAGCTCCGCCGGCGAGATTGAATTCCGTATCAGATCCAGCCTGCCCGAATCTTTCAGCATCTCCCCCGGTTGCTCCCTGCTCGCAGCGATCTGCTTCAGGCTCTCGCTCAGATGATTGATACTCTGGGCAAGTTCCGTCTCACTTGTCGGTACTTTTCCTCCTGTCCCCGGATTTTCCTGTCCGATATCCCGGACATTTTGAACTGTGCCTCTATTATAATCGGCCTTTCCCGCCGTTTTTTTCGATGAACTGCCTGCGCTATTCCCATTTACGGCCTGGTCGTCCTCATTTTCCTGGAACGCGGGTCCTTTTCCGTCCAGCCGTGACATTCTCCCGGTGTCCCTGGTCCTGGCGAGACTCCCTTTTTCCACCTGATCCGTTTCCCCGTTCCCATCAGCAGCCTGTGCGTCCTTCTTTTTTCCAAGGACAGAAAAGCGGCTGTTGAGTTTTTCTTTTCTCACATTTTCCTGGTTTCTTCCATATCCAATGCCGCTAGTGCCTGAAAAATCTACGATATCGGAAGAGCCCGCCGCCTTTTTCCGCTCCTGCCCGGCGTAGGCGCTGTTATCCACACTTTTATAAAAATGCGGAGAGTTTTCCACATAATCAACCAGATGATCCGCAAGCTGTTTCCGTTTTGTCCCGGCACCGATCCCGTTGTCCACAAATGCGAGGAACAGTCCGCCAAAAACACCCGCTGCCCCGTAGAGCACAATATAATAGTTGTCACACCGATACCAGTAAGCACCGAACGCCGCCGCTCCGCCTGCCATAAAGCAGAGGATCATCGCCTGCACCGACAGGTTGTCCCATCCGTCAAGGCTCATGTGCAGGAAACGGAATCCGTAGAGCTGTTTTTCTATGTACGCGTTCACATTTCGGATCCCGTGGTTAATAAGGAACACATTTTCCATGCGCTGTTTCAGCGCCTTTAAATTTTTATCCTTCGTGAGAGCCATGTTTCCGGTTTCTTTGATCAATCTTTTGTAGAGGCTTCCTGTTACGAGTGTGCTGAGCGTCCCGAGCGCACAGATCGCTGCCAGGACATAGAGCATTCTCCCTGTCTGTAAAAATTCCAGCATAATCAGTTCCCCTTTCTTCGTCCAGATCAATTCCAGATGATGCCACTAATTATACCGGGCTAGAATGTTTTTGAGAAGGTTGAGAACGGAAGAATCGTTCGTCAAATAGGGACAGGAATCGCGTTTTAAGGTAATAGTGGAGGTAAAATATTCTCGTAGAAGGTAGTTCTCGCAGCTTTCTTGCTCCAGAAAACTTTTGAGTCTTCTCTTTTTAGATTCTCTTTACAAGTGCAAGCATCAGGTTCACGGAATGCTCAACAGCCTTTGCCTCAAACTCGCCGTAATCCATATGGGCGCTGTCATCTGCCTTGTCGGAGATCGCACGGACGATCAGGTACGGAATCTTATTTAAGTATGCGGCCTGAGCGACTGCTGCGCCTTCCATCTCTGTGCAGTATGCGTCGAAGGTGTCATGGATCCAGTTCTTTTTCTCCTTGCTGTCGATAAACTGGTCGCCGCTGGCAACGCGTCCCTTGAAAGTGCTGATATCCGGGTTTGCCTCCCTGCATGCCTCTTCCGCGAGAGCTAAAAGTCGCTCATCCGCCGGGAATTCCTTCACGCCAAGCTGGGGAATCTCACCTGCCGGATATCCGAATCCACCTGCGTCCACATCGTGCTGTACTGCGACAGTAGAGAGAACAAGGTCACCGATATTGATCTCATTTCTTAAGGAACCTGCGATTCCTGTATTTACGATTCCATCCACCTGATAAAGATCCACAAGGATCTGGCTGCAAACGCCTGCGTTTACCTTACCGATACCGGAGCGAACGATGACAACGTCCTTACCCTCCAGTTTTCCCTTGCAGAAATTCATTCCTGCCACTGTCTTCATCTCTGTCTCTGTCATTTTTGCGCGAAGCTTCTCGACTTCCACTTCCATTGCTCCGATAATACCAAGCATTTGAATTCCTCCGTATTGTATCATATGATTTTAGTCTGATCTCAAATATAACAGTTTATCTGTTACCCTCAAATATAGATTCTGTCTGAGTTTCAGACGTGTTCTTACCGTCTTTGTCGTTCTCATTATACGGGATACGAAGCGGAAGGTCAAATAAAATCCTTAGCTCATCCGCCGATCTCCAGAATGACCGAGTCACTAAGTTCGCTCGCTCTTCTACTCACCTTGAACTAAGCTGACCCTTTTTAATAATTCCGATAT
Source organism: uncultured Clostridium sp. (assembly GCA_902496665.1). GTDB lineage: Bacteria > Bacillota > Clostridia > Lachnospirales > Lachnospiraceae > Pilosibacter. The sequence continues at coordinate 1,411 of CABVBU010000001.1, read as the reverse complement.
TTGCTTCGTCTGTAACCTGTAAACTTATTTTTTCCGTCTGGAAATCTTGCTTTGTCGCCTATCCTCAGCTCTTTCCGTGCTTCTCTTGACAATGATTCTCTGCTGTGAGTATAATAAGGATACTTTCAAACTGGCCGCAAGGCCATATTTTTTACAAACGGAGGTTTTTATATGGTATACAAGACACAGGGCACCTGCTCCAGAGAAATCCATTTTGATGTAGAGAACAACAAACTCAAAAATGTAAGCTTCGTTGGCGGCTGCAATGGAAACTTAAAAGGCATCGGCCTTCTCGTTGAAGGCATGGACATCGATGATGTCATCAAGAGAGTCGAAGGCGTAAGCTGCAATGGCCGCCCAACCTCATGTCCAGACCAGCTTGCAAGAGCTTTAAAGCAGTACAAAGAGCAGCAGGCTTAAACATCAAAAGTGAATCATTTCCAAACGTAAAAATAGCCCCGCAAGAGGTTTGTTGTGCGCGGGGCTATTTCTTTTATTCAGTTCATGAATTATCGAATCATTATTCTCACCGGCCTCGACCGGTCTTATCTAAGGTATCTTCCCATCAACCATCTCCCTTTTATCAGTTTGTATCTATATTATCCGGCCGGAATAATATACTAAAAATTAAACTTCATGGTCGGTGAGAAGAACACCATTGGTTTTAGTAGACTTTCCCTCCAGATCATCACCCAATTCGACAAGATGTATTGCCTGTGCTCTATAATAGCGGTTAACTTCACACCCTGAAACCGTAAACCCAACATGATATGATGTCAAATTATTATCTACTTCTTCCTTTGATCTCTCAAAATCCCATTTTCCTATTTGCACCCAATCTTCATTAGTTTCATCCCACATCTCCAGAAATACTGTCTGATATATTTTATCGACCTGTCTATGTGCTGCTGTGTCTACGCTAATATGCAATGTCCCATCTTTTTCATTTGTTATTCTCAGAATCCCTGCTGAAAGAATAGTCCCTCTAGCATACTCTTCAAATTTGTCCTCCGAGTAGTTTTCACCATTCTTAAGCAAAATGCTTTCAGAATGATTTTCTTCTCCCCCGTTCCATGCAGGTATTGATGCATACGCACTATTTACTGCCAGGATTGAAAATAACAACCCTATTACCACTAATCTCTTTAATCGTTTGATCATAACATTTCTCCTTTTTCTTTTTATTATTTAAAACGTAAGAAAACGAAAAATGTGACCATCTTTTTAAAAATATATGAGATTTTTTAAAATTTCTTCAAATTCACTTTCCGGCATTGTACCAATAATATAATATACTACATTGTTAACGATAATCATCGCTTCATATTCTGTCTTTTGGTCTTCCAATACATTTTCAGCATATACTATATCCTTGTTTAGCCATTTATTAAAAATTATTTTTTTATTTTTC